>NZ_JBHVVM010000030.1:0-114825 GCF_042883525.1 Streptomyces sp. NPDC058195
CGTTTCCGACTCTATCAGACTCTTTCGAGTGCCGATTCCCAGTCGAAGCGGGATTCGCTTTCCAGTTCCTCGCTTCCGCGATTCCCTTTCCGGCGAGTCCGACTCTATCAGGCCCTTTCTCTTTCCTTGACCAGCCCCCGCAGACATACGGGTGCCACTTCGCAGTTAGAGCAAATGCTTGAAAGTCGCCACCGGCCCTCGACTCAAAGTCACACTGGGGCCAGGCAGGAGTACGACAGTACAGGCAGCCGGGAGTCGAGGCAAATCGTTTCCGGTGTGACGCTAAGGCCGCGTATCGGCAGGACTCGGGCAGAACCGGGACTTCTTATGACTTACGCTGCTGAACAGCACGTCGTCCTCCACAGACGGTGACGACGCCCATCAAGCTCCGCCCCTGGGAGGCTCCCTATGACCACTGTGACGTCCCCACTTGCCGGACAGGCGATCGGGCTGGCCGCGGTACCGGATCCGGTCTTCTCCGGCGCGATGGTGGGGCCCGGCACCGCCATCGATCCCGTGCGCGAGCCGTCCGAGGCCGTGTCGCCGGTCGACGGCATCATCGTCTCCCTGCACCCGCACGCGTTCGTCGTCGTGGACACGGACGGGCACGGGGTACTCACCCACCTCGGCATCGACACCGTTCAGCTCAACGGCGAGGGCTTCGAGCTGCTCGTGAACAAGGGAGACACCGTCACCCGTGGTCAGGGCATCGTGCGCTGGAACCCCGCGGCTGTCGAGGAGGCCGGCAAGTCGCCGGTGTGCCCGGTCGTCGCGCTGGAGGCCACCGTCGGCTCCCTCTCCGATGTGCGCGAGGACGGTGACGTGAAGGTCGGCGACTCCTTGTTCGGCTGGCAGTGACAAGCCCGGCCCGATGACGGCCGGCTGGATATCCACCGCGGAGGCACGGGCCGCCGCACGACCGGAGACGGGTGACATGGAGACAACGCTGCGAGGTGTCGGCGTGAGCCACGGGGTGGCGATCGGCGAGGTGCGTCACATGGGGACTGCGGTGCTCGAACCGCCGGCCAAGCAGATTCCGGCGGAGGACGCCGAGCGCGAACAGGGGCGCGCCCGGCAGGCCGTCGAAGCCGTGGCGGCCGATCTGATCGCGCGCGGCAATCTGGCCGGGGGCGAGGCCCAGCATGTGCTGGAGGCCCAGGCCATGATGGCGCAGGATCCCGAGCTGATCGCCGACGTGGAACGCCGTATCGCCGTCGGCAGCACCGCCGAGCGCGGTGTCTACGACGCGTTCGCCTCGTACCGGGCACTGCTCGCCAATGCCGGGGAGTACCTGGCGGGGCGTGTCGCCGACCTCGACGACGTACGCAACCGGATCGTGGCCCGGCTGCTCGGGGTGCCGATGCCCGGGGTGCCGGACAGTGATGAGCCCTATGTGCTGATCGCCCGGGACCTGGCGCCCGCGGACACGGCGCTGCTCGACCCGGCCCTGGTGCTCGGCTTCGTGACCGAGGAGGGCGGCCCGACCAGCCACAGCGCCATTCTCGCCCGTGCCCTCGGGGTACCGGCCGTCGTGGCACTGCCCGGTGCGGGTGAACTCGCCGAGGGCACGGTCATCGCCGTGGACGGCAGCACCGGTGAGATCTTCGTCGAGCCGAGCGCCGAGAAGCGCGCGGAGATGGAGAGCGCCGCCGCCGCGCGCAGGGCCGCACTGTCGGCTGCCTCCGGCCCGGGCGCGACCTCCGACGGTCACCGGATCCCGCTGCTCGCCAACGTCGGCGGGCCCAGCGACGTACCGGCGGCGGTCGAGGCCGGCGCGGAGGGCGTGGGGCTGTTCCGTACCGAGTTCCTGTTCCTGGACGACAGCAGCCGGGCGCCGTCCGAGGAGAAGCAGATCGCGGCGTACCGGGCGGTGCTGGAGGCCTTTCCCGAGGGGCGGGTCGTCGTACGGGTGCTGGATGCCGGGGCCGACAAGCCGCTGGACTTCCTGACCCCCGCGGACGAGCCGAATCCGGCGCTGGGCGTGCGCGGGCTGCGGAGTCTGCTGGACCACCCGGAGGTGCTGTCCACCCAGCTGACCGCGCTGTCGAAGGCGGCCGAGGGTCTGCCCGTGCACCTTGAGGTCATGGCGCCGATGGTGGCGGACCGGGCGGACGCCAGGGCCTTCGCCGACGCCTGCCGCGCGGCGGGCCTCCAGGCGAAGTTCGGTGCGATGGTGGAGATCCCGTCCGCCGCGCTGCGGGCGCGTTCGATCCTGCGGGAGGTGGAGTTCCTCTCGCTGGGCACCAATGACCTGGCGCAGTACACCTTCGCCGCCGACCGGCAGGTCGGCGCCGTGTCCCGGCTGCAGGACCCGTGGCAGCCCGCGCTGCTCGATCTGGTCGCGCTGTCGGCGGAGGCGGCCCGGACCGAGGGCAGGAGCTGCGGCGTCTGTGGTGAGGCAGCCTCCGATCCGCTGCTGGCCTGTGTCCTGACCGGGCTGGGTGTGACGTCTCTGTCGATGGGCGCGGCCTCCATTCCCTATGTGCGTGCCACGCTGGCGAAGTACACGCTCGCGCAGTGCGAGCGTGCCGCGTCGGCCGCACGGGCGGCCGACTCCGCCGAGGAGGCCCGGATCGCGGCTCAGGGTGTGCTCTCGGGCGAGTAGCGTCCGTGGTGGTGAAGGGGCTCCCCGCCCGATGGTGGCGGGGAGCCCCTTCGGTGTGTCAGTGGTGCGCTCCCGGTTCGTCGGCACCGATATCGAAGCCCGCGCAGTACTCCACGTGCGACTCCGGGGCGATCGGTTCGCCGGTCTCGGCGTCAGTGCAGTAGGCGTCGAAGACCTCACCGGCGCTGAGCGGGAGGAGGCTGCCCCGCTTCAGCCGCCAGCCGTGCACTCGCTCCCCCGTGCCCGGACGGCTGGTACGGAGCACGAGCCCGGCGGGCTTGTCGAGGGCGATGGCCATCGCGAGCACCGTCACGAACTCGGCGCCCTCCTCGGAGCCGATCCGCGCCGGTCCGGCGGTGTCGCGTTCGGTGTACAGGACGGCGGCCAGGTGTGCACCCTCGGCCGGGGTACTGCAGACCATGTGGTGGGTGCCGGGGCCCGCCGCCTCCAGGACGCGGAGCAGCAGGTGCGAGGCCCGGTCGAAGGCGGAGTGCCCGATGTCCTGGCCGCAGTCCGCGCACGCGCCGACGCCGGCCAGGCGCGCCGTGGCGTACTCCCAGGTGGCGCGGCGGGCGGCCCGGTCGGCCAGGAGCGGGATCAGGCTGTCGAGGCCCTGCCCGGTGTAGGTGACGGTGGCCCCGGCGGAGGCGATCTCGGCGGTGAAGCGGCTGCGGCTGGCCGGGGTGTCGGGTGCGAGCCCCGTCCCGGCGCAGAACGCGGCGTACTCCTCGGGGTCGAAGAGTGCGACCGTGGTGTGCACGCCGCGTGCGGAAAGGTGTTTCAGCAGGCTTTCGACCTGCTGGAGATAGAGGGTGTGGTCGTCGAAGGTGAAGGTGCGGTAGCGCCGCATCGCCGCGAAGTCCTGCTCGTCGGCCAGCAGGCCGATGGTGCTGGGTGCTTCGCGGCGCAGCGCGCGGCGCATGGACGCGGCCGACCGGCTGTGCCGGTTCGGCCGGCCCGTGGTGTTCTTCCCGTTGTGCGTGGTGTGCGCCATGACTCCCCCGGTACGCTGTCGATCAATGCTCACTCAGAGTAATCACGAGCACTGACAGTGCGGACGGGTGTGACGCGGCCGGGGGGCGTCAGGAGGACTTGCGGGCCAGTTCCACGTAGAAGTGGAGGAGCTCGATCTTGTCGACCGAGCCGGGGTTGACCGCTTTGGCCAGGGGCGTTCCCTGGAGCAGGCGCTTGACCGGGACCTCGATGCGCTTGCCGGTGAGGGTGTGCGGGATGCCGGGGACCTCGATGACCTCGTCCGGGACGTGGCGCGGGGAGAGGTTCTCCCGGATGGTGCGCTTGATGCTGTCGCGCAGTGCGTCGTCCAGCCGGGCGCCGTCGGCGAGGTGGACGAAGAGCGGCATCCAGTAGCCCCCGTCGGGCTGCTCGATGCCGACGACGAGGGACTCACGGATCTCGGGGAGCCGTTCGACGGCCTCGTAGATGTCCGAGGAGCCCATCCGGACGCCCTGGCGGTTGAGCGTGGAGTCGGAGCGGCCGTGGATGACGACGGAGCCGCGGTCGGTGAGGGTGATCCAGTCGCCGTGGCGCCAGACTCCGGGGTACATGTCGAAGTAGCTGTCGTGGTAGCGGCTGCCGTCGGGGTCGTTCCAGAAGCGGACGGGCATGGAGGGCATGGGGGCGGTGACGACGAGTTCGCCGACCTCGCCGACGAGCGCGTTGCCCGCCGGATCCCAGGACCGCAGGTCCGTGCCGAGACAGGCGGCCTGGAGTTCGCCGATGTGGACCGGGAGGGTGGGGACCGCCCCGGCGAAACAGCTGCAGACGTCCGTACCGCCGCTGACGGAGGCGATCCAGAGGTCTTCGCCCACTTCGTCGTGGAGCCAGCGGAAGCCGCCGGGCGGGAGGGGGGATCCGGTGGTGGCGACGCACTGGACGCGGGAGAGGTCGAGGTCGCGGCCCGGGTGGATACCGGCCTTGCGGCAGGCCATGACGTAGGCGGCGGAGGTGCCGAAGAGGGTGGCCCCGGTCTGTTCGGCGACCCGCCACTGGGCGCTGACGTCGGGGTAGCCGGGGCTTCCGTCGTACAGGATGACCGTGGTGCCGGTGAGGAGGCCGGAGACCAGGAAGTTCCACATCATCCAGCCGGTGGAGGTGTACCAGAAGAACCGGTCCTCCGGCCCGAGGTCGCAGTGCAGGCCGAGCTGCTTGAAGTGCTCCAGGAGGATGCCGCCCTGGGACTGCACGATCGCCTTGGGGAGCCCGGTGGTGCCGGAGGAGTAGAGGACCCACAGCGGGTGGTCGAAGGGGACCTGCTCGAAGACCGGTTCGGTGTCCGCGGCGGTGACGGCGGACCATTCGAGGGCGCCCTCGGGGGCCTTGGTGCCCAGCAGCGGGATGTGGACGACGGCACGCAGGGTGGGCAGTTCCCGGCGCAGCTCGGCGACGGTGTCCGCGCGGTGGTGTTCCTTGCCGCCGTAGCGGTAGCCGTCGACGGTGAACAGGACGACGGGTTCGATCTGCTGGAAGCGGTCGAGGACGCTGCGGGCGCCGAAGTCCGGGGCGCAGGACGTCCAGACGGCGCCGACGGCCGCGGTGGCGAGGAGGGCGACGACGGCTTCGGGGATGTTGGGGAGGTAGCCGCTGACGCGGTCGCCGGGGGTGACGCCCAGGGCGCGGAGTTCGGCGGCGAGTGAGCCGACCCGGCGGCGGAGCTCGGACCAGGAGACGGGGACCTGGGTGTGGGTCTCGTCGACGTGGATCAGGGCGGGGGCGTCCGCGCGCAGCGGGTCCTCGGAGGTGCGCAGGGCGTGTTCGGCGTAGTTGAGGGTGGCGCCGGGGAACCACTGGGCGCCGGGCATGGCGCGGTCGGCGAGGACGGTCTCGTAGGGGGTGGAGAACCGTACGTCGAACCAGTCGGCGACGGCCTGCCAGAAGGTGTCGAGCTGGTCCACAGACCACTGGTGCAGCGCCGGGTAGCCGCCCTCGGCCGGTGCTCCGTAGCGCTGGGCGGCCCAGCTCTGGAAGCGGGTGACGGCGGCCGCGGCGATGCGGTCGGGGCCGGGCTGCCAGAGGGGGGTGTCGTTGGCTGCGGTGGTCATGGGGCGGCTCCCTGGCTCTGCGGGTACGCGGGGTGGGCGTGGGTCGCGCGCACGTGCCGGGGTGTGCGCGTGAGGCGGCCGTTACGGACGATGCCATGTGATCGTCTTTCGCACCAGGGTTCGCCACCCATGGTCACGGGTCCGGGCATGTGGTCCGGCCACGGGTCCTGGCGTGGGTGAACGGAAGTTGAACGGAGCCCATGTCCGCCCTGTTCGATGGCAGGGTGAGCCGCATGAACGGTCGTGACCTGGTGCGCTCGGTGAAGATAGTCGGTTCGGTGCGGGGGCTGCGTGCGGCGCGCTTCTCCTGGCGGCGCCGGGGCGCGGACGCGCGGGCGCTGCCGCCGCGCGGTGCGGAGCGGGCTCGGGTACCGGGTCCTGTGGTGGGTGCGGAGCCGGGGCCGGGCGGGGGTGTGGTGCGGTTCGCCCGTTCGGTGCTGCGGGTGCGGGTGGCGGTGGGGGGCGCGGTGTTCTGGGGCTGGGACGGGGCGGAGCCGCTCGCGTCGTACGCGCTGGCGGGTGCGGCGCCGGAGCCCGATCCGCGGGCGGTGCTGGAGCCGGACACGGACGGTGGCTGGCAGGTGGTCTCGGAGCGGCTGACCGTGGCGGTGTCCCGGCACGGGGCGGTGGAGCTGCGGACCCCCGGCGGGGTGGTGCTCCGGCGGGAGCTGCCGCCGCGCTGGTGGGAGCCGGTGTCGGGGGGTGGTGCCCGGTGGGTGCAGCGGTCCGAGGTGCCCGCGGACGCGCGGTTCTTCGGGCTCGGCGGCCGGGCGTCGGGGCCGCGGCTGCGGGACGGGGCGTACGAGTTGTGGAACACCGATCCCGGTGGCCGGTTCGGTCCGCAGGACGATCCGCTGTACCTGACGATGCCGGTGCAGCTGGTGGTCAGTGACGCGGGGACGCATCTGATGTTCCACGACAACTCCTGGCGGGGGCGGGTGACGCTGCGCGAGGGCGAGGAGGGCGCGGGCTCGGGGCACGACCGGCCGGGTACGTGCGAGGTGCGGATGGACGGCGGGCCGTTGCGCTGCTGGGTGGTGACGGGTACGCCTGCCCGGGTGCTGCGGGGGTGGGTGGCGCTCACGGGTGCTCCGGCGCTGCCGCCGGGCTGGGCGCTGGGTCCGCAGCACGCCCGGTGGGGTTTCGGGAGCGAGCGGGAGGTGCGGCGGGTGGTGGCCGGTTACCGGGAGCGGGGGCTGCCGCTGTCCGCACTGCATCTGGACATCGACCACTACGACGGGCACCGGGTGTTCACGGTGGACCCGGAGCGGTTTCCCGACCTGCCGGGGCTGGCGCAGGAGTTGCGGGAGGACGGCGTACGGCTGGTGTCGATCGTCGATCCGGCGGTGAAGGCGGAGCCGGGGAACGCGGTGTTCGACGCGGGGGCGGCGGTCGGGGACGGCGGGGCGTTCGTGCGGGACGCGCGGGGCCGGGTGGTGCGCGGGGAGGTGTGGCCGGGTGAGTGCGTGTTCCCGGACTTCACCGATCCGGCGGTGCGGGAGTGGTGGGGCGGTCTGTACGAGGAGCGGCTGGCGCGGGGCTTCTCGGGGGTGTGGCACGACATGAACGAACCGGTGTCGTTCGCGGCGTTCGGCGATCCGACACTGCCCCGGTCAGCGCGGCACGCGCTGGAGGGCCGTGGCGGCGATCACCGGGAGGCCCACAACGTGTACGCGCTGGCGATGGCGCGTGCCGGGTACGAGGGGCTGCGGCGGCTGCGTCCGGCGGAGCGTCCCTTCCTGTTCTCGCGGTCCGGATGGGCGGGGATGCAGCGGTACGGGGGGACCTGGTCCGGTGATGTGGCGACCGGCTGGCCGGGGTTGCGGGCCTCGTTGGCGCTGGTGCTGGGTCTGGGGCTGTGCGGGGTGCCGTACTCGGGGCCCGATGTGGGCGGGTTCGACGGGGCGCCGTCGCCGGAGCTGTATCTGCGGTGGTTCCAGCTGGGGGCGTATCTGCCGTTGTTCCGTACGCATGCGGCGATCGACGCGGGGCGGCGGGAGCCGTGGGAGTTCGGGCCCGAGGTGCTGGAGCACGCGCGGGCGGCGCTGGCGGAGCGGGACCGACTGCACCCGTATTTCGTGACGCTCTCGCGGCTGGCGGGGCTGACCGGTGCGCCGTATGTGCGGCCGCTGTGGTGGCGGTCGCCCGGGGACCGGGCGCTGCGGGACTGCGAGGACGCGTTCTTGCTGGGGGACGCGCTGCTGGTGGCTCCGGTGCTGGAGCGCGGCGCGGACCGGCGGGCGGTGCGGCTGCCGCGGGGGCGCTGGTACGACACGGCGACCGGTGCGGCGTACGAGGGCCCGGGGCAGGTGCTGCTGGACGCGCCCCTGTCGCGGATCCCGGTGCTGGCGCGGGCGGGTGCGGTGCTGCCGGTGCGGGGTGCGGACGGTGGGGTGGAACTGGAGGTGTGGGCTCCGGCGGCGGGGCGGCGCGGGGGCGGGGTGGTGGTCCGGGACGCGGGGGACGGCTGGGAGCGGGCGGAGGTCGAGCGGTACACCTCGCGGTGGGTGGACGGGCGGGTCGTGGTCGAGCGGGAGGGGGCCGGGGGGCCGGTGGGGTCGGCGGGCTGTCCGCTGCGGGTGCGGGGCCGGTAGGGCGGGTGCGCCCGGCGGGTGGGGAAGCCGGGCGCGGACCGGTCAGCGGTAGTGGCCGTCGAACCAGTTGCGGACGGCGCGGGTGTGCAGGGGGAATGCGAGTTCGGCGGGGGCACGCAGCAGGTGGTGGCCCGCCGTCTCGTCGGTGGGGCGCGCGGGCGGGAGGGCTGTGGCGGGGCGCTCGGGGAGGAGGCCGAAGAGCAGGAGGTGGCCGTCGGGGGCGCTGAGGGCGTCGGCGAGCCGGACGTCCCGTGCGTCGGCTTCGATGCCGGTCTCCTCGCCGAGTTCCCGTACGACCGCGTGCTTCCAGTCCTCGTCGTGGTCGATGTAGCCGCCGGGGAGGGCGAGGCCGCCGCGGTGGGGCGGGATGGTGCGGGTGATCACGACGAGGCCGGTGCGGCCGGGGCCGGTGACGGGCAGCAGGGCGACGGCGACCGGCAGCGGGTTGCGGTACGCGGTGGTGCCGCAGACGGCGCAGACGCGGGGCCAGGCGGCCGGTGGTGGGTCGAAGGGCGCCCCGCAGCTCGCGCAGTGGGAGTCCTTGAGGGGCTTGTCGGGCTTGCTCCGGAGTGCGGACACGCGCGGACTGTACCGGATCGCCGAACGAGGACCCCCTCACTGCTGGATTATGCGCTCATGACAAAACTTGGTTCCGCTCTCCGTGTCCTGGCGGCCGCTGCCGCCGCCCTGTTCGCCGTCAGCGCCGCCGCCCCCGCGGCGACGGCCGGGCCCGAGCCGAAGGCGCCCGCGGAGTTCGTCGCGCTGAGCTCGGTCGACCCGTCGATCATCCAGGAGATGCGCTACCCCACCGCCCACACCTTCATGGGTGTTGCGGTGGACGGCTACCGCCAGCCGCTCTGCATCCTGACCCGCCCCGCGGCGCGGGCACTGCACCGGGCACAGACCCGGCTGCTGCGCCAGGGCTACTCGCTGAAGGTGTACGACTGCTACCGGCCTCAGCGGGCGGTCGACCACTTCGTGCGGTGGGCGAAGGATCCGGACGACCAGTCCATGAAGGGCGAGTTCTACCCCCGGGTCGACAAGACGCGGCTGTTCGCGGACGGCTACATCGCGGAGAAGTCCGGGCACAGCCGCGGCAGCATGGTGGACCTGACGCTGGTGAGGCTGCCCGCCGCGCCGACCCCGCCGTACCGTCCGGGCGGTGAGCAGGTGCCCTGTTACGCGCCGGCCGCCGAGCGGTTCCCCGACAACTCGGTGGACATGGGCACCGGGTTCGACTGCTTCGACACGCTCTCCCACACCGACGATCCGCGCGTGCAGGGAGTGCAGCGCGCCCACCGGCAGTTCCTGAGGAAGACGCTCACCGAGGCCGGTTTCGTGAATCTGGCCGAGGAGTGGTGGCACTACACCTTCAAGCCGGAGCTGTTCCCGGACACCTACTTCGACTTCCCGGTGGCCCGCCGGTCCGTCGCCGGACACTGACGCCGCCCGCCTGAGCGGGCGCCGGGACCACCCCCGTGAGCCCCGGCCGCCCGCTCCTTCCTCTCGGACGCGGCAGGGGCGTTTCCGGTTGCCCTCCCAGCGGTTACGGTGCCGGTATGCCTGAGCAGACGTTCGATTCGTACGAGGAATTCTGGCCCTACTACGTGGCGATGCACTCGAAGGCCGCGACCCGGTGGGTCCATCTGACCGGCACCCTGACCGGGCTGGCGCTCACCGCCTACGGTCTGGCCCGGGGGCGCAAGCGGTATCTGGCCGCGTTGCCGCTGATCGGGTACGGAACCGCCTGGCCCGCGCACTTCCTGATCGAGAAGAACAACCCGGCCACCTTCGGGCATCCCGCCTGGTCGCTCCGCGGCGACGCGCAGATGATCCGGATGATGCTGGCGGGGCGCGACGAGGAGCTGGCGGAGACCGCCGCCACGTGGCTCGCGGAGAACCCCTGCCGGCAGGATTCCTGTCGCCCCCGGTCCTGACCGGCAGGGCGCTGCCGCTACGTCGTGGCCGGTTCGCGGCCGCGGGCGACGCGGGCGGCCGCGTGCTCGACGACGGCGACGAGCACGTCCCGTACAGAGGCGCGGTCGCGCGCGTCGCACATCAGCAGCGGCACCTCCGGGTCCAGGTCCAGCGCGGCCTGCACCGTCCCGGTGGGGAAGGTCTCGGCGCCCTCGAAGCAGTTGACGGCGACGGTGAAGGGGATCTTCCGGCGTTCGAAGTAGTCGACCGCCGCGAAGGAGTCCTCCAGCCTCCGGGTGTCCGCGAGCACGACGGCTCCCAGCGCGCCCTGGGCCAGCTCGTCCCAGAGGAACCAGAACCGGTCCTGCCCCGGGGTGCCGAAGAGGTACAGCACCAGATCCTCGCGCAGCGTGATCCGGCCGAAGTCCATGGCCACCGTGGTGGTGGTCTTCGCCTCCACCCCGGCCAGGTCGTCCACCGGACGGCCCGCCTCGCTGAGGGTCTCCTCCGTACGCAGCGGCCTGATCTCGCTGACCGCGCCGACCAGCGTCGTCTTGCCCACACCGAATCCGCCCGCCACCAGGATTTTCAGGGTAACGGGCTCCACGGGCCGCTTCTTGCGGCTAGAGCGCCCGAAGACCATTGATCACCTCGCGAAGAATGCTCACATCCGGCAGCTCGGCCGGCGGAACGGGACGGGTCACATGCACCAGCGCGTCCTCGACGAGATCGCCGACCAGCACCCGGACCACCCCGACGGGGAGGTCCAGGCCGGCCGCGAGCTCCGCGATCGACTGGGGCATGCCGTTGCAGAGTTCGACGATCTCCACGTGCTCCGGGGAGAGCGTCTGGTCCCGGCCGGGGTCGTCGGCCTCGGGTTCGGGTACGACGAGCGCGATCAGGTCGAGCCGATGGCGGGAGGCGCTGCTGGTACGGCCCCGGGTCATCGCGTACGGACGGACCACCGGCCCCGCCTCGTCGTCGTACCAGCGCGGGGCCTGCGGTTCGGTGGGCGTGGCCGGGTATCCGGGCGTGTCGGCGCTCACCGTCCACTCACCCCCCGGCGGACTGACCGGTCGTCCTGGGCGCGTTGGCGAGGTGGGCGCCGACACGCTTGACCATCAGCGTCATCTCGTACGCCACCAGGCCCACGTCGGAGTCCGCGTCGGCCAGCACCGCGAGGCAGCTGCCGTCACCGGCGGCCGTGACGAACAAGAACGCCTCGTCGAGTTCGACAACGGTCTGGCGGACCCTGCCCGCGTCGAAGTGACGTCCCACGCCCTTGGCGAGGCTGTGGAACCCGGAGGCGACGGCCGCCAGGTGCTCGCTGTCCTCGCGGGTCAGATCCTTCGAAGTGCCGGTGGCAAGGCCGTCGCTGGAGAGCACCAGCGCCTTGTGGATGCTGGCGACGCGTTCGACGAGCTCGTCGAGGAGCCAGTTGAGCTGGCCGGAGCCCTGGCGTGCGGCGGTGGTTACTGCGACGTTCGGTGCGGTCATCGACCGTCCCCTCCCGGAGTGGTTCCTTGTGCTGTGTCACCGGAGCCGGCCGTGTCCTCGGCGTTCTGCCGTCGGCCGCGCTGCCAGCCGCGCTGGAGCGAAGCCATGCGGCTGCGCACCTCCTCCGCATCACGCTCGACGTCCTGGTCTGGTTCCGTACGGTCCGGTTCGGCTTCGCGGACGGCAGACTCCTCGCGCAGTTGCGGGGCGAGGCTGGCCTGCCGGATGCGGCGGGGAAGCCCGCCCACGGTCTCCCGGGGGCGCGGAGCCGCGGTCTCCTCGGGCGCCGCGGTCCCGGTGGGTTTCCGGAAGCCGGTGGGCTGCCGGGGTTCGGTGGCCGCCCCGGGACGCGTGCGGTCGGCGTCCTGGGGTGTGCGGCTGGTGGCGGGCCCGTCCGTGTCGGCGGTCGCGAGGCGGGCGCGGCCCGCCCCGTCGACCCTGCGGCCGTTCTCGGCGACCAGGGTCGGCGGCGTGCGGCGGGGCAGCGGCACGGGGGCGCCGGGGCGGTCTCCGGCCGGCCGTCCGGGGGCCTGCTGGTGCTGTTCGCGCTCGGCGTCGCGCCGGAGGTCGCGGGCGCGGAAGATGCCGCCGCGTTCGCTCTCGGCCCCGTCGAGGTCGTCGGCGCCGCCCAGCAGAGGGTCGAGGAGGGGATCGAGGGCCGGGTCGCCGTCGAACCCGAGCGTTCCGACGGGGCCTTCGAGCTCGACGGGGCCGTCCAGGAGGGCCGGGTCGACCAGGCCGGTGGGAACGGGCGAGAGGCCCGGGGACCTGCCGGTGGTGCGGCGGTCCGGTGCGCCGGCCGCGCGGCCCCGGTCGTTGCCGGGCGCCGTGCCGGCGGGCCCGCCGCCGCTGCCGATGGCCCGCTCGGCACGGCGGTCGAGGCGGAAGCCGGTGCCGTGGGTCTCCGGGGCGTCGGTGAGCAGCGTCGCGGGGATGAAGACGACGGCCGTCGTGCCCCCGTACGGGGACTTCTGGAGCGAGACCCGGACGTTCTGACGCTGGGCGAGCCGGCTGACGACGAACAGGCCGAGCCGGTCGGTGTCGGAGAGCTCGAACTCGGGGGTCTCGGCGAGCCGGAGGTTGGCGTCCAGGAGGACGTCGGGCGTCATACCGAGGCCGCGGTCGTGGATCTCCAGGGTGAAGCCGTTGGCCACCCGCTCACCGTGCACCTGGACCGCGGTGTGCGGCGGCGAGAACACCGTGGCGTTCTCCAGGAGTTCGGCGATCAGGTGGGTGAGGTCGGCCACGGCCGGGCCGCCCACGCCGATGCGGGCCAGGCGGCGGACCTCGATCCGCTCGTAGTCCTCGACCTCGGCGACCGCGGCGCGCACCACGTCCATCAGCTGGATCGGCTTGCGCCACTGCCGTGAGGGGGCCGCGCCGGAGAGGATGACCAGCCCCTCGGCGTGGCGCCGCATGCGCGTGGTCAGGTGGTCGAGCCGGAAGAGGTCGGCGAGTTCGTCGGTGTTCTCGGTGCGGCGCTCCATCGCGTCCAGCAGCGTCAGCTGCCGGTGCAGCAGCACCTGGTTGCGGCGGGCGAGGTTGACGAAGACCTCGGAGACGCCGCGCCGCATGTCCGCCTGTTTGACGGCGGCTTCGACGGCGGCCCGCTGCAGGGTGTTGAGGGCCTGTCCGACCTGGCCGATCTCGTCCCGCTCGTACTGGAGGTGCGGGGCCTCCGTCTCGACGTCGACCTGCTCCCCGGCGGCGAGCCTGCGCATCACGCTGGGCAGTCGTATGCCGGAGACCTCGTGGGCGTCCTTGCGGAGCCGGGAGAGGTCGCGGATCAGCTCGCGGCCGATGCGTACGGAGACGAAGACCGAGCCGACCAGGGCGAGGAACCCGAGGACGCCGGCGATCCCGGCCTTGATCAGGACGCCGTACCCGGCCGGCTTGCCCCGTTCCTGGAAACGGCTGTTCATCTCCGTGGAGTCCTTGGCCAGCCGGTCCAGGACCGGGGGGGCCACCTCCTGCCAGCGCTCGGCGTCGACGGTCCGGGGGTCCTCGGTGGGACCGTCCTCGACGAGGGTCTTCTCCGCCGTGCGCAGCGGTTCGCTGTCCGGGCTCGCCCAGTACCGCTCCACGCGCTGGCGTTCCGAGGCGGGCAGCGCGTCCACGTTGATCTCGTAGAGCAGCTTGCGATTGGCCACCAGGTCGGAGACCTGGCGCAGTTCCTCGGTGGTGAGCCGCCCGGCGATCAGCGACGACGCGACCAGGGCGTCCTCGCGGGAGAGCATTTCGCGGGCCCGGGAAATTCCGGCCAGCGCCCGGACCTGCTTGTCCATCGACACGTTCTCCATCGTGCGGAGGCCGGTGAGGAAGCGGTAGCAGGGGTCGATGAGGCGGCCGTAGAACTCCATGGCCTTGGCACGGTCGATGGTTCGCTTGTCAACTGAATCACGGAGGGCGCCCAGCCCCTCGACCGTGGCGAGGATCGAGTTCAGCTGTGCGTCGTCCTCGGAACTGAGCGCTTTACGGATGTCCTTCTGCCGGGCGCCGTCCTTGACGCCGCCCAGGACCCGGTCGGTGGCCGCGCGCTGGCGTTCCAGCGACGGGAGCGCGTCGGAGGCCCTGGGGTCGGCGAGGAAGACCAGCGTCTGGCGGCGCTCGTCCTGGATCGCGCGGACGGTGTCCTCCAGCGGGTGACCGACCTGCTCCACGATCGTGCTCGCGCCCATGAGCTGGCGGGCCTCTCGCCCCGTCAGGTACGTGGCGAATCCCCAGAGCCCGGTGAGAGAGACGAGCGGCACCAGCAGCAGCGCCACGATCTTCCTGCGGATGGACTTCCCGCGAAAGCGCATGGACTCCCCCAGCTCGACACCCGCGGGGCGGGAGTCGTGTTTCGTCAACAAACGGCGCGAGCCTACTACCGACGGAGTAACAACTCGAAGGGTCGTCCGGGCGATTTTCAGCCGCGCTATCCTGCCCTGATCGTGGGTTGTCCTGGTATTGCGAGCGATGAAATTCGCGAAAGCGGCAGAAGAGGTCCTCTGTGGCTTGTTTGTGCCCGGCAGAGCAGTTGGCTGGAATTCTTCGCTTCGCGCCGCCTTGGGGGAATCTTCACCGTCGCACACTCGTCTCTCTGTACGGGGCAGGGGTAACACGTGGAGTGCCGGGGTCCGTTCGGCGGGATCATGATGGGTACCGGATTATCTGATCCGCCGGGCGGGCGTCCGGGACGGGAGCGCCGCGCGGCCGGACGGATCCGGCCCGCCCGCGTGGCCACGGCGCGCGCCGGGCAGCAACCCTGAAGTCGGACAGTGGTGGGGAGTTGAGGATCCTTGGAAACGGAACAGCGTCGCGGCGCGGTGCCGACGGCACCGGCCGCGGCGGCCGCTCCGGCGGCGACGGCGAGTCGGGCGACGGAAGCGGGTCCGGTGGCGGCGGGTCCTGCGAGCGACGGGGAGAAGATCCCCCGCCAGCAGCTGTGGGTGGAAGAGCCCGCGACACGGTGGCGGATGCCGGACCCGGTGCGCCGTTCCGCGGTGCGCGCCGTGCTCATCATGTCGCTGACGATCATTCAGGCCATGGTGGCGTTCCTGTGCACGCTGACCGAGTCCTGGCTGGCCTTCCCGATGGTGCTCAGCAGCGTGTCCAGCACCGTGGTCGCGACCTGGTCGGTGCTGGACGTCTGGGTCACCCGGCAGGTCTGGAACCAGCGCTACGGCGTCGTCTCGGTCCCGAGCAGCTCGGCGCGGCAGCTGCGCCGTGAGCGGCGCAGGGCACGGCGGGCGGCGCGGGCCGCGCAACGGGACGAAGCGCGGATACGCCGCCGGGGCGCGGAGAGGCTCTCGGGAGCCTGAGCCCCCTCGTCGTCGCTACGCGCCGCCCGGGTCGGCGGGGGTGGCGGCGCGCTTGAACATCCGGGTGGCGGTGATCTCGCCGTGCACCGTCTCCCCGTTCGGGTCCTGCTGCGGCAGCCCGGGGCGCAGATGCTCCTCCACGCTGATGTACTTCAGCCCGGCCCGCAGGTCCGCGTCATTGCGCAGGCGGATGACCAGCGGGAACTCGGCGAGCGCGGTGGTGTCGAAGAGGCCGGTCGTGTACAGCAGCTGCACGCCCAGGGCATCGGACACCGCGCGCTGGAGCTCCAGCAGGTAGGTGGCGTTGGCGCGGCCGATGGGGTTGTCCAGGAAGAGGGTGCCCGCGTGCCGGTGCTGGTGCCGGTCGCGGCCCCGGTCGTTGCTGCGGAGCGCGGCCATCGTGCAGTAGAGGGCGATGGCCGCCGTCAGCAGCTGGCCGCCGGAGAAGACGTCGCCCATCTGCCCGACCGGGACGCGCTCGGCGCGCAGCACCGCGTCCGGCTTCAGGATCTCCACGGCGATGCCCTTGGGTTCCAGCGCTGCCTGTACACCGCGCAGCAGCAGGGACATGCCGTCCCGGCGCATGTCGGAGTTCTTCTTCAGCGCGGCACGGGTCGCCTCGTCGACGACGTCGCCGAGCCGCTCGGTGAGCGTCGCCTGGTCGGGTTCCTCGAAGCGGATGCGGAGGAATTCCTGACCGGACCACTCCCCCAGGCCCTCGGGCAGCTGGGAGAGGCGCTGGGCGGAGCGGAGGGTGGTGAGGGCGGACTCCACCAGGCCGCGGAGCCGGTCGACGATGGAGTCGCGGTTGCGTTCCAGCTGGGCCAGCTCGTCGGTGAGCACCCTCAGCCGGGGCGCGAAGGCGGCGGCCCACTTCTCGGCGTGCTCGGGCAGCGCCGCGGCCGGGAGTTCGCGGATCTGCTGGCGGGCGGGGGTGCGGACCTGCTCGTAGCGGGTGGAGTTGGCATGGCGTACGAGGACGTCGCTCGCGTCCCGTACGGAGCTCTCGGCGGCGGACAGGTCCGCGGCGCAGCCGCGCAGCGAGCGCCGGGCCTCGGCGGCG
This sequence comes from Streptomyces sp. NPDC058195, assembly GCF_042883525.1. Taxonomy (NCBI): domain Bacteria; kingdom Bacillati; phylum Actinomycetota; class Actinomycetes; order Kitasatosporales; family Streptomycetaceae; genus Streptomyces; species Streptomyces sp. NPDC058195. Next base: position 16,539 of record NZ_JBHVVM010000030.1, read on the forward strand.
GACTGGCGGGCTTCGCCGAGGCTTCCGGGGTAGGGCTCGGGGGCCTCGGGGTCGTCCTCCGCGCCGTGGTCCCTGAGCAGGTCGCGCAGGAGGGCCGCCGTCTCGTCGAAGCCGCCCGCCGAGTCCTCGGCGGTGCGGTGGGCGTGCAGCAGCTCGGCGTGCGCGGCGCGGGCGGTGTCCAGGGTCGCGGTGGCGGAGGCCAGCTCGCCCGTGGCGGTGCGCAGCAGGGTCTGGGCCTGCTCCGCGTCCGCGGGCACCAGCTCCTCGGGAAGGTCGGTGTGGTGGGGCTCGCCGTCGGCCGGGGCCAGGCGCTCGGCCTCGCCGCGGAGCCTGCCCAGCTGTTCGCTCGCCGTGGAGGCCCTGGTCTCCAGGAGCTGGACCAGGGATTCGGCGCGGGCGGCGGCGGCCTGCCTGGAGGGGCCGTCCGCGCCGTCGGTGCCTTCGAGGAGCTGCGCGGCGCGGGTGCGGACCTTGTTGGTGAGCCGGTCCAGCTCGGCGAGGGCGGCGCTCTCGTCGCTCTCCGCGCGGGCCTGCTCGGCGCGCAGGTCAGCGCCTACGCCGACCTTCTCGTACAGCTGGGAGGCGGCCCGGTACGCCTCGCGCAGTGCGGGGAGCGAGGGGCGCGGGCCGTCGTCCGCGGGCTCGGGAAGGTGTTCGGGGGCGCCCGCGATCTCCGCCCGTTCGGCGCGCAGGGCACGGGCGGTGCGCCGGGCGTCGTCGGCGGCGCGCTGGGCGGCGCGGCGGTCCTCGTCGGCGGCGCGGGCGCGCTCCAGACAGACGGTGGCACGGGCTTCGGACTCGGCGGCCTCGTCGATGAGTTCACGGAGCTTGAGCTGCCAGCCCGCCCGTTCGCGGAGCCGGTGCGCGAGACCCGCGAGGGCGTCGGCGGCGCGGCGGGCGCGCTGGGCTGCCTCCTGGCGCTCCTCCCGGACCCGGGCGGTGTCGGCGGCGGCCTCGTCCGCTTCGGCACGCACCGTGCGGGCTTCGGCCAGCTCGGCCCCGGCGGCCCCGGCGAGGGCACGGGCGGTGCGGGCGCCCTCGGCGAGCTCGGCGAGCGTGCCGGGCGGGCAGTCGGCTCGCCAGGAGCCGATGCGGGCGGCCAGGGAACGGTCCGCGGCAAGGCGGGCGGCGAGGGCGCGGATGTCCTCGTCACGGGCCGCGGCCCTGCTTCTGAGGGCCTGCCGCTCCTCATCGGCCGCGTGCTCGTCGTGCATCGCCGGGTTCGGCGGGACCAGGAACACGCCCTCCGTGCCCTGCGCCGGGCCGGTTCCCGGGGGCGGGACGGGGGCGAGCAGCGCGGCGGCGGTGCCGACGGCGACCGCGGAGCGCGGCAGCAGCGCGGCGCCGCTCAGTGCCTCGCGGGCGCGGGCGTGCGCGTCGGGGTCGGTGATGACCACGCCGTCGACCAGTTCGGGGCGGGCGGCGAGGACGGCCGCGTGGTCGGCGGGGTCGACGGCCTGGGCGAGGTAGCGCCAGCCGGGCAGTGCGGGGATGCCGTGCTCGCCGAGGTACTCGACGGTGGCGAGGACGTCGGGCCCGGGGGGCAGCAGCCCGCCGTCGCCGAGTGCGCCGAGGATGCGGGAGTCATCGGCCGCCGCGGTGCGCAGTTCGAACAGACGGCGTTCGGCGGAGGCGATGGACTGGTCGAGCAGTTCGCGCAGTTCGTCGGCGCTGCGGTCCAGCTCCTGCGCGGTGAGGGGCCCTTCGTCGCCCTGTTCGGCGATGGCCGTGGTGGTGCCGGTGCCCGCGGTCCGTGCGGACGGGGCCGTACGGCCGGGCTCGCCGGGCCCGGCGGCCGGTTCACCGGTGGCGGGCCGCCGGTCGGTCCCGGTGCCGTCCGTGCCGTACGGGGCCTCCGGCTCCGGGCCGCCGGCTCCGCTGCGGGGCCGGGGCACGCCGGTGCCGGGGCCCGCGGGCAGCCCGAGCAGGTCGGCGAGCCGGGGGGCGGCGGCGATCGACTCGGCGGCCCTGAGCTCGGCCTCGTAGGACTGTTCCGCGGCGTGGGCGGCGTCGGCGGCGCGGGCGGCGGCGAGTTCGGCGCGGCTCTCCGCGGCGGTGGCCTCCCGGGCCGTGTCGGAGGCCGCCCGGGCGGCCTCCCGGGCCGTGTCCCAGGCGGCGACGGCGGAGGTCTCGGCGTCGCTCGCGGCGAGGGCGGCCCGTGCCGGGTCGGCGTCCGGCGCGGTGTCGTCGAGCCAGCCCGCCCGTACCGCCTGGGCGGTCTCCTGCTCCACCTCGGTGAGGCGCTGGCGCAGGTGCCCGGCCTCGCTGCGGGCGCGCTGGGCCTCGGTGGCGGCGGTGGTGGCGTCGCGGTGGGCGGTCTCGCCCTCGGTCTGGAGGGTGGCGGAGCGCTCCTCCTCCTCGTTGGCGAGCGTCTCACCGGCCTCGGCGGCGGTGTGCAGGGCCTGGACGAGGTCGGCGGCAGCCGTGGCACGGGCGGCGAGGGCGGGCGCGGCGTCCCGCTCGGCCTCGCGGATGGCGACGGCGACCCGGGCGGAACGGTCGGCGGCGGCCCGGTGGCGGAGCACCGCCTCGGCGGCCTGCCAGGCGGAGTGCAGGGTACGGGCGTCGCTCAGCTCGCGGCGCTGGGCGGCGGCGCCCTTCTCGGCCGCGGTCAGCGCCAGGGAGGCGTGCCGGTAGGCCAGTTCTGCGGCGATCAGGGCGCTGCGGCCGCGGGCCTGTTCGGCCGTGGTGACGGTGTGCGCGGCGGCGGTCACCTGCCGGGCCAGTTCGGCGGTGCGGCCGCGTTCCTCCCCGGCGCGGGCAACGAGCCTGCGGGCGAGCGTACGGGTGCGGCGTTCGGCGCCCGCGTGGATGTCCCGGGCGCGGGAGCGGATGCCCGCGGCCTCCACGATCCGGCCGAGGAGGTCGGCGGAGCCCGCGGTGAAGTCGCGTTCGGCGGTCAGCTCGGCGCGGCGGCCCAGCTTGTTGCCGAAGCCGCTGACCAGGTCGGCGAGGCCGTCGGTGTCACGGGTGTCGGTGACTGCGCGCAGCAGCAGGTCGGTGAAGTCGGAGTCCTTCTTGACCGCGAAGAGCCCCGCCGCCTCGCCCTCGTCGGCGTTCATCTCGCGCTGGTAGCGGAAGAGTTCGGGGTCGAGGCCGAGGTCGCCGAGGTGCTCGTTCCAGCGGTCGTGGATCTCTTCCCAGTGCACGTCGAGGTGCTGGTAGAACTTGCCCGCCTCGGTGAGCGCGTCGCGGAATCCCTTCATCGTGCGCCGCCGGCCGCTCGCGCCGGAAGCGCCTTCGGCGGACGGGCGTACGGAAGTGGCCTCGGCGACCGGCAGGGAGTCCAGGCTGAGGCCGGGGCCGGGCCGGAAGGAGTACCAGGCCTCGGCGAACTTGCGCGGGTCGTTGGAGACCTGACGGCCGCGCCATTCACTGACCTTGCCGACGACCACGCACTCGCCGGTGAGGGTGTGCTGCCACTCCAGGGCGACGTGCCCGCAGTCGTCGGCGAGGAGGAACTTGCGCAGTACGCCGGAGCTGGCGCCGCCGAGGGTGTTGCGGTGGCCGGGAAGCATCACCGAGAAGATCAGCTTCAGCAGCACCGACTTGCCGCCGCCGTTCTCCAGGAAGAGCACGCCCGCGGGCGCGGGGCGCCGCGGCGGGCCGACCGGCTCCTCCTCGAAGAACTCCGCCTGGGCCGGGGCGGGATGGGGCACGGGTTCGCCCACGCCCCGCAGGTCAAGCACGGTGTCGGCGTAGCGCGCACCGGCAGGCCCGATGGAGTAGAGGCGGACCCGGGACAGCTCGTACATGGCGGCGGACTCTCGTCGTTCAGAAAGCGGCAGGCGAAGGAAAGGGGGGGTGGGGCGGCCGGTCAGGCGTGGAAGGGCAGGCCCGCGTCGGCGGCCAGCTCCAGGTCGTCGGTGCCGGGCGGCGGGAGCAGGGTCGCGGTGCCGTCGGTGACCGGTACGACGCCGAGGTCCAGCAGTTCGGCCATGGCGGCGCCGCCTGCCATGTCGCGGACCTGGAGCTGGTAGCGGGCGGTGGTGCGGAAGGCGCCTCCGGCGTCGTCCCCGGTGCGCTGGAGGAAGCCGGAGTCGGTGAGGAAGGCGACGGCCTTGCCGACGATGCCGGTGGTGGAACCGGCCAGCCGCCGGGCGTCCTTCGTGGCGCCGGTGGAGCTGCGGCGGGCGTAGATCCGCCAGGCGGCCTCCAGCCCGGGGGCGTCGGTGGCGGGGTCGGTGTTGTCGCCGTGCTCGGCGGCGCGCTCCTCCAGGCGGTGGCAGGCCTGGCGTACGAAGGAGTCGACGCCGTTGACCGTGATCCGGCCGATGTACGCGTCGTCGGCGAGGTCCTCGGGGCGGGGGAAGGACATCGCGGCGACGGCGAGGTGGGCGAGCCCGTGCAGGAAGCGGTCGGCGGAGTCGGAGGAGGCGCGGCGGGCGTAGTCGCCCATGCGGACGGCGAAGACGGAGTCCTCGGCGGCGGTCACGGCCATGCCCGCGCGGGTGGAGACCTCCAGGACGACGAGGCCGAGCCCGCTCGCCACGGCGTCGGCGAGCCGGGCGAAGGCGGGCTCGTCCCGGTAGCGGCGGAGCAGTTCGGCGTACTCGGCGTCGCGCGCGGGCAGCAGCTTGGGCTGAAGACCGAAGGCGACGAGCCGGGCGGCGTCGGCGGCGTCGGCCGGGGTGACGGGGGGTGCGGCGGCGGGGCCGGGCTGCTCGGCGGGGCCGGTGCCCTCGGGGGCGTACGCGGTGGTCGGCTCGCTCCACGCGTCGGTGTGCTGTGCGCGGTGCTCGCTCACGACTGTCGCTCCTTGCTGCGGAAACACTTCGGTACGGGGTGGACGGCGCGGGCTCTCGCCGTGGACGCCCGGGGCGGCGCGGCCGGAGCCTGCCGGGTCGCGGTGGTCATGACGCCTCCGAGCGGTCCGCGGCCATCCCGGCCGCGTCCAGCAGGGCCGTGCCCACTATCAGGTCGGCACCGCCGAACTCCGGGTCGTCCAGCGGGGTGCCGTCATCGACGGAGAACAGCAGCCGCTGCTCGCCCTGCCGGTAGGCGGTGCCGACCGGCGGGCTCGCGGCGTGCACCGCGAGCAGGGCGACCAGGTAGGGCAGCTCGGGGTCGCGGCGCCGGGCCTCGGCCAGGAGCCCGGACAGGCGGCGCGGGGCGTCGTGCTCCAGGTCCAGGAGCTCCGTGGCGCTGGCGAGCTGCTCCTCGCTGAATCTGCTGTCGTCGGGGGTGGCGATCAGATCGGGCTCGGGCATCTCCACGCCCAGGTGCTCCCGCTCCAGGGGAGGGGTGAGCAGCATCTCGACCAGGTCGCCCACCCGCACCGAGGTGGGGGTGCGCAGGCCGGTGCCACGGGCGAAGAAGGCGTCGGTGACGCGGATCGCCTGCTCGACGGGGAGCGGCAGCAGCGGGGCGACCAGCTGGCCGTACAGGTCGAGGCCGGTGCGGCCGGCGGGGGTGGCGAACGCCTGCCGGTCCTGCTCGGCGCGGAAGAGCGGTCCGGCCTCCAGCAGGCGGGACTGGAGCTGGGTGTGGCGGCGGATGCAGTCCTTGACGATGTCGACCAGCTCGGCGGCGCGGCGCTTGTGCTCGGGCTCCTCCGCCTCGTCGCGTGCCTTGCGGATGTTGGTGAGGATCGCGTTCTCGTGGCGGTAGCGGTCGGCCACGTGGTCCAGCGCTTCGGCGATCATGTCGGGCACGGCGTTGAGCCAGTCGACCGCGCGGACGTTGCGCCGGGTGGCCTCCAGGGTCTTGCGGAGGGTTTCCGCGTACTGGACGGTGCGGTACCGGGCCTGCTCGGCGGCGAGCTGCGCGTCGGCGAGGCGGCCCCGGCTGATGAGGACCTCCAGCTTCACCTCGGCGGCGATCTGGGCGCTGGTGACGTCCGTGTCGAGGGCTCCGACCAGGACGTTGACCGCTTCGTCGGTGGCCCGGAGGTAGACCGTTCCGCCGTATCCGGGAACCTCCTCGATCAGCTTGAAGTCGTAGTCGCGGCGGACGTACACCCCGTCGGGGCCGAAGGTGCCGTACACCGCGCGGAATCCCCGGTCCACGCTGCCGACGTTGACCAGGTTCTCCAGGACCCAGCGCGCGACGCGCTCGTGCTCGGACGCGGGGCGGTGGGGGGCCTGGGCGGCGACGCGGGGAAGGAGCCTGGTCACTATCTGGTCGTGGTCCGCGCCGGTGTCGAAGTCCATGTTGAGGGTGACCAGGTCGATCGCGGCGAGGGCGACCTCGGCCATCGCGTAGACCGTGTACTCACCGGCCAGGTTCGCCTTGCGCACGTCGAGGTCGTGCAGCGGCGCCGTGCAGGCGAGCGCGCGCAGCCGCCGCGAGAGCCCCTCGTCGGCGGCCGGGCCCGGGGCGGGCCTCGGCCCCGCGCTGAGCTGGGGCGCGGCGTTGTCCGTGTAGGCAGGCGAAGTCACGGTGCACAGATTAGGTCCTCGCACGGACAACGGTCGAAACGGCGCAGAAGCGACCCGGCCGTGAGGCACCGGGCAGATTTTACGCGGTGCCGTAGCCCCCGCCGCCCGGGGTGCGCAGCACCAGGACGTCGCCCGGCCCCAACTCCGCGGTGTCGCAGCCGTGCAGGGGCGTGTCGGGCCGCCCGTCCGGGTGCTCGACGTGCTGTTCGCCGAGCGCGCCGGGCCCGCCGCCCGCCATTCCGTACGGCCGGACCCGGCGGTGGCCGGAGAGCAGGGTCACGGTGACGGGTTCCAGGAAGCGGAGCCGCCGTTCCACGCCCCGGCCGCCGTGCCAGCGCCCGCGGCCCTCACTGCCGTCGCGCACCTGGAAGCTCTCCAGCAGGACGGGGTAGCGCCATTCGAGGATCTCGGGGTCGGTGAGACGGGAGTTGGTCATGTGGGTCTGCACGGCGTCGGCGCCGTCGAAGCCGTCGCCCGCGCCCGAGCCGCTGGCCACGGTCTCGTAGTACTGGACGCGTTCGTTGCCGAAGGTGAGGTTGTTCATGGTGCCCGAGCCCTCGGCCTGGATGCCGAGGGCCCCGTACAGGGCTCCGGTGACGGCCTGGGAGGTCTCCACGTTGCCCGCGACGGTGGCCGCCGGGTGGACCGGGGCCAGCATGGAGCCCTCCGGGATACGGATCTCCAGGGGTTTGAGGCAGCCGCTGTTGAGCGGGATGTCCTCGGCGACCAGGGTGCGGAAGACGTACAGCACGGCTGCCATGACGACGGACCGCGGTGCGTTGAAGTTGCCGGGCTGCTGGGGCGAGGTGCCGGTGAAGTCGACGACCGCGCTGCGCGCCTCCCGGTCCACGGTGAGGGCGGCGGCGATGACCGCGCCGTTGTCGGTCTCGTAGCGGTAGGCGCCGTCGTGGAGCCGGGCGATGATCCGGCGGACGGATTCCTCGGCGTTGTCCTGCACGTGTCCCATGTACGCGGTGACCACATCCGGTCCGAACTGGTCGGTCATGCGCCGCAGTTCGGTGATGCCCTTCTCGTTGGCGGCGATCTGGGCGCGCAGGTCGGCGAGGTTGGCCTCGGGGTCGCGGGAGGGATGGGCGGCTTCGGTGAGCAGGGCACGTGTCTCGTCCTCGCGGAACCTGCCGTCGCGGACCAGCAGCCAGTTGTCGAACAGCACGCCCTCCTCGTCGATGGTGCGGCTGAAGGCGGGCATGGAGCCGGGGGTGATGCCGCCGATCTCGGCGTGGTGTCCCCGGGAGGCCACCAGGAAGCGCGGCTTGCCGCCGTCGCCGTCGCCGTCGAAGACCGGGGTGACCACCGTGACGTCGGGCAGGTGGGTGCCCCCGTGGTAGGGGTCATTGACGGCGTAGGCGTCGCCGGGCCGCATCGTGCCGCTGTTGCGCCGCAGCACCTCCTTGATCGACTCCCCCATCGAGCCGAGGTGGACGGGGATGTGCGGGGCGTTGGCGATCAGGTTGCCGTCCGTGTCGAACAGGGCGCAGGAGAAGTCGAGCCGTTCCTTGATGTTGACGGAGTGGGCGGTGTTCTCCAGCCGCACGCCCATCTGCTCGGCGATCGACATGAAGAGGTTGTTGAAGACCTCCAGCATGACGGGGTCGACCCGGGTGCCGACGGCGGTACGGTCCGGGCGGGGGCGGGCCCGGGTCAGCAGCAGGTGTCCGGTGCCGGTGGGGGCCGCCTGCCAGCCGGGGTCGACGACGGTGGTGGCGTCCGCCTCGGCGATGACGGCGGGGCCGGTCACGGTGTCGGCGGGGCGCAGTTCCGCGCGGAGATGGAGCGGGGTGTCCTGCCAGCGGCCCTCGGCGTACATCCGTACGGTGTCGCGCGGGCGCGGCTCGGTTCGGGCGGCGGGCGGGGGCTGGGCCGGGGGCCCGGCGGGGCGGCCCGCCGCACCGGTCGCCTCGACCGTCACGGCTTCGACGACCAGCGTCTTGTCCATGGTGAACGCGTACCGTGCGCGGTGTTCGGCGCTGAAGGCGGCGGCCATGGCGGGCGCGGTGTCCAGGTCGACGGCGAGGCTGGAGTCCGTGCCCGCGTAGCGCAGCAGCACCCGGGCGCGCGTGCGGATCGCGTGGTCGGGTACGGAGTCGGCGCGCAGGTCGGCGCGGGCGGCGGCGGCCAGTTCCCCGCAGAGGTCCCGGACCCCGGCCGCGGCCGCTGCGGTCAGTTCCGCCTCCACCGACCGTTCGCGCATCGCGGTGGCGTCGGCGAGGCCGATGCCGTACGCGGAGAGTACGCCCGCGAGCGGCGGTACGAGCACGGTGTCGATGCCCAGGAAGTCGGCGACGGCGCAGACGTGCTGGCCACCGGCGCCGCCGAAGCCGGTGAGGGCGTAGCGGGTGATGTCGTGTCCGCGCTGTACGGAGATCTTCTTGACCGCGTTCGCCATGCTGAGCACGGCGATCTCCAGGAATCCGGCGGCGATCCGGGCGGCCGTGTGCCGGGTGCCGGTGGCGCGGGTGACGTCCTCGGCGAGTGCTTCGAAGCGTTCGCGGACCAGGCCGGCGTCGAGCGGGAGGTCGCCGCCGGGGCCGAAGACGGCCGGGAACCAGGCGGGCTGGACGCGTCCGAGCAGCACATTGGCGTCGGTCACGGTCAGCGGGCCGCCGCGGCGGTAGCAGGCCGGGCCGGGGGCCGCGCCCGCCGAGTCGGGGCCGACCCGCTGGCGGCGGCCGTCGAAGTGGAGGACGGAGCCGCCCCCGGCCGCGACGGTGTGGATGCTCATCATCGGGGCGCGCATCCGTACCCCGGCGACCCGGGTGCCGAGTTCGCGCTCGAACCCGCCCGCGTAGTGCGACACGTCGGTGGAGGTGCCGCCCATGTCGAAGCCGATGACCCGGTCGTACCCGGCCTGTTCGGAGGTGCGGGCCATGCCGACCACTCCCCCGGCCGGGCCGGAGAGCACGGCGTCCTTGCCCCGGAAGTGGGCGGCTTCGCGCAGCCCGCCGTTGGACTGCATGAACAGCAGCCGGACGCCGTCGAGTTCGCCCGCGATCTCGTCGACGTAGCGGCGCAGGATCGGTGAGAGGTAGGCGTCGACGACGGTGGTGTCGCCGCGCGGTACGAGCTTGATCAGCGGGCTCACCTCGTGCGAGCAGCTGATCTGGGTGAAGCCCGCCTCGCGGGCGGCGTCGGCGACGGCGCTCTCGTGCCGGGGGTGGCGGTAGCCGTGCATGAGGACGACGGCGGCGCTGCGCAGTCCGTCGGCGTGGGCGGCACGCAGCCGTGCGGTGACGGCCGTCCGGTCCACAGGGGTGAGGACCCGGCCGTGGGCGTCGATCCGCTCGGGGACCTCGATCACCCGGTCGTAGACGGCTTCGGGCAGCAGGATGCGCCGGTCGAAGAGGCGGGGCCGGTTCTGGTAGGCGATGCGCAGGGCGTCCCGGAAGCCTTCGGTGATGACCAGGACGGTCGGTTCGCCGCGCCGTTCCAGCAGGGCGTTGGTGGCGACGGTCGTGCCGATCCGTACGGCGTCGATCCGGTCGGCGGGAACGGGCTCGGCGGGGCCGAGGCCGAGTACGGCCCGGATTCCGGCCACGGCGGCGTCGCGGTAGCGCTCCGGGGCGTGGGAGAGCAGCTTGCGGGTGACCAGGTGTCCGTCGGGGGCCCGGCCGACGATGTCGGTGAAGGTCCCGCCCCGGTCGATCCAGAACTCCCAGCGTCCGGTCATCCCTCCATACTGGCGCGCGGCACGGCCGACGGCGCGAAGGGCGGGCCCGGAAGGGGTGGGGCCGGAAGGGGTGAGGGCCGGTGGGACCGGCCGTACGCGCCGCGCGCCCCCCGACGCGCGTCGCTGTGCATCACTCGGTCAGACCGCCGGGGCGTCGGGTCCGATCCGGCTGCGTACCGCCGTCTGCACCTCGGCCTCCTCGGCGGGATCGGCCGCGAGGCGGCGCAGTCGCTCGGCGACCCTGATGTCGCCGGTCTCCGCGTGCAGTGCGGCGACCTCGCGGGTGGTCTCCTCGCAGTCCCACAGGCACTCGACGGCGAAGCCGGTGGCGAAGGAGGGGTCGGTGGCGGCCAGGGCGCGGGCCGCCCGGCCCCGCAGGTGCGAGGAGGAGGTCTCGCGGTAGACGTGCCGGAGTACGGGGGCGGCGCAGGCGATGCCCAGCCGTCCCGCGCCGTCCACCAGCGTCCACAGGCGGGGCTCGTCCGGCCCCGTGCCGCGCACGGCCTCGCGGAGCGCGGCGAGGACCACCGTCGCGTCCTGGGCGCCGCCCCGGCAGGCGAGCACCCCGGCCGCGGAGGCGCCGAGGGCGTCGGGCCGCCGGGCCCAGCGCCGGGCACGCTCCACCGCCGCGTCCCCGCACATCCGCTCGAAGGCGGCGATGGCCGCGTCGGCGACGGTGCGCGAGGCGCAGACCGCACCGGCCTCGATCAGGTCGAGCACCACCGGATCCCCGGCTTCCGCCAGGTAGTGCAGGGCGGCGCCGCGGGCGCCCTCCGGGCCGCTGCGGGCGGCCTCGACGAGCGTGGGCCGGTCCTCGGGACCGGCGACGGCCGCGAGGCAGCGGGCGGCGGGCACATGGAGGGTGCTGCCGCGTTCGAGTCCCTGCTGGGCCCAGTCGAAGACGGCCTGGACGCTCCAGCCGGGACGGGGTCCGCCGGGCCTCATCTGGCGCTGCCAGCGGTCGAACGAGCCCTGTTCCGAGGCGGCCCGGACCCGGGCACCGACCTCCGCGCGCGGGTCGTCCGCCCAGAGCCGCCAGGGGCGGGGCTCGTAGGCGTCGCGCACCGCGGCGGCCAGCTCGGCGGCGCCCTCCGCGGTGGCCGGGAAGCGGCCGAGGACGGGCACGGCGAGGCCGCGGAGCCCCGCGTCATCGTCGCGCAGGGCCAGCTCGTCCAGGGCCCAGGCCCAGTTGGCGCCGGTCGCGGCGTAGCGCCGCAGCAGGGCCAGGGCGTCACCGCGTCCGTACGCGGCCAGGTGGCCGAGCACGGCGAGGGCGAGTCCGGTGCGGGAGTCGTCGGTGTCGAGGTGGTCGTCGGGATCACACAGGTGGCGCTCGATCTCCTCGATGCCCCCGTCGAGGTCGAGATACAGGCGCGCGTAGTAGAGAGAGCGGTTCTCCACCTGCCAGTCGTGACGCGGATCGCTCAGGACGCAGTGGTTGAGGGCCGCCAGGGCCTCCGGGCGGGGTGCGGCGAGCGCGTGGAGCGTGCCGTCGCCCCGGCCCCTCTGCAGCAGGCCGAGCAGCGTGCCGCTCGGCGCTATGAACGGATCAAACATGGAAAATGCCTCACATCAAGCTGTCGACGCAATCGGGACTGTGCCGTTCCAAGTGCCGGGTGGGCACTACGCCGCGCAGCAACATGATCGGCCGACCGTCGTCTTCTGCTTGGTGTAGACCATTTCCCTCTGCCTCTCGTCGGTGGCCCGGAGCCGGGCCCGCGACGTCATGATGACCCAGCCATTTCGCCACCGCGACCACATTTACGGCGTACCCGGTCAGCGGGCGCCGAAGCGTTCCAGCAGGTCGGCCTTGCCGAACATGCGCGCGGTGTCGACGGCGGAGGGGGTTCCGGCGACGGGGTCGGCCCCGGCGGCGAGAAGGGCGTCGATCACCGCGTCCTCGCCCTTGAAAACGGCACCGGCGAGCGGCGTCTGCCCGCGGTCGTTGGCCCGGCCCGGGTCGGCACCGCGCGCCACGAGCGCCGTGACGGCCGCGGCGTGCCCGTGGTAGGCGGCGAGCATCAGCAGCGAGTCGCCCCGGTCGTTGGTGAGGTTCACGGGGACGCCCGCGTCGACGTACGCGGCGAGCGCGTCCGTCTCACCGCGGCGCGCGAGGCCGAAGACCTTCGTCGCCAGCTCGACCACTTCGGGATCGGGGATTTCGCTCATCGGACGGACCGCCTCTCTCTCGCCGTTCTGCACCACTGCCGACCTGCCGGAACGTACGCCATGGGGCCGTACGAGTGAACCGACAGGGTACTGCCCGCCCGGGTCACGTGCCCCGGGCCGACCCTGGCAAAGGATCACGGACGGTACGACCCCGCCACCGGACATCCCGCCCGGCGGCCCGCCCAGACAGCCGATCAAGTGAAAATAATGACTTTTCACCCGAACACAGCTTTTGTCATATAGATACTTCCGGTGATCCTGGAAGGACTCATGGTGACCGTCCCCCCAACCAGGAGAACCTCTCATGATCCTGTCCATGTCAGGCGTCGTCATCCTCGGAATCATCGTCTTCCTCTTCTTCAGGAAGGACGGCCTCAAGGCCTCGCACGCCCTCGTCACCGCGCTGTTCGGCTTCTATCTGGCGGGCACCGCCATCGCCCCGAGCATCACGGCGGGCGGCGCGAGCCTCGCCGGCCTTCTGGGCGGGATCAAGTTCTGACCCCCCGCGACCGCTTCCACCCCTTCAGGAGACCGACGTGGCCCGGCGACCACTCCCCCGCATTCTGAGCAGCGGCAGCGCCTCGATCACGCGCAGCCGAGAGTTCGCGCGCACGGCCGCCGACAACGCCACGGACATCCTCCATCCGCTGATCACGGTCACCCGCGGTCTGCGGCTGCTGGCCGCAGCCGGACGGCAGAGGTGGGCCGCGACGCCCAAGGACAAGCGCGGCCCCGCGCTGTTCGTCGTCGCGGCCTGCCTGTTCGGTCTGGCCCTCATGCCGTTCGGAGGGCTGATCACCCTGGTGACGGTGATGGGCGCGGCGGCCTGGAAGGGCCGGGAGCGGACCGTCGCGAGGACCGGCCCCGCCGAGGCGGAGGCCACGCGGCTGCGCTCCCTGTACGAGGCGCTCGTGCCGTACTTCAGCGTGCCCGACGACCCCGGTCCGCTCTACGCGCACGGCGGCGACTGGGAGAAGGTCTTCAGCGACTACGCCTTCGACGGCGACGGGCGGCCCACCCGGCTCCGGGTGACCTACCCCGCGTACTTCACCGACGGGGAGACCGCGTCCCGGGCCCGGATCGAGCAGCTGCTGCACGCCAAGTCGGGCCGCGGCCGCGAGTACCGCTTCACCTGGGACGAGGAGGACAACCAGCTCCTCATGAACGTCCTCGGCGCCCTGCCCACCTCGATCGGCGCCCAGCGCTTCGTGACCTCCCCCGGCGAGACCGTGCTGGGCTTCACCGACGGCGAGGCGGTGCAGCGCACGGTCCCGGTGCACGACGGCGACCTCACCCGCGACGCCCCGCCCGTCGTCTGGCGGACCGGCGCCCGCTCCACCGAACCGCATCTGCTGGTGGCCGGGCAGCCCGGCAGCGGCGCCACGACCCTGGTGCGCTCACTCGCCCTCCAGGCACTCCAGCACGGCGACATCCTGATCGTCGAGGCCGCCGCGACGGGCGAGTACGCCTGTCTGACCGGGCGCGACGGTGTGCTGGCCGTGGAGTGCGAACCGGCCGGCGCGCTGGCGACCCTGGAGTGGGCGGCCCACGAGACGGAACGGCGGCTGCTCGCCGCGAGCCGGGCCCTGCAGGCGGGACATCCGCTGCCCGACGACATCAGGCGCCCGCTGTGGATCCTGCTGGACCGGCCCGGCCTCCTCGGCCGCCTCGCCGCCGCGAGCGGCCGGCCCGACCCCCTGGAGCTGCTCCAGGTGCCACTGCGGCACGGCAGGGCGACCGGTGTCACGGTGGTCCTGGCCGATCAGTTCGACAGCCTGGACGCCCTCGGCGAGAACGTGCGTGCGCATCTGCGGGCCCGGGTCGTGCTCGGGCGGTGCTCCCGCGAGGAGGTGGCGTCGGTGCTCGGCGCCGGGCCGGACACCACCCCGGCGCCGGAGATCCCTCCCGGCCGGGGCTACGCGCGCCTCGGCACCGGTCCGGTACTGCGCCTCCAGGTCCCGGCCACGCCCGATCCGTACGACGAGACCACCGGCGAGGCGCACCGGCAGGCGGTACTCGGGCTGCTCCCCGGACGGCGCGACGCGGCCGCGGCGCCCGGGACCGCGCGGACGGCCGCCCCCGAACCGGCTGGCGTCCCGGAGCCGCTGCTGCCGCGCGCCATCTCCGAGGGCCTGGCGGTCACCGACTGACCGCGGCGGCACCGCGGACCGGTCAGGCGACGAACGTACGCGGCGCCTCGGCCCCCGCGCCCGCCCCCGAACCGACCAGCCGGGCCGCCGCCGCGAGCCGGACGGCCGCCTCGTCCGCGACCGGCCCCGCGACCGTGAACGGCAGCCGCACGTACCCCTCGAAGGCGCCGTCGACGCCGAACCGGGGGCCGGACGGAACCCGGACACCGACCTGCTCCCCCGCCACCGCCAGCCTGGACCCGGAGAGCCCGCCCGTGCGCACCCAGAGCGTCAGGCCGCCGCTCGGGACGGTGAACTCCCAGTCGGGCAGCTCCCGGCGGACGGCGGCGACGAGCGCGTCCCGGTTCTCCCGCGCCTGTTCCCGCCGCAGCCGCACGGCCTCCTCCCAGCCACCGGTGCGCATCAGCCAGTTCACCGCGAGCTGTTCGAGGACGGGCGTGCCCATGTCGGCGTAGGCGCGGGCGGCGACCAGGCTGCGGATCACGTCCGGGGCGGCGCGCACCCAGCCGATCCGCATACCCGCCCAGAACGCCTTGCTCGCCGAGCCGACCGTGATCACGGTGGAGCCCGCCGGGTCGAAGGCGCAGACCCGGCGCGGCATGCTCACCCCGGCATCGAGGCAGAGCTCGTTCATGGTCTCGTCGGCGACCAGGACCGTCCCCGCCGAGCGGGCGGCGTCGACCAGCTCGCGCCGCCGGTCCTCGTCGGCCAGGGCGCCGGTCGGGTTGTGGAAGTCGGCGACGACGTAGGCGAGGCGGGGTGCCGCCTCCCGCAGGACCTGCCGCCAGCGGTTCATGTCCCAGCCGCCGAGCCCCTCCTCCATCGCCACCGGCACCAGCCGGGCACCCGCCTCCCGCATCAGCTGGAGGATGTTGGCGTAGCTCGGGGACTCCACCGCGATCCGCTCGCCGCGGCCCGCGAAGAGATGACAGATCGCGTCGATGGCACCCATGGCACCGGTGGTGACCATGATCTGCTCGGGCATGGTCGGGATGCCGCGCCCGGTGTACCGCTCGGCGATCATCTGCCGCAGCGCGGGCAGACCGGCCGGGTAGTCGCCGTGGGTGTGGGCGTACGGCGGCAGTTCCTCAATGGCGCCCTGTACCGCCCGGGTCAGCCACGGCTCCGGGGCGGGCAGCGAGGCGCAGCCCAGGTCGATCATGGAGCCGAGGGACTCCGGGGGCAGCGGCTCCAGGCCGCGTGCGGGCAGCGGGTTGCCCGCGGGCACCGCGGTCCAGCTGCCTGCCCCGCGGCGGGACTCCAGGAAGCCCTCGGTGCGCAGCGCCTCGTACGCGGCGGCGACGGTGGTGCGGCTCACGGAGAGGGCGAGGGCCAGTTCGCGTTCGGCGGGAAGGCGTGCGGCGACCGGCACCCGGCCCTCCAGCACGAGCAGGCGGATGCCGTCGGCCAGCGCCCGGTAGGCGGGCGGGCGGCGGGCGCCCGGCCCGGCGGGCCGCGACTGCCGCTGCGCCTGGAGCTGGCGAGCCAGCTGCGCCGCCCCGACCGCCGAAGTCCACTCAGCCATGGAAATCAGTCCACCTTCCTCGGATTGGCCATAGTTGGTAGCCAATCCCCTGCCACAGAGTGGCATGCGACAGTCCACCATCACCACATCAGGGGGTACGTCTTGTCCACCGCCGCCGCCCCTCACGGAGCGCACCTCACCCGTCGGCTGGTCCAGCTGTACGTCGGTCTCGCGCTCTACGGGGCCAGCTCCGCGCTCCTGGTCCGCGCCGGTCTGGGGCTCGAACCCTGGGGCGTGCTGCACCAGGGGCTCGCCGGGCGCACCGGGCTGTCCATCGGAGTCGTCTCGATCATCGTCGGTGCGGTGGTGCTGCTGCTGTGGATACCGCTGAGACAGCGGCCTGGGCTGGGCACCGTGTCCAACGTGTTCGCGGTCGGTCTCGCCATGGACGGAACGCTCGCGCTCGTCCCCGACGTGCACGGCCTGGCCGCGCGGATCGCCGTACTGGCCGCGGGGGTCGTGGTCAACGGAGTCGCGACCGGGCTGTACATCGCGGCGCGGTTCGGACCGGGGCCCCGCGACGGGCTGATGACCGGGCTGCATCTGCGTACCGGCCGCTCCATCAGGCTGGTACGCACCCTGATCGAGGTCGCGGTCGTGGTGAGCGGCTTCCTGCTCGGCGGCTCCCTCGGCGTGGGCACGGTGCTGTACGCCCTGGCCATCGGCCCGCTCGCCCAGTTCTTCCTGCGGGTCTTCGCGATCGGCCGGAATCCCGCCGACGAGGAGGAGCCGGGCGGCGCGAAGGCCTCCGCCGGAGAATCCGGCGGGAAGTCCGGCAGGGAGTCCGGCAGGGAGGAGCCCGAGGGGCAGGGAGCCGACGGGCAGGGAGCCGACGCTCCCGCGCCGGATGACGGCGGCACCTCCGTCACCCCCCGGACACCGGGGCAGGCCATACTTCCGCAGTGACCTCAGAACGCCACCCCTATCTCGACCATCCCGCGACGATCCCGTTCGCCCACCGGGGCGGTGCGGCGGACGGGATCGAGAACACCACCACCGCGTTCCGCCGGGCCGCCGACGCCGGGTACCGCTACTTCGAGACCGATGTGCACACCACGTCGGACGGCCGCCTGGTGGCGTTCCACGACACCACCCTGGACCGGGTCACCGACGCCCGCGGCCGGATCGCCGAGCTGCCCTGGAGCGAGGTGCGGCGGGCCAGGGTGGCGGGCCGGGAGCCCCTGCCCCTGTTCGAGGAACTGCTGGAGACGTTCCCCGGGGCCCGCTGGAACGTCGACCTCAAGGCCCCTTCCGCCCTGGAGCCGCTGATCGGGCTGATCCGCCGGGCGAACGCCTGGGACCGGGTGTGCGTCGGCTCCTTCTCGGAGGCGCGGGTCGCCAAGGCGCACCGCCTGGGCGGCCCCCGGCTCGCCACCTCCTACGGCATCCGGGGCGTACTGGGCCTGCGGCTGCGCTCCTACGGGATACCGGCGGCACTGCGGGCGGGCGCGGTGTGCGCGCAGGTGCCGGAGAGCCAGAACGGCATCCGGGTGGTCGACCGCCGCTTCGTGCGCGAGGCGCACGCGCGCGGCCTCCAGGTGCACGTCTGGACGGTGAACGAACCCGAGCGGATGGCCGCGCTCCTCGATCTCGGTGTGGATGGCATCATGACCGATCACATCGAGACGCTGCGCACGGTGCTGAGCGAGCGGGGGGCCTGGGCCTGATGCCTGCCGTGCCGGGTCTTCACGGGGAGAGACGAGGGGGTGCGGCTTGAGCACCGAGACCGCGGAAACCGCTGAACCGACCGGTCCGGACGCGGACGCGGCCACGAGCCGAAGACGCGAACAGCGCGGCTGGTATTTCTATGACTTCGCGTGCTCCGTCTATTCGACGAGCGTGCTGACGGTGTTCATCGGCCCCTACCTGACCTCGATCGCCAAGGCGGCCTCGGACGCCGACGGCTATGTGCACCCGCTCGGCATTCCGGTCCGGGCCGGATCACTGTTCGCGTACGCGGTCTCGGCGTCCGTCGTGCTCGCCGTGATCGTGATGCCGATCGTGGGTGCCGCCGCGGACCGTACGGGGCGCAAGAAGCCGCTGCTGGCGGTCGCCGCCTACACCGGGGCCGCCGCGACCACCGGCATGTTCTTCCTGGACGGGCACCGCTATCTGCTGGGCGCGTTCCTCCTGATCGTGGCGAACGCGGCGATCTCGGTCTCGATGGTGCTGTACAACGCGTATCTGCCGCAGATCGCCGGGCCGGACGAACGGGACGCGGTCTCCTCGCGCGGCTGGGCCTTCGGCTACACCTCGGGCGCGCTGGTCCTGGTGCTGAATCTGATCCTGTACACGGGCCACGATTCCTTCGGCCTGTCCGAGTCCGACTCGGTACGGATCTGTCTGGCGTCGGCAGGTCTGTGGTGGGGCGCCTTCACCCTCATACCGCTGCGCCGTCTGCGCGACCGGGGCGTGACGACGAACGGCGAGGGGGCGGTCGGTTCGGGCTGGCGGCAGCTGCTGGCCACCCTGCGCGACATGCGCCGCCATCCGCTGACGCTCTCCTTCCTGCTGGCGTACCTCATCTACAACGACGGCGTGCAGACCGTGATCTCCCAGGCGTCGGTGTACGGATCGGAGGAGCTGGGCCTCGACCAGACCACCCTGATCACGGCGGTCCTGCTGGTGCAGGTGCTGGCGGTGGCCGGGGCGCTGGGGATGGGGCGGCTGGCGCGCTCGTACGGCGCGAAGCGCACGATTCTCGCCTCGCTCGCGGTCTGGACCCTGATTCTCGTGGCCGGATACTTCCTCCCCTCCGGGGCGCCGGTCTACTTCTACCTCCTGGCCTCGGCGATCGGCATGGTGCTGGGCGGCAGCCAGGCGCTGTCACGCTCGCTCTTCTCCCACCTGGTACCGCGCGGCAAGGAGGCCGAGTACTTCTCCGCGTACGAGATGAGCGACCGCGGTCTGAGCTGGCTGGGGCCGCTGGTGTTCGGTCTCGCCTTCCAGCTGACCGGCAGTTACCGGGACGCGATCATCTCGTTGGTGATCTTCTTCGTGGTCGGTGCGGCGCTGCTCGCGAGGGTGCCGGTGCGGCGGGCAGTGGCCGCCGCGGGCAATCCCGTACCGGAACGGATTTAGACGTTGAAGTGAAAGGCCGGTAGTGTACGCCTTTGGCCTGCCCGGAGGACCGTTACTGCGCGTGGAAGAAGTAAAACCGTTGGGTGACAACTTTCACCAGATGTGACATTCCGGGCATCGGTGGGTACTTGGAACCCTGGGAAACCTTAAGAAGCAGCGGCACGACGGGCGACGCATGACCGGCAACGGGAATCTTTACCGCCGACCGGACGTTGACCGGATGACGACGACAGCGACACCTGTCCTGTGGGCGACAAGCCCGGGAGGCACGATTCATGAGTGAGCGAGCTCTCCGCGGCACGCGACTCGTGGTTACCAGCTACGAGACGGACCGCGGCATCGATCTGGCCCCGCGCCAGGCGGTGGAGTACGCATGCCAGAACGGACATCGATTCGAGATGCCGTTCTCGGTAGAGGCGGAGATTCCGCCGGAGTGGGAGTGCAAGGCGTGCGGCGCCATGGCACTCCTGGTGGACGGGGATGGCCCCGAGGAGAAGAAGGGCAAGCCTGCGCGTACGCACTGGGACATGCTCATGGAGCGGCGCACCCGCGAGGAGCTGGAGGAAGTCCTCGCCGAACGGCTGGCGGTGCTGCGCTCCGGCGCCATGAACATCGCCGTGCACCCGAGGGACAGCAGGAAGTCCGCCTGACCCCTCACGCACCACCTCATTACGACAGAGCCGCGGGCCGTGACACCGATCGTGTGTCACGGCCCGCGGCTCTGTGTCGTACCGAGGGCCTTGCCGCGTCCCGGCGCATGGCCGTGGGCCGGGACGAGGCGGGCGTTCAGGGGGTCAGGGGCGGCCGGGGGCCGTCGTCGGAGCGCGGTCCCGGCTGTGTGCCGTCGGGCCGGATGACCTCACCCTGCACGATCTTCCCGTCCGGCCGGTGAATGCGGGCCTGCTGGAAGGCGTCGGAGAAGCTGCCGGGGCTCGCGTCCCGCATCCGGCGCTCCAGGGACCGCTCCGCGTACCGGCCGAGCCGGGTACGGACCGGCGGCACCAGCAGGACGAGCCCGGCGACGTCCGAGATGACCCCGGGGATCATCAGGAGCAGCCCGCCGAGCATCAGGAAGCCGTTGCCCCTGCTGTCGGGGGCGTCGGTCTGCGGGGCTGCGGCCCCGGACCGGTCCGGGGTCCGCTGGAGCGTCTCGGTGAGGTTGCGGAAGGCCCGGCGGCCGGCCCGCTTCACGACGGCGGCGCCGCACACGAGGCCCGCCGCCAGGAGCAGCAGCACGGTGAACCCGCCCGCCGCGTTGGCCACGACGGTGAGCAGCCAGATCTCCAGCACCGCCCAGGCGGCGATGGCGAGGGGGATGTAGGTGCGGGCGCGTGAGCGCTTGCGGGCGGTCGGGGGCGGAGTGCCGGTCGTCATGGTCCCCAGTGTGCCCGTACGGGCGTCCGAGTGGCACAAGGGGGTGATCCCGCCGGGGCGCCGCGGGCGGGCCGGTCAGAGGGCCTTGCGGCCCAGGACCCGGTTCGCGCGGGAGGTGACACCCCAGGAAGTGACCCGCCAGAGCGCCTCGACCAGGATGTCCCGGCTCATCTTCGAGTCGCCGATCTCCCGGTCGACGAAGGTGATCGGGACCTCGACGACGTGGTACCCGGCCTCGACGGCCCGGCGGGCCAGGTCGACCTGGAAGCAGTAGCCCTGCGAGGCGACCTGGTCGAGGCCGAGGCCGTCCAGGGTCTCGACGCGGAAGGCCCGGAAGCCTCCGGTGACGTCCCGGGTGCGCAGCCCGAGCAGGAGCCGGGAGTAGGTGCTGCCCCCGCGGGAGATCATCTCGCGGGACTTGGGCCAGTTGACCACACGCCCGCCCGGCACCCAGCGGGAGCCGAGCACCAGGTCGGCGCCCTTGAGCGCGGTGAGCAGCCGGGGCAGTTCCTCGGGCTGGTGGGAGCCGTCGGCGTCCATCTCCACGAGCACGCCGTAGCCCTGTTCGGTGCCCCAGCGGAAGCCCGCGAGGTAGGCCGCGCCGAGTCCTTCCTTGCCCTTGCGGTGCAGCACACGGACCTGGCTGTCCCCGGCGGCGATCTCGTCGGCGATCTTGCCGGTGCCGTCCGGGCTGTTGTCGTCGGCGACCAGGATGTCGGCCTCCGGCACGGCGGTACGCACCCGGCTGACGATCGGCTTGATGTTCTCGGCCTCGTTGTAGGTCGGGATGATCACCAGGATCTTGCCGAGCGGCCCGTACCGCCGCTGACCGCCGTCGTTCACTTAC
Source organism: Streptomyces sp. NPDC058195 (assembly GCF_042883525.1). NCBI lineage: Bacteria > Bacillati > Actinomycetota > Actinomycetes > Kitasatosporales > Streptomycetaceae > Streptomyces > Streptomyces sp. NPDC058195. The sequence continues at coordinate 37,753 of NZ_JBHVVM010000030.1, forward strand.
TGCCCCTTACGTCCGTACGCAGGTGCCCACCATATCCAGCGGACGCGGGCCGTTCGGCGACGCGGTCGGGCAGGACCTGTCCCGGGCCCGGGACAGAAGGAGGGAAGTACGGACAGATGCCCGGTACGGGCGGGACGGGAACTGCGGATGGGGGCCCGGCGCCCTTCGGGCCGACCTGGGGCCCGCTGGCTGCGGGTCGACCTAGAGCCGTTGTCTACTGAACGTCCGGGCCCCATCCGGGTCGCACCGCCGACCGGCTGAAACCTTCCCTCGTCCCGAGGCGCGGGCGCTGAACCTGGCTGACAGTGGTGGTGCGCCGGTGCGGCACACCACCCCGTGACCCAGCGGCGTTCGACGACTGCGTGGAGGTTCGACCGGTCAGACGTCCTGTGGTGGACCCGGCCGAACCTACCGGCCAGTGGCCGCATTCTGTCAATAGCCGTCTGACCTGCAATATTTACGAAACTTGCCTGGTCAGTAGCGAAGATCCCCAGGTCGCGGCGGAACCGGACCCACCACCGGTGACGGTACGGAACATCCGCACGTCACTCGTTCGGCCGCTCGTAGACCGTGTGTCCGAGAACCACCGTCCGCAGGCAGACCGGGAGCTCCGCTCCGGGGGTGAGATCGGGCAGGCCGGGCGTGCCCGAACGGGGGTCGGTCGACCAGCGGGCTACCCGGTCGTCGGGGGCCTGGACCAGCAGCTCGGAGGTGCGCCAGACCGCGTAGTCGGCCGGGGCTCCGGGGACCAGGAGGCCCGCGTCGTCACGCCCCACGGCCCGCCAGCCGCCCCTGGTGTGAGCGGTGAAGCCCGCCCGTACGGAGATCCGGTGCTCGGGCGTGCGGTGGAAGGCGGCGGCCCGCACGGTGCCCCACGGGTCGAACGGGGTGACCGGACTGTCGGAGCCGAAGGCCAGCGGCACACCGGCCCGCAGGAGCGCCGCGTACGGGTTGAGGGTCCTGGCCCGCCCGGCACCGAGCCGGTGCGCGTACATCCCCTCCTCGCCGCCCCAGGCCGCGTCGAAGGCGGGCTGGACGGAGGCGGTCAGTCCCAGCTCCGCGAAGGCGGCGACGGTCTCGGGGGTGAGCATCTCGGCATGCTCGACCCGGTGCCGGGCACCGCGGATCCGGGACAGCCCGAGCGTCTGCGAGGCAGCCCGGACCCCGTCGACGACGGCCGAGACCGCGGCGTCCCCGATGGCGTGGAAACCGGCCTGGAGCCCCGCCTCGGTGCACGCGGTGACGTGGGCGGCGATCTGAGCGGCGTCCAGGTGGGCCGTGCCGGTGTGCCCGGCCGGGCCGTCGGCGTACGGCTCGTGCAGCCAGGCGGTGTGCGAGCCGAGCGAACCGTCCACGAAGAGGTCTCCGGCGGCGCCGATCGCGCCGAGCTCGCGGATGCGGCGGGCGTCCTTCTCGTCGGCGACCTGCTCGGCCCAGTAGCCGTGGACGCGCGGCCCGTTCTCCGCCGCGGCGAGCTTCAGCAGCCCGGCGAAGTCCTCCTCGTCGGAGATGTCCGGGCCGCCGCACTCGTGCAGGGTGCCGATGCCGAGCGAGGCGGCGTGGCGCAGGGCGGCACGCTGGGCGTCGGCGCGCTGGGCCGGGGAGACCGCGCCGTGGGCCGCGGCGCGGACCGCGTGGTGGGCGGCCCCGGTCAGAGGCGCGTCGGGGTGGTAGCCGGTCAGCCCGGTGACACCGGGGACGAGGTCGAGCAGCGCGGTGGTCACGACCGCGGAGTGCACGTCGACCCGGGGCAGGTAGACGGGGCGGCTGGCGGCCGCCGCGTCGAGTTCGGCGCGCGAGGGGGGGCGCTGTTCCGGCCAGCGGGCGGCGTCCCAGCCGTGGCCGAGGACCACCCGGTCCCCGGGGCGGGCGGCCACATGGGCGCGCAGCAGGGCGAGCGCCTCGTCCAGGCTCCGGGCGCGGGACAGATCGAGGCCGGTGAGGGCCAGCCCGCTCGACGTGGTGTGGACGTGGGCGTCGGTGAACGCGGGGGTGACCAGCGCTCCGTCGAGGTCGACGACCTCGTCGACGCCGCTCGCGAAGGCGTCGGCGGCCCCTTCCGAGCCCACCCAGGCGACATGGCCGCGTTCGACCACCATGGCGGTGGCGAAGGGGTCGGCGGGGCTGTGGACGTCTCCACCGCGCAGCAGCACGGTGCGGTGGTCGCTCTGGGGGGCGGTGCTCTCGGTCATGGGACCAGTCTCGCGCCTGCCCGGACCCGAACGGTCCGCGACCCCCTCAGATCCGCGGCGGCCGTGCCTCGTACGGGGTGGACAGGACGACTGTGGTGCGGGTGGAGACACCGGCCAGGGAGCGGATCCGGGTGAGCAGGTGCTCCAGCTCCAGCGGCGCGGCGACCCGCACCTTGAGGATGTAGTTCTCGTCGCCCGCGACGCTGTGGCACGCCTCCAGCTCCGGGACCTCGGCGAGCCGTTCGGCGATGTCGTCCGGCGCGCTCGGGTCGAAGGGTTTCACCGAGATGAACGCGGTGATCGGCAGGCCCACGGCCTCCGGGTCGACGACCGCGGCGTAGCCCCGGATCACCCCGCGCTGCTCCAGCCTGCGGACGCGCTGATGAACCGCCGATGTGGACAGGCCCGTGGCCTTGCCCAGGTCGGTGTAGCTCATCCGCCCGTCCTTGACGAGCAAATCCACGATCTGTCGGTCCAGCTCCTCCATACGGATCAACCTAGGGCCCCGGGGCCCTCCAGGCACAGCGTCCGGCTCTCAGAAGAGGCCGCACGCAGGGTTCATGTGACGAACACCACAGGTTTACGGGTGGGTAGCCGACCCCCTCACGGTTACGGGGGATGCGTGACGGGAAGTGCTTGCTGTGGCCGAGGCCAAGTCGCCTGATCGGCCCACCTGAGGGGGGAATTTCCCATGCAGAGCCTGAAGCTCACCGGCCGCGACGAACCGGACCTCGCCGAGGACACCGTTCCCGGCGAGGACATCGCGTTCGACGCGTACGACACCTTCGAGATGTACCGGGTGATCTGCCCGGACTGCGCGCAGCCGATCGCGCTGCTCGCGGGCGAGGAGGTGCTTCCGGAGCACGCGCGGTGCCCGACGCCGTGGAATCCGTTCGTGCTGACCGTCTGCTCCGGCACCGGGCGTACGGCCGCGCAGGCGCGGCCCGCCGATGACTCCCTCGACGCCCAGGAGCAGGAGACGGGCCTGCTGCTGACGCTCCCCCAGGGGCTCGACTGGAGGATGCAGCCGTTCTCGCACGCCGGGGGCCCCGGCTCCCGCCCGCTGCGCGTTCCCCGCATGCGGCACGACGCCGCCTGACGCCCGCCGCGCACCGCCGGCAGCTCCCGCGCACCACGACGGCCCGGCCGACGTGGTGTCCGCGGTACGCGTTCCGCCCCTTCGGAGCGGGCCGGGCGGACTCTCGGTGCCGGCAGTGAGCAGGACCCCGGCCCTCGCCCCTGGCCCCGCGTGGTCCCGGCCGCCGTCCTTTCTCTTCCGCCGCAGCCGCCGCTTGCGCGGTCCGGTGCACGGCCGGTCCCTCCCGGACGGTTCCGCGCCCGGTCCCCCGCCTGCCGCGCACCGCCACGCCACCGGGAGAGCGTGGTGCGGACCCTGCCGGGCCGCCACGACCAGGAGTGAAGCCGGATCGTGACGACTCCCGCGCGGCCGGACCGGCCGCCGCGGGTCAGCGGGTCTCGGGACCTGCGAGGTGGCGCGCGATGACCATCCGCTGAATCTGGTTGGTGCCCTCGACGATCTGCAGCACCTTCGCCTCGCGCATCAACCGCTCGACGGGGAAGTCGAGGGTGTAGCCGTATCCGCCGAGCACCTGGACGGCGTCGACGGTGACCCGCATGGCGGTGTCGGTGCAGAACAGCTTGGCCATGGCCGCCTGGCGGGAGAAGGTCTGGCCCGCGTCGCGGAGCCGGGCCGCCTCCAGGTAGAGCGCACGGCCCGCCTCGATCTGAGTGGCCATGTCGGCGAGCATGAAGCGCAGCCCCTGGAAGTCCGCGATGGGGCGGCCGAACTGCTGCCTCCCGGCGGCGTAGCCGATGGCCTCGTTCAGGGCCGCCTGGGCGACGCCGATCGCGCAGGCGGCGATGCCCAGCCGTCCGGAGTCGAGCGCGGAGAGGGCGATCGCGAAGCCCTGGCCCTCCTCCCCGACCCGTCGCGTGTCGGGAATCCGGACGCCGTCGAAGTGCAGCTGGGCGGTAGGCGAGCCCTTCATGCCCATCTTCTTCTCGGGCGCGGCCGCACTCAGCCCCTCGGCGTCGCCGGGCACCAGGAACGCGGTGATCCCGCGGGCACCCTCGGCGCCGGTGCGGGCCAGCACCGTGTAGAAGTCGGCGACGCCGCCGTGGGTGATCCACGCCTTCGTGCCGGTGATGACCCAGTCGTCACCGTCCCGTACGGCCTTGGTACGGAGCGAGGCGGCGTCGGAGCCGGCCGCGGGCTCGGAGAGGCAGTAGGCGCCCAGCAGGCCGCCCCCCAGCATCGCGGGGAGGTGTTCGGCCCGCTGCTTGTCGGTGCCGTATCCGGCGACCGCGTGGCAGGCCAGCGAGTGGACGCTGACGCCGAGGCCGACGGTGAGCCGGGCGGCCGCGAGCTCTTCGAGCACCTGGAGGTAGACCTCGTACGGCTGGTCACCGCCGCCGTAGGCGGAGTCGTAGGGAAGGCCCAGCAGACCGGACTCGGAGAGCAGCGAGAAGACCTCGCGCGGGAACCGTCCCGCTTCCTCCTCCTCGGCGGCCGCGGGAACGATCTCCCGCTGAGCGATGTCGCGAACGAGCGCGACCAGCTCCCTGGACTCCTCGGTGGGCAGTCGACGTTCCACCATGTGTGAAGCACGGTCGGTCATGACGGCGCTCTCCTCCCTGTCGGGCGTTGCGACGGTCGCGCGCGAGGGGTGTGGGCGGCGCCGCCGGGGGATCCGGGCTTGCCCGGAAAAGCACTGAGGTCCAGCCGCGCCGTCGGTCCCCCGGATTACGAGAGCCGCTGGCCAGCGGCTGTGGCGGCTTGAGTATGCCCGATCGGACGATATCCGTCACGGGGCACCCGGGCGACTCGGCCACGTGCGGAAGGGCCACGGGACTTGGTCCACACCATTGACCTGACTGGTCTAGTCCATCTACGGTTCCCACGGAACGGCATTTGCGCGTTCATGCCAAGTTCGCGTCATCGCCGACTCCCTGTCCCCGCAAGCGAGTTCCCTCCCCCACGAGGAGACAAGATGTTCGGACCCCACCGCGTCCGCGCCCGATTCCGGGCGTTCGCCGCTGCCGCCTGTACCGCCGCCCTCGGCGCCGCCCTGCTGGGCGTCGCGGGCACCGCACCGGCCGGCGCGACCCCCACCACCACGCGGGCAGCGGCGCCCGCCACCGTCGACGCGACCCCCACCGCGGCCGGCGACAAGGTGGTCGGATACTTCACTAACTGGGGCGTCTACGGACGCAATTACCACGTGAGGAACGTCGAGACCTCCGGGTCGGCCGACAAACTCACGCACATCAACTACGCCTTCGGCAACGTCCAGGGCGGCAGGTGCACGATCGGCGACTCGTACGCCGACTACGAGAAGGCGTACACCGCCGACCAGTCCGTCGACGGCGTCGCCGACACCTGGGACCAGGATCTGCGCGGCAACTTCAACCAGCTGCGCAAGCTCAAGAAGCTGCACCCCGACCTGAAGATCATCTGGTCGTTCGGCGGCTGGACCTGGTCCGGCGGCTTCGGTGAGGCCGCCAAGAACCCGGCCGCGTTCGCCGAGTCCTGCTACAACCTGGTGGAGGACCCCCGCTGGGCCGATGTCTTCGACGGCATCGACATCGACTGGGAGTACCCCAACGCCTGCGGCCTGACCTGCGACACCAGCGGCCCGGCCGCCCTGAAGGGCCTCACCACGGCACTGCGCACCAAGTTCGGCGGCAACAACCTGGTCACCGCCGCCATCACCGCCGACGGCTCCGACGGCGGCAAGATCGACCTCACCGACTACGCCGGCGCCGCCCAGTCCCTGGACTGGTACAACGTGATGACGTACGACTTCTTCGGCGCCTGGGACGCCAAGGGCCCCACTGCCCCGCACTCCCCGCTCACCTCGTACAACGGCATCCCGCAGGCCGGCTTCAGCTCCGCCGACGCCATCGCCAAGCTGAAGACCCAGGGCGTCCCCGCCTCCAAGCTGCTCCTCGGCATCGGCTTCTACGGCCGCGGCTGGACCGGCGTCACCCAGGACGCCCCCGGCGGCACCGCCACCGGAGCCGCCCCCGGCACCTACGAGGCCGGCATCGAGGACTACAAGGTCCTCAAGAACAGCTGCCCCTCCACCGGCACCGTCGCCGGAACCGCCTACGCCCACTGCGGAACGAACTGGTGGAGCTACGACACCCCCGCCACCATCGCCTCCAAGATGACCTGGGCCAAGAGCCAGGGCCTCGGCGGCGCGTTCTTCTGGGAGCTCAGCGGTGACACCACCGACGGGGAGCTGATCAGGGCCATCAACTAGACAGGGAGCCCCCGCACGGAATCCGGGACGGGGCGGCGGGCCGGTGGGCCCGCCGCCCTGTTCCGCTCGTTGCGGATGCCCGGCCAGGCCCCGGCGGAACCGGGCAGCCGCGTCAGATGTTGCATGATCATGCGATGTGGTGCATAGTCTTCCCATGTCCAAAGTCCTCACCTCCCTCCCCGCCGGCGAGCGCGTCGGCATCGCCTTCTCCGGCGGGCTCGACACCTCCGTAGCCGTCGCCTGGATGCGTGACAAGGGCGCCGTGCCCTGCACGTACACCGCCGACATCGGCCAGTACGACGAGCCCGACATCGCGTCCGTGCCCGGTCGCGCCTCCGCGTACGGCGCGGAGATCACCCGGCTCGTCGACTGCCGGGCCGCGCTGGTCGAGGAAGGACTGGCCGCGCTCTCCTGCGGTGCGTTCCACATCAGGTCGGGCGGGCGGCCCTACTTCAACACGACGCCGCTCGGACGGGCCGTGACCGGCACCCTGCTGGTTCGCGCCATGCTTGAGGACGGGGTGCAGATCTGGGGCGACGGTTCCACCTTCAAGGGCAACGACATCGAGCGGTTCTACCGCTACGGGCTGCTCGCCAACCCGCACCTGCGGATCTACAAGCCCTGGCTGGACGCGGACTTCGTGACGGAGCTCGGCGGCCGCAAGGAGATGTCGGAGTGGCTGCTCGCGCACGAGCTGCCGTACCGGGACTCCACGGAGAAGGCGTACTCCACGGACGCCAACATCTGGGGCGCCACCCATGAGGCCAAGACCCTGGAGCACCTCGACACCGGGGTCGAGACGGTCGAGCCGATCATGGGAGTGCGGTTCTGGGATCCGTCGGTGGAGATCGCCACGGAGGACGTGACGATCGGCTTCGACCAGGGCCGCCCGGTCACCATCAACGGCAAGGAGTTCGCCTCCCCCGTCGATCTCGTGATGGAGGCCAACGCGATCGGCGGCCGTCACGGCCTCGGCATGTCCGACCAGATCGAGAACCGGATCATCGAGGCGAAGAGCCGCGGCATCTACGAGGCGCCCGGCATGGCGCTGCTGCACATCGTCTACGAGCGTCTGGTCAACGCGATCCACAACGAGGACACGCTGGCCGCGTACCACAACGAGGGCCGCAGGCTCGGCCGGCTGATGTACGAGGGCCGCTGGCTGGACCCGCAGGCGCTCATGATCCGCGAGTCGCTCCAGCGCTGGGTCGGCGCGGCCGTCACCGGCGAGGTGACGCTGCGGCTGCGGCGCGGTGAGGACTACTCGATCCTCGACACCACCGGCCCCGCGTTCAGCTACCACCCGGACAAGCTCTCCATGGAGCGCACCGAGGACTCGGCCTTCGGCCCGGTGGACCGCATCGGCCAGCTGACCATGCGGAACCTGGACATCGCCGACTCACGGGCCCGCCTGGAGCAGTACGCGGGCCTCGGCCTGGTCGGCACCGGCCACCCGACGCCGATCGGTGCCGCGCAGGCGGCCTCGACCGGGCTGATCGGCGCCATGGACCGGGGCGGCGCCCAGGCGATCGCCTCGCGCGGGGAGGCCGCGGACGAGGAGACCATGCTGGACCGCGCCGCGATGGAGTCCGGCACGGACTGACACCGGCTACCGGTCGTACGCGACGGGCCCCGGCGGATTCCCTTCCGCCGGGGCCCGTCGCCGTACCGGGCGGCGCGCGGGCTCCGCATGCCATGTTCCGGCAGGACGGAGGCAGCCCGGACGCCATCGGTGGTTCACCCGCCGCTGATGAGCTGTGCGGCGTCGGTACTGACCGCCGGCCGGAGCAAGGAGAACCGCATGTCCGTGAAGCGCCTGCCGCGCAAGCACCTGATGGCCACCGCCGCCGTCCTCGCCACCACCGCCGCCGTCGCGCTGACGGCCACGGCCGGTGCGCACGACGCCCAGGACTACGCGAAGGGCGCCGTCAAGGGCGGCAAGGCGAAGAACGTCATCCTGCTCATCGGTGACGGCATGGGCGACTCCGAGATCACCCTGGCCCGCAACTACACCGTGGGGGCGGCCGGCCGCCTGAACATGGACAAGTTCCCGCTGACCGGCGCGTACACCACCTACGCCGTGCACGAGAACGGTACGCCGGACTACGTCACCGACTCCGCGGCCAGCGGTTCCGGCTGGGCGACCGGCGTGAAGACCGTCAACGGCCGGATCTCCAAGACGCCGGGCAGCAACAAGGCCGTGCCGACCATCCTGGAGCTGGCGCAGAAGGGCGGCTACGCCACCGGCTCGGTGACCACCGCCGAGCTGACCGACGCCACCCCGGCCGTTCTCGCCTCGCACGTCACCGACCGCTCCTGCCAGGGCCCGGCCGACATGGCCAAGTGCCCCACCGACACCCTCGCCAAGGGCGGCCCCGGCTCCATCGCCGAGCAGAGCGTCAGCCACAAGGTCGACGTCCTTCTCGGCGGCGGCAGGCAGCGCTTCGACCAGACGATCACCGAGGGCCGGTACAAGGGCCTGACCGTCACCGGGCAGGCGCGCAAGCTCGGCTACCAGGTCGTCACCGACAGCGCCTCCCTGAAGGCGGTCAAGGGCGGCAAGCCGGTGCTCGGCCTCTTCGCCCCGGGCAACGTTCCCACCGAGTGGACCGGCAGGGCCGCCGCGCCCGGGGGGACCGACCCGCAGCGCTGTGTCACCTCCAACCCGAACCGGCCCGCCGGAATCCCGGACCTCGCCAGCCAGACCACCCGGGCCATCCAGCTCCTGGAGGCGAAGCAGAAGCGGAACCACGGCAAGCAGGGCTTCTTCCTCCAGGTCGAGGGCGCGTCGATCGACAAGCAGGACCACGCGGCCGACCCCTGCGGCCAGATCGGTGAGACCGCGGCCTTCGACCGCGCGGTGAGGACGGCTCGCGCGTACGCCGCCCAGCACCCCGACACCCTGGTCGTCACCACCGCCGACCACGGCCACAGCAGCCAGATCGTTCCGCTGGAGGCCCAGCCGCCCGGCCTGAGCTCCACGCTGATCACCGACGAGGGCCAGCCGGTCAAGGTCAACTACTCGACCAACACACCCGGCCAGTCGCAGGAGCACACCGGCACCGAGGTCCGGATCGCGGCGCAGGGCCCGCAGGCCTACCGCGTCCTGGGCGTCACCGACCAGACCGACCTGTTCAGGACGATCCGCGAGGCGCTCCGGGTCCGCTGACCCTCGAAAGCGCCGGTGCCCACGCCGCGGGCCCCCTCGGCACCGGCAGTCCCGCCGACGGGGCCCGCGGCTCCTCCCGCCGTGCGCACACCCGGTGTCCGGCCGGGCCCGCTACTGCATGACCGTCCGCGGCAGGTGGGCCGGGGTGCTGACGCAGTGGTAGATCTGAAGGGTGTAGCCGCGCCCGATGGTCACCATCGTGGGTTCGTGCGCGGTCCGGTAGGGATGAGGGTCGTTCCCGTCGGCGTCCTCGACGGGACACCAGCTGCCGGTGGCGCCGTCCCACTCACTGCTGTCGACGGTGAGCAACGCCTCCACGGGGCCGCCGCATTCGCCGCAGTGCAGCTCGTCGGCGCCCGCGGGATCGCGGAACGTGAAGTGCGCGGGCCAGCCTCCCAGCTTCCAGCCGGGCGCGACCGACAGGTCCGCCGCGTAGTCCGCCGACCGGCCCTGCGCCCACGCGCGCAGCCCGGCCTGCCGCTCCTCGTCGAGGACGTGGGGCGGCGGGAACTCCCGGATCTCCTCCGGGTGCAGCACACACGGTGCCGGTACGTGATCACTCTGGTCCATGTAGACCGGCTCGGGCGGCTTGCCCAGAATCTCCCGCACGTCCGCCGACGACCGCCAGCGCAGCTGCACCGCTTCGGAGCACCCCTCGATGTCCTCGAAGGGCGCCCACAGGACCTGGAGCAGATCCGTCCCGTCCGGACACGGGAGCCCGGGGACGTCCCGGGCGTAGAGCTGCGCGACCGGGATCAGCGGGAGGGGGCCCTCGGGCAGGGACTCCGGTGCGTAACCGGCGCCGATCCGGTCGATGACCTCCTGTTCCTGCCGGGTGAACAGGTTCTCGCGGGGTCCGCGGGGCCGCGCCCACGCCCGCGTGAGCAGGTCCCTCCGGGTGCGTATGTCGGCGAGCGTGGTCAGCGGCCGGCCGGGCCGGTACGCCGGTGTGTGCTCCGGCCACGGCTCCGCGGCGGGCCAGAGCAACGGCCCGCCCACCGAACTGTCCTGAACGGTCGGCGCACCCGGACGCGGATGCAGCCGGACGGCGCTCCTGGCCAGGCCCGCCAGCTCCGAAAACTCCGCTGCCACGTCAAGCGGGCGCGGTGGCGTCGTACGTGTCACGTCTTCCCCTCAGCAGGACCGATGCCGTATTGCAGCACGTGGCACCGACACCGCGCCCACCACCACCCCGCGCCATCCCCGTCATCCGGCCGCGCCCGGCAGGGCGCGCCGCCGGTCCGCCGACGGTCACCGCCACGTCGTGGCTTCGCTCGCCTCGATGCAGTAGCGCTCGTACGTACTGGCCCCGCCGGTCTTCGGAAGCGCGCAGGCGGTCGCGTGGAACTCGCCGTCGCCGACCGCCGCCATCTGCGTGAACTGGTCGTTGCCGTAGGTGATCTCGGCGTTGCGCTCGCCGCCGCCGCGGACCTTCACCCGCACCTGGTCCCCGGGGCTGCCCTGCTCGATCTTCGCCCACACGGCCTGGCAGTCCTCGCTGTACCGCAGCGAGAGGACCGCGGGGTTCGCGGTGTCCGGCTTGTAGCTCCGCGCGTCCTCCGCGCACCCCTGGTCCTTGGGACTCTTGCCGTCGCAGGCCTCCCCAGGGCAGGTCGGGTCGTCGAGGACGGCCTTCACCAGATGGTCGCCGAGCGGGGTCACCACGGAGGCCACGGCGGCGGAGGCGACCGCCACCACCAGCGCCAGTACCGTCGCGTTGGTGCGCCAGCCGCGCCTGTTCCCGGAGGCGGGCGGCTCGGGTTCCGGCTCGGGTTCCGGCCCCGGTTCGGGCTCGGGCCCGGGAAGGGGCTCGGGGGCGTCGTCGGCATCGCTCGTCGTCATGGGGTCCGCCTTGGTACAGCAGTGGCCGGAAGGATCAGAATCGGCTTCTTCCGCCGCGGGAACAAGGCGCACGCCGGGGGCGGGAAGGGCACGCGGCGAGCCGCGCATGCGCCGGGACGGCCCTGCCCCGCCGTCAAGGGCGAGCGGCCCTGGCCGGTGTGCCTGGGGAGGGCCCGGCGCGTACGGCCGCCTCACCCCGGGCGGGTGAGGAGGCCACGGTGCCGCGCGTACGGTCAGAGCAGGCCGAACGCGCGCAGTACCCGGCGCTGCGCCGCTGTGGGCCGGGCGGGCCAGTACAGGTAGCAGACCCCGCCCGTGCCGCTTCTGACCTTGCCGTTCGCGTCGTAGCGCTTGGTGCGCAGCCAGATGTTCTCCAAATGGGAGGGCGCCGCCTACCACGCGACGCCCTCCTGAGCAAACATGCAGGTCAGAGGCGCGGACCGTGCGAGGCAAGTCGAGCGCAGAGGCACTGGTGCTGACCTGGTGCTGACTTCCGCTGACGTCCGTTCCGGTCCGTTCGGGTGCGTCGTGCTGGATCGGTACTGGCTTCAGAGCCCTCGTCGCCCGGCAGACCTCCACCCGCTTGGTGCGGCCGCCATTCCTCACTACTGTCCTCGCGAGCAGCCGAAACAAGCGTAGAGGAATTGTTCGTGAGTGAGCCGATGTGGGACGTCAAGGCTCTTGCCGCCTATCTCGGGAAGCCTACTTCTTGGGTGTACGACAATCACCTCAAGGAGGGAATGCCGAGCTTCCGCGTGGGCCAGCAGCTACGGTTCTCTCCGGTGGAGGTTCGGCAATGGCTTGAAGAACGATGCCGAATGGTCACATGAACGTGAAGTACAAGGAGACCGCGCGGGGCGGGCTCGCGGTGAACATCATCGAGTGCTGAGGTTGTTGGCCCTGACCAGCTCTTTTGTGTCTTTCAGCGCTGTCAGGGCCTTCCCTGCTTACGCGGCGGAAAGTCCCTGGATCGGCCCTGGGACAGACGCGAAAGTCCCTGAAAAGTCCCTGGGATATCCCTGCGCAAGCAACCTTCCGGGGCCCGGGACCAGGGCCCCAATCCCTCGAAGGGACCGGCAAAGCCACCGTTTCGGCATAACGTTCAAGGCCCTCTCCTCCGCTCCACGCAGCGGGGGAGACGAACGCGGGACGTAAGCTGACGTGATCAGTCAGAGGGGGATCATGGAAGCGCCGAACGTCATCGGAGACTGGCAGGACTATCAGTCCGATGAGTGAGCCGGCCTGCGTGTACGGGTGCACACCCTCACGAGGGGAGTGCACCCGCAGGGTCGTAGGGACGAGGCGAAGGGGCTGACGTACGTCTCGTTCCAGGTGACGTTCGAGAACCGCCGTTCCACACACCTCTCCATCGATTTGTGCGACCATCCCCGCCACATTGACGTCCGTGTGAGACGGGACGGCCACGGCGCCTTCGTGGATGAGTACGGCTCCAGCGACATCCGAGGCTTCAACCTCTACCCGCAACGGCGGGCGACGGCCACCGTCTACGCCGCTGCACCCCCGCGCAGTTGCGGCAACTGGACATCCAAATCAGTCCAGAGATCGACGGTGAGCAAGCGTTCGGATACGTCTGGGTCGGCGGACTCGGCATCCACGAGGGCTCAACGGGAAGGAACTCTCGCGCGTCAGCGGCTGATTCCGGCATGGCCCGCGAGGTGGAACGTTTCCTGAAGGAAACGGCTCCCGGTTCCTGAAACCACCCATGTGCGACCGGGGGCGCCTGCAGCTCTGACCCTCAACCGGGCCAGCGCTGTCTTCAGGTTTCGACCCCGAGACCTACGCATTACGAGACCGAGAGCGATCGTGCCGAGTGGTGCCGCGCCATGCTCCCTGATGACGTTTTCCCAGATCAGACCATGTGCGCCAGTCTTCCCCGTGCGGCCTCGCACTGGCTCGTCCAAAGGCGTCTGTCCACCGGCTGTCCACCGGAGCGCCTCTCCGGGCGGCTCCTAAGGTCTCACTTGCTTGCGTTGCTGGAGCGGCCGACTTCGACTCCGAGCACAGTTCGACGCGCTTGTCAGGATCTGGCAATAGCCGCACGCGCTGAAGGTGACGGTCGCCGCTGTGGCAGGTGCGGCCATCGGTGGGCCATTCCGCCTCGATGCCCACTTCGCCGGTGAGGGCTTCACACACCATGTGGCGGGCCAACAGCTGCTCTGCTGAGCACGCCGCGATTAAGCAGATCATTTGTCTTTTCAGTGCCGGTAAGGCGGCGCACAGGCCGGATTCCGGTGGCGGCGATATGAGCTGAGCCAGCGAGGCGAAGTGTGCCGTCGTCGTGGACGGTGACGTGTAGGGTGCCGCCGGGCACGTCGACGCGGAATACACCGGTTCTCGGATCGGCTGAGGTCAGCACGTGCGCGGTTACGGCGGCACAGGCGCCGGTGCCGCAGGCGCGAGTCTCGCCGACGCCGCGCTCGTGCACCCGCATGATGAGGTGTCGCGGACCACGTCGCTGGACGAACTCGACGGTGACGCCGTGCGGATAGGCGTTGGTCGGTGTGACGACGGGCGCAACGTTGAGGGGGCCGGGATGGTTTAGGTCATCAACGAAGACGACCGCGTGCGGGTTGCCGACGTCGACGTGCACGGCGGGCCAGCTGAAGCCGTCGGCGGTGACGGTGATGGTGTCGGGGCCGGGCAGGGTGGGGCGGCCCATCTCGACATGGATGTCCTCGCTGTCGTCGATGGGCACGTGGACGGTGCGGATTCCGGCGCGGGTGGCAATCGGGAGTCGGCCCGGGGCTGCGAGGCGTGTGTCAACGAGGTGCCGGGCGAAGACGCGGATGCCATTGCCGCACATGGCGCCGAGGCTGCCGTCCGCGTTGCGGTAGTCCATGAACCATTCCGCGTCACGGGCCATCGTGGCGGCCTCGGGGATACGGGTGGCGGGGACCGCGCGCAGGAGTCCGTCCGCGCCGATGCCGGTGCGTCGGTGGCAGAGCGCGGTGATGTCGGCCGGCGTCAGGTGCAGTCGGTTGTCCGGGTCGGTCACCACGAGGAAGTCGTTCTGTGCGCCGTGGCCCTTGGCCAACAACAATGGAGTGGGCATGGTGTTCGGTTCTCCTGCCTGTGTGCGGCCGTGCTACCTGGTAAGCAGCGCAACGGTCTGTGGAGCGTCGGCCACCGTGTCCGCGGCCAGAGCCTTGCGGTGCCGACGCAGGACCGCGTTGTCCCCCAGGAGCAGGGCGTCGGGCGAGTAGTGGGGGAATCCGATGGCGTGCTCCAGCGCGGGGAGGAAGTTCCAGCGCACCGACGGGTGAGCGGAGTGAGCGTAGTGGTAGAGGTCTCCGTAGGGCAGCCATGTGCCGCGCGCGAGGAGGGCGAGGGCGGGCAGGTTCGGATACATGCGGAGGCAGCGCGCGGCTTCGACGACGGCGGGCGGGCCCGCGATGGGTTCGGCGTCGAACCAGCGGTGCTCCACCAGGAGCGACATCCAGGCGAGCTGCGGGTAGAACAGCAGTCGCGGAATGACGAAGACGAACAGGGCCACGTGCCAGCCCCAGGCCCACGTTGCGATGGTGGGCGCGGCGGCCAGCGCGACGAAGCGTCCCCAACGAGCCTGCGAGGTAAAGATGTTGGCGTAGATGCCCTGGACTGTGTCGACGATGCCGTGTGGCGTGAGCGGGAATACGACGGCTCGTACGAAGTGTCGTGTCGCAACGCCAGGGTGGAGCCCTGCCTGGTGCAGGTCGGCGAGGTTGGGGTCGACGCCGGAGACGGTGGCGTTGGGGTGGTGCTCGCGCACGTGACGCTGTCGGCGTACCGGCACGGGGACGAACCCGAGCGGGAGGTGCACGGCGGCTTCTGCCAGGAAGGCGCTGAGCCGGGGGTTACGGGTGAGGACGCCATGGACCGCGAAGTGGCTGACCTCCTGGAGATGGCGCATCTTGACCGCGCTCACGACGGCGGTCAGCACCCAGGCCCAGACGCCGTGGTGGGCGGCGAAGAGGCACCATCCGGCTATCTCCACCCAGTGGCCGATGAGCAGCAGGACCGGAGTGGCGTCGTTGACCCGCTGACGCTGTAGCGCCATGACGTCGCGCAGCGTCTTCAGCGTGTGGCGTCCGCGGCGGGGACTATGCCACCAGCGGTCGGCCTGCCGGATCGTGATGCCCAGGGTGATGAGGAGCAGAGCAGTGAACATTGCGTCTCTCTCGGCTTCGGGAGTGTAGGTCCGTGGGGTTCGGGCTGTCCGGCTAGGGCACGAGAAGGCGTCTGGCGTCGGCGGGTTGCTCGTCGAGGACACCGGGAGGTCCTGCCGGGCCCAGCCTCTGCAGGTACTCGGCTCGCGGGATTCCTCGGGCGCCCACACTGACCGTGTAGTCGTTGTGGCCCTGCGCGTCCAGGAGCCGGATGTTGCCGAGGTCGGTCCGGCGCGCGAGGTCCGCGATGGCGATCTTCGCAGCATGGGGCCGACGGCTGAAGGTGGACGACATGACGAAGACCTGGTCGAGGGCGAAGCCGAAGAGCCCGCCGATAAGGTCGCCGCCTTCCCACACTTCGATGCTCTTGACCCAGCCGTCCTGGTGCAGGTCCTTCAGACAGTCCACCAGGGTTTCGGTGATCCACCTCGGTTTGCGGTCGCCTCGGCAGGCGTCCAGGACGCCGGTGAAGTCCTCGTTCACGCGGGTCGTCCAGGACGAGCCGCGGATCTTCTTCCGGACGGTGCGGCCCAGGCGGATTTCGTCGGTGGGAATGACGTAGCGCAGATAGGGCGACCACCACTGTGTGCCGTACGGGTTCGCCGTGGAGGGAAGCACGGGGATGTCACCGGTCTGTACGTCCGGGCTGTAGGTGGCTTCGGCCTCGGCGAGGTCGTCGGCTTCGCTGCGGGGCAGGCAGAACACGCCGTGGTGGTGCGCTGCGAGGAGGCTTTCGGGCGAGAGGTCGCCGCCGATGGCGACGGGGACGCCGAGTCCCATGCCGAGCGTGGCTTCCGGCCAGAACTCCAGGCTCGGGGCGGGTACTTGTGCGGAAGCTGTCGTCATGTCGGTCCTCTTCTCAGGCGGGCCGGGGCGCTTGCGCGTCGGCGGGCTCCGTGGTCAGGTGCTGGCTGACGGCGTGCTGGAAGTCGGACAGGCGCGGGTTTTCGAAGATCGTCCGGATGGGGAGGGCGGTGCCCAGGAGGTGCCGCAGAGCGAGCGTGAGCTGGGTGGCCTTGACGGAGTCTCCGCCGATGTCGAAGAAGCGGTCGGCGGAGTCGATCGCGTCCGCTTTCAAGATGTCCCGCCAGGCGGTGTTCAAGATGTCGGGCAGTTCCTCGCCCGCCGCAGGCGAGGAGTGCGGGTGCTGCTGAGCCGCGACGGCGAGGGCCTGGATGTCTGCCTTGCCCGCGGTGTTCATCGGGATGGAGCCGACCGCCGTGAGGCGGGGGAGCATGTGCGCAGGCAGGCTCTCGGCCAGGCGGGCGCGGATCACGCTCAGGTCGGTGCTCTCGTTGAGGACGAGCCAGGCGTGCAGGCCCTCGCCCGCCTGGCCCTCCAGCAGGGCGACAGCGGTATTGGCCACTTCGGGGCAGGCGCGTAGATGATGCTCGATCTCGCCGAGTTCGATGCGGTGGCCGTTGACCTGGACCTGGTTGTCGAAGCGGCCGAGGAACTCCAGTTGGCCGCGTGCGTTGTACCGGCCCCTGTCACCGGTGCGATAGGCGCGGACAGGGGTGGGGGCGTCGGGCAGGGCGAGGAGAGCGAAGCGGGCGCCTTCGGCAGGCCCGGGGTTGAGGTAGCCGCGGGCCACTTGGTCGCCGCTAATGCAGATCTCGCCGATCTCACCTGCGGGTACGGGCCGCAGGTCCCGGTCTACGACGAGGGCCTGATTACCGGGCAACGCGGTGCCGATGACCGGCTCGGGGTGGTGTGCCAGGACGGCCCCGGTGACATACACCGTTGTTTCCGTGGGGCCGTAGTAGTTGTGGGTGCGCACGTGCGTGAGGGAGCGCAGTTGCTGCCACAGTTCGGCATCAATGGGTTCGCTGCCCAGGATGAGGAACTTCAGGGAGTCCAGTGCGCAGGCGCCGACAGCCAGGAGCAGGGCTCGCATCTGCGTCGGAGTACCGTCGAACAGGTCGATGCGCTGCGTGCTCAGCAGATTCCCGAGACGTTCCGGGTCACGGCGGGTGGCCTCGTCCACGATGACGAGTGTGCGTCCACGGGCCAGGTTGGCGAAGTCCGCGAAGAAGGGATCGGCACTGGTAGCACCATTGAGTGCCACACGTCGCACACCGGGATCGTTCCCGCCGTACAGGGCCTGTTCCATGCTGTCGGCCATGGCGGACAGAGTCTGGTGCTCGACCATCACGCCCTTGGGCTGCCCGGTGGTGCCGGAGGTATAGATGACGTAGGCGAGGTCGGTGGCTTTTACCAGCATGTCGCCCCTGGCCAGCGGCCCAGTTCCGGTCGCATGGTCGGCCCCCGGCGGCAGAATCGTACGGATGCCGGCGGGCAGCGAAGCGGCCAGCTCCTGGGCCGTCACCGCGACACGGGTTCCACTGTCGCGGAGCATATGCTCACGGCGACGGGGCGGAGCGACGGGGTCCAACATCAGGCAAGCCCCGCCGGCCAGCCAGGTGCCAAAGATGGCCGCGACGAGGGCGGGCGTGCGCGGCAGCAAAATGGCCACGGGCACCTCGCGGCCGACGCCCTCGCCCTGTAGCCGGGCGGCCAACTCGAGTGCCTGATCGGCAAGTTCGCGATAGGTGATATGGGCGTGGTCATGGACCACCGCGACGCGGTCGGGGTGTCGGGCCGCAGCGTCCAGCATGGCCTGGGGCAGGCAGGTCGGCTGCTCGGCGTGCTCACCTATCAGCATGTGTGACGTGATCTCGGCTATGTCGGCAAGGTTGGGCATGGGGGATTTCCTCCACAAGGCTTGGGTTCGCTGCCCTGGGCGCGAGCTCGCACTCCGCGTCGAGCAGGGCGATCAAGAGGTGATGCTGTACGGGTCGGCCGGTGGACTGCGGGCTAGCAGCGGACCGCATCCAGGCGCCGGGTGGTCGGCAGGAGCACGGCGACGGAGCAGGCGGTGAGCATCGTGAGCCCGCCTGCCGTGAGGACGGCAGGGGCGCTGAAGTGCCGTGCCAGAAGCCCGGAGAAGAAGTATCCGAGCGGTTGCAGCGAGTACGAGAGAGTCATGTTCACGCTGTAGACCCGGGAGAGGAGATGCTCGGGCACTCTGTTCTGCAGCAGGGTGTTCTCGATGACGTCGAAGGAAAGCCCGACACCGAACAAGATCGCGCCGAGGAACAGCATGCCTGGCTGGCCTCCCAGCGTGCCGAGAACCGTGGCGCCCAGGCCCATCGCCGAGCCCAGAACGAGCAGTCCGGTGCCCGCCTTGATCCCGCGCACACGCCCGATGATCAGTGAGGCCAGCAGCAGGGCAGCGATCTCGGACGCGCTGACCAGTCCTAGGGTTCCCACCCCGCTGTGGGCCTGCTGGACGAGCGCGGGCAGCAGCACGGAATAGGGGGCCAGGCACAGGATGTTGACCGCGAGCGACAGGGCGATGATCAGAATCAGCCAGGGCTCGGAGCATGTGTAGCGCAGCCCCTGGGAAAGTTCCCGGCGGATTCCGTCCATCGTGCGTGGGCCGGGGCGGGCTCGGATGTCCGTGGCCATCATCGCGACGGCCGCGATCGCGAAGGAGGCGGCGTTCAGCGCGAAGACGAGTGCGGGTCCACCGACCCCGAAGAGGCCAGCTGCCAGCAGGGGCCCCACGAGGCGGGCCAGGCTCGAGGACGCGGTGAGCACGGAGTTGGCCTTACGGAACTCCTTTGCTTCGAGCAGTTCGCGATTCATGGCCGCGTAGGCCGGGCTGTAGAAGGCGCTGACGGTGCCCAGCACTACGGCTGCGGCCATGAGGAGGCCGAGGGAGAGGTGTTGTGTGGCGGCGAGCACCGCGAGGACACCGATGGCCCCGGCGGCCGTCAAGTCGGCACCGACGATGACGCGGCGCCGTGACCATCGGTCGGCCAGTGTCCCGCCGGCCACGGAGAATATGACCTGCGGCGCGAAGTTGAGGGCCAAGATCGTGCCCATAGCGGCTGTTGACGAGGTCATCCGGTAGACGGTCCAGCCGAGCGCGACGGAGTATGCGCCGTTGCCGACTTTCGAGACGGTCTGCCCGAACCAGAAGAGGACGAAGTTGCGCTGTGCCCACAACCGTGGCGTGGCGTCGGGGCGATCTGCCGTTGCGGGGGACTGGGGTGTGCGCAGGGTGATGCTCACGGACTCGGCCTCGTCGTGGAGGCCGCGAGATCTGGAGCGGGGAGGATGTTCGGCGTGCTGCTCATGCGCTGACCTGTTCGAAGGCGTCGCGCATCGCGGTGACGAAGGCGGGGTGGCTGGTGATCTGGGCGCTCGTGACCACCTCCATGGATCGCACCGTGCTGCGGGGTGCGATGTCGTGCCACCGGACTTCGGGGTCGTGCGCTGATTCCTCGGCGATGAAGATGTTGACGGGGATGTCGAGCCGGCCAAGCGAGCACCGTACGAACGCGTCGTACGACGCCGCCCACAGCGCCTGCCGCCAGTAGAAGTCCGAGGCCGGCACCGGCTCGTCAAGCCACTGCAGCTCGCACATCTGCTGCATCACATGGTCGAGGTCGGCGTCCAGGTCCGTGGCGGTGAACCGCTGCGCCAGTGACGCAAGCCGCATGTCGTACAGATCGCAGAGGTCGAGACGGGGGCTGGTGTCCAGTTCGCCGCGCGCTGCGTTGACCAGGTTTAGCGGCCCGACCTGTTCGCCGGACTGGACGAGCCTGGTGGCGATCTCATAGGCGATCTGGGAGCCGCCGCACAGGCCGCTCAGCAGATAGGGGCCGTGCGGCTGGATGCGGCGGATGGCGCGCAGATACTGCTCCGCGATCGCTGGAACCGAACGCGGCGGCTCCGTGCGGTCCCGCAGCCCGATCGCCTCGAACCCGTAGACGGGATGACCGTCACGGAAGTTGTCCACGACGTCACGCATGAAGGCGATGTTGCCCGCCGTGTACGGGGTGATGAACACGGGGATCCCCTCGCCGGAGGCCAGCTCAAGCGGGACGGGAACATCCCCGTTGTGGGCCGGCTGTCGCGTGGCCCATACCGATGCGAAGTCGGTGACGATGGAGGAAGGCTGTGTGATTGTGCCCATCTGACGGATCTCCTCATGTGCGAAGGGACGTGACCGGGCTCTCGCCGGACCCGGGACGGTAGGCCGCCTGGACCGACAGGGACGGTGCAGGGTTCAGCCGCCCCAGGTGACGTCGTTCGCCGTGACCGGTGAGTTCGCGGCGGCGACCTGCGACTCCGGAAGGGCTATTGCGTTCAGGGCAAGAGCCACCGCAATTCCGATAGCAAGGGTGCCGAGGAAGGTACGGATAGTGACTCGGGTCAAGGACATGATTCCGCCTCTCAATGATCTGTGCAGCGAAGTAAAGTGCGAGTCATTTCTGGTCCGTCGAAGGACCGGCGGTGAAGGCGAGCACTAATCTCGTAGATCCAAGTCCGCAGGTGAAGAGACTTCTGCTGTCCTAATTAGGGCCTGGCATATCCCGTCCATCCGGGCCTGGGCGAAACTGCTGGTCGTAGAAGTCCGGCACCAGACGGACGTCGCAGCTGGCCAGCGTGAACCCAGCCAGTTCAGCGTGCCCGGCGAGCGCACGTCGACAGGCCCGCGCCGCCAGGTTTTCCGCTTCCTCCACGCTTCCGGCCAGGACAAACAGGCCAACAAGCGAGTCGTTTCCCTCTGCGGTTGGATGGACGACGGCGTGCTCGATTCCCTGTTCCTCGCATCCATCCCGGATCAGCTGTGCCGCCTCGGCAGGCAGGGGGATGCGGCACGCATGGCTGAAATGTGCATGAATCAAGTACATGAGGATGAGCTTCGAGGCGATGGAATTTCCATTTCAAGCCGGGCGCGCACCGCTCTTTATGACATTGCATAAAGAGGACACCTGGGTCCGGCTCGTCTCGTATCCTGTCCGTCTCGCCAACTAACAGGAGGAGTAGGGGTGTTGGAGTCTCTGGGTCTCTCAGCCACGGCGGAGAAGGTGTACCGGGCTATGCTCGCCCACCCCGAGGAGGGGGTTACGCAGCTGGCCCAGCGCCTGTCTTCCACCGAGGAAGCCGTTCGAGACAGCCTCTCCCTGCTCAGCTCGCTGTCCATCGTCCAGCCCGCCCTGCAAGAGGGTGGGCAGGGCCAGTTACGTCCGATCAGCCCGGAGATGGCGATGGAAATCCTCCTTGCCAGGCAGCAGGCTGACCTAGCCGAACAGCAGTCCCGCATCGAGGCGTCGCGTGCAGCCGCAGCCCGACTCATCGCCGAGTGCTCTGGCATACGACCTCAGAGCGCAAAGGGCGAACACTTCGAGAACGCTGACCAGATACGTCAGCGTCTGGCACAGCTCGCGGACCAGACGCAAAACGAAATCATGACCTTCGCCCCGGGCGGCGCGCACAGCGCTGCAGATCTGGCGGCGAGCCGAGGCCCCAATCATGAGTTGCTGAGCCGGGGAGTCGCCAGCCGCACGATCTACCTCGACAGCGTCCGAAACGACAAGCCGACCCTCGAACACGTCAACTGGCTGAACAAGTACGGCGCGCAAGTACGTACCGCCGTCTCGCTCCCTGTTCGCATGGTCATCTTTGATCGGCAGCAAGCCATGCTCCCCACCCATACTGCCGATGCGCGCACCGGAGCAGTGCTGGTCAATGGCGAGGGAACCATCACCGCCCTCTGCGCCCTCTTTGAATCCACCTGGGCCACCGCCACCCCGCTCGGAGGCGCTCCGGACGTAGTCGAGCACGATCTCACCCGTCAACAGGTCGAGATGCTCAGGTTCCTCGCCGACGGCCTCACTGACGAGGCCATCGCCCACCGCTTCGGCATCTCCCCACGGACCGCGCGTCGCATCGCCGCTGACCTGATGGACCGCCTGGACGCACGCAGCCGCTTCCAAGCAGGGGTTCACGCGGCCCAACGAGGTTGGCTCACACGATGACGATCGGATCGACACCAGGTTCGCAGCGGTGACGCTGAGTATTGGAGTTGCCCAGGGCGGCCAGGCCGTCACCACTGGTGACGTCGCGACGGTGAGGACACTCGATCAAGGGGTGATCCGGGGCGCGGCGGCCATCGTCAACCAGGCGATCGGCCCGGCAGGTATGTCGCTCAGTCCGTATTGCTCACCATGGTCAAGGACTTGTTCGAGGATCCGCTCCCAGCAGGAAACGGCTGCGGCAGTCACGGGAAATTCGAGTCGGGCGATGCCGTGGATCAACTGCCGAGTCGGAACGCTGCCGGTTAGCTCTTCGAGCTTCAGAGCGACGGCCTCGACGGGGTGAACCTCACTCACAGACATCCCTTCCGCTCGCTCGCTGCCGATCAAAGCCAATCTTAGGCTCACCGAGGGATCGGCCCCCCATAGGCGGAATATGCAGGGCGTTCGTTCGATTGGCTTCCTTGCAGAGATCGCGTGAGGGGGCGCTGGTGGCGGAGCTGATGTTGTTCCGGCGAGACGCGGACGGACGGGACGTGGAGCTGTCCGGTTCGACGGTGGCACTGGAGGTGGAGCTGCAGCGGCGGGTCGAGGCCGGCCTGGAGCAGATGCTGGGCGTCCGTTTCCTGGCATCGGAGTATCCGACTGGCCCCTGGCACCGGGGGCGGATCGACACCCTGGGGCTCGATGAGAACGGCAGCCCGGTGGTGATCGAGTTCAAGAAGGGCTCGGACAGCGGGGTGATGTCCCAGGCGGTGTCCTACCTGTCCTGGCTGGAGTCGGCGCACCACGAGTTCGAGACGCTCGTGCGGAAGGTGCTGGGGGCGGAGGCCGCCGAGTTCGTCGACTGGCGTCGTCCGCGGATGATCTGCATCGCGGCGGGCTTCTCGCATCACGACCGGGTGGCGGTGCAGCGGTTGCCCGAGCGGATCGACCTGGTGCGCTACCGGATCTTCGACGGTGGCCTGCTGGGGCTGCTGCTCGTGGACTCCGCGACCGGCTTCCCGAGCGCTGCCTCGTCTCGCCGGGGCCGGGAGCAGGCACCCGTGGCGGACAGAGTGCCGATGGCTTCGACGGTCTCTCCGCCTGCGGGTGGAGGAGCGGTGCCGGAGTGCCTGCGGGACCTGTACGCGGAACTGGACGAGGCGCTCACGGCATGGGGCGAGGTGGAGGTGGCGTCGCTGCGGCACTACATCGCCTACCGGCGGTTGGTGAACGTGGCGTCGGTGATCTTCCGTCCGAAGCACAAGGCGATCCTGGTCTATCTCAGACTCGACCCGGACTCGGTCGTGCTGGAGGAGGGCTTCACCCGGGACATGCGCGGCATCGGGCACCTGGGGACCGGGGACCTGGAGGTCCGTCTCGCCGCGGCGGCGGACCTGGAGAAGGCGGCGCCGTTGATCCGGCGGGCGTTCGAGGCGGCCTGACGTAACAGGAGGGGCGGCTGGTGCATCGGTTAGTCGATGCTCCAGCCGCCCCTCTGGCGTCTGTGGGCCGCCGGCCCTGGCCTCTCTTCGCTCTCACGATCATGCCTCCGGTCCGGCCAGCTCGAAGTCGTCCTTCGTCAGTTCGGCCCGCAGCCGCTCCTCGGCGACGTCGGCGTAGTGCGCGGACAGCTCGACGCCCACGAAGCGGCGTCCCTCGCGCAGGGCCGCGACCCCGGTGGAGCCGCTGCCGGTGAACGGGTCGAAGACGGTGCCGCCCTCGGGGCAGACCTGGACGAGCTGCTGCATGACCTCGACCGGCTTCTGGGTGATGTGAACCCGGCCCTTGCGGGGCTGGGAGGCGATGTAGTGCCCCGGCAGGTAGAGATCGCGGGTGTTGTCGAGGGAGCCCTTGACGCCCCAGATGATGAACTCCGAGTCCTGCTTCGGCCCGCCCTTGCGGGGCCGGCTGGACGGCTTGATCCACGGAATCGTGCCGCTCCAGGTCCATCCCGCCATCTGCAGGGCGTCGGAGGTGGTCGGCTCCTGTCGCCAGTCGGTGAAGACCATCGCGACCGCGTGCTCGGTCGAGGCCCGGTACGCCTCGGTGAGCAGTTCGGTGAGCCAGGAGCGGTAGGAGCGCTGGTCGCGGTTCTCGCCGGGGAAGTTGGCGAGGTCGTGCGCCGAGTTGCTCGTGACGTACTTGGCGCGTGCGGTACGGCCGGTTCGGTCCGAGCTGGTGCGGCCCCCGGAGTTGTACGGCGGATCGGTGATCACCGCCTGGACGCTCTCGTCCGGGAGGGACTTCAGGACGGTCAGGGCGTCGCCTCGGTGCAGCGTGTAGCTCATGGGGAGGGCCTCTCTTCGGGCGCGGCGGAGTCTGGACCTGCTCCGGGCAGCGCTCAACGGCGTGCATCCGGTGCGAGGTTGCAGGGGAGGTTAACGGCGAATTCCGGCCGCGCCTAACGAGGTGGCTCCCTGCTTCGGGCCCCTGGATGGCAGTCGTTTGGCGCGGCCGGCATCCCGGTCTACTGTCTCGCCGTGCCACCGGGAAGGAGCGCTGCTCCACCCCCGTTGAGCTGTGCTTATCTGTGCTGTCTCGTCCAATCGGGCGGCGTCGGAGGCATGTTGCCCATCTGCCCGCGAGCGCCGTGAGGAGGCCCCTGTGCACTGCCTGAGATTACGAGCGCGGCTGGCTGCCGCGCGTGACCTGAAACCGGCGTCCTGGAGCTACCAACTCCTCTGACCCGGGCCCGCCGAGAGGCGGATGCACATCGGCGCGGTGCCGACGGCTTTGCACGAGAAGTCGGCACCGCGTCTCCTTCGAACACCGAGGAGCCGCTGCGATGCAGCATGCCCTGACACACCCGCGCCCCGACCCACCTCCCTCGACCGGTACGCACCGCCGTCGCGCTGAACGGCGGCGGCCGTGAAGAAGACGACGGGAGCCCTCGTCGGTCTGTGCGCCACCGGACCACTCCTGCTGGCACTGCCGATCCTCGGCATCGGTGCCGGGACCGCCTCGGCTTCGTGCTCGACCGACGGTGCACAGGGTGTGGACGCCTCCGCCGTCGCCAAGCAGGTGAAGGCCATCCTGGACGGCGGCGACAAGGGCTCGGTCTCCGTGCCGGGTCTGGACGCGCCTGCCGACCAAGTGCCCAACGCCAAGACGATCCAGGCCACGGGCGTCGCGATGAACATCCCCGCCCGCGGGCAGGTCGTCGCCCTGGCGACCGCGCTGCAGGAAAGCAGCCTGCGGAACCTGACCTACGGCGACCGCGATTCGCTGGGTCTCTTCCAGCAGCGGCCGTCGATGGGCTGGGGCACAGCCAGCCAGATCCTCGACCCGGTGCACGCCTCGACGAAGTTCTACGAGGGGCTCAAGAAGGTCTCCGGCTGGCAGTCCCTCTCTGTCACCCAGGCCGCGCAGGCGGTACAGAAGTCGGGCTTCCCGGAGGCGTACGCCAAATGGGAGCCGCTGGCCACCGCCTTGCAGAAGGCCATCGAGCCCCTGCTGGAGAAGGCCGGCGGTGCATCGCCGAGCCCGTCGCCGTCAGGATCTGCCGACACCGCCAGCCCCTCTCCCGATTCCGCGGGGGGTTGTTCGGCGGACGGCGACGGGACGGACTTCGGCACCATCCCGGCGGGCGCCCTGCCGGAGGAGTACAAGATTCCCGCCTCCGCGCCGCCGAAGGTGCAGACGGCGATCCGGTGGGCGCTCGGCCAACTCGGCACCCCGTATCAGTGGGGCGGCACGTGCACCGACTCCCACGGCAAGAACCCGATGGGCCGCTGCGACTGCTCCTCCCTGATGCAGGGCGCGTACAAGGCAGCCGGGGTCACCCTGACGCGGACCACGTACACGCAGGTCAAGGACGGCAAGGCCGTCTCGGTCGATGCTCTCAAGCCGGGCGACCTCCTCTTCACCGAGGGGACGGCCGCCATACCGGAACACGTCGGGATGGCGATCGGGCAGGGCCTGATCGTCCACGCCCCGCACACCGGTGACGTCGTACGGATCACCACCGTCGCGTCCTGGAAATCGCGGATTCTCGCGGTCCGCCGAGTCGTCTGACCGGCGCTCCTCCCCCTCCTCACCTCCCCTCGCACCGCTGGTTCGCCCCAC
The DNA here is from genome assembly GCF_042883525.1 of Streptomyces sp. NPDC058195. NCBI lineage: Bacteria > Bacillati > Actinomycetota > Actinomycetes > Kitasatosporales > Streptomycetaceae > Streptomyces > Streptomyces sp. NPDC058195. The sequence goes on from NZ_JBHVVM010000030.1 coordinate 64,291, forward strand.
CGGGCTTTGGCGTGCGTTCATTCGAACTGGAGTTCCCATGTATCTCGCTGAACAGGTCATACAGCTCGCCTACGACCCCGGAATCAAGCCCAACGAGGGCGGGCTCCCTGGCCTCAACGTCCTCAAGCAGGTGATGGGCTCGATCAACTTGTTCGGACTCATCGCCGTGGTCGGTGCCCTCGCCGTCAGTGCGGGCGTGTGGGCCTGGGGTCACCACTCCGGTGGTCACCAGGCCGAGGCGAACGGGAAGAAGGGCGTGCTGGTCAGCGCGGGCGCGGCCCTTCTTCTCGGTGCGGCCAATGGTGTGGTGGCGTTCTTCTCGACGCTCGGGACGCAGGTCCACTGATGGCTCAGCACGCCACCCACCCCGGCGGCGCATCTCGCGTGCGCCGCCGGGCGCTGCTCGGCACTGCCGTCCTAGCGGTGCTCGTCGCCCTCGCCGGCCTGGCCGCCTACCTCACCCGCGAGGGCCGGAGCCCCTCCGATACCGCTTCCCCACCGCCGAGTTCGCCCACGGCTTCCTCGTCGCCCGCGGCGCCGTCCGGGCCGCACACCCGGCCCCGCGCTCTGCCCGTTCCGCCGAAGACCCACGACCCGATCACGTACGGGAAGGCCGCCGCCGCAGCGCTGTGGTCGTACGACACCCGTGCGTACTCGCAGCCCGAGCTGCGCAAGGCGCTGCGCGGCTGGCTGACCACGGAGTCGAAGTACGCCGACCCGGCCTCCGTCGACCAGGCGGTCCCCTCGGCCGTGCTGTGGAAGGAGATGGCGGCCAACAAGCAGGTCGCCGCCGCCAAGATCAACGAGGGGCACTTCCCGCACGCCTTCACCCAGGCTCTCCAGGACGACGCCGGGGCGATCACCCAGGCGTACGTCTACGCCGTCACGGTCTCCGGCAAGCAGTCGATTCGCTGGAAGGGCTCGGCCGCCGGCGGCGCGGAGAGCCGGTCCACCACCCTCGCGGTCCAGTGCCGGCCCAACCACTCCTGCGCCCTGGTCGGCGTCATGCCGTCCGTCGCGCCCTGACCCTCGCCCCAGAACGGAGGTACGACCCATGGGAGTCTGCGACTTCCCGCTGATGGACAAGGTGTGCGGCGCTATCGACTTCGCCACCAACCCCGCCGGCACCGTCACCGACGGTCTCGGCGCGTGGATCGCAAAGTCGGCGGGCGAGCTGGCGTCCAGCGCGGCCGACCTGGCCGCCAAGGCCGTCAACAAGACGACGGCCATCGACCTCAACGCCGGGTGGTTCCGCGACAACTACGAGCTGCTGCTGCCCATCGGCCTCGCCCTGACCGTCGGCATCTTCTGCATCCAGCTCATGACCGCTGCCTGGCGTCGAGACGAGCGTGCCCTCGCCAAGGCGGCGTTCGGCACCATGACCGGAGTCCTCTTCAGCTTCTCCGCCATCGCTTTCACGACCGTTGCCATCACCGTGGTGGACGCGCTGTCCGACGGCCTCTTCAAAGCCGCCAACACCTCGATCGACGACGCGATCCGTCGTGTGATCAAGGTTGATCAGATGGGGGCCATGTACGGCCTCGGCTGGGGGGTGCCCGCGCTGGTGGCCTTCGGGTGCGCGATCGGGGCCTTCCTCTACTGGGGCGTGATGGTGGCCCGCAAGGTCGGCGTCCTGATCATGGTCGCGCTCGCGGTGTTCGCCGGGGCAGGCGGCAGCTGGGAAGTCGCCAAACGGTGGCGGCGCGGCTGGATCGAGGCCACCGGCACCCTGATCGTCTCCAAGCTGTTGATGACCGTGGTCTTCCTCATCGGCGTCTCCGCCATGGGCAAGACCGACGCCAGCGACGGAATGGCGGCCCTGTCCGACGCGATGGCCGGCATCGTCGTGATGGTCCTGGTGTTGCTGTGCCCCTACGCGACGTACAAGTTCGTCCACTGGGCCAGCGACGGCGGCGGCCACGACGACATGCACCGCACCGGTGTCGCCGGCATGGCGGTCGCCGCAGGAGCCGCGAAGACCGCAGGCAGCCTCGCGCTGCGGGCCGGTACCGGTGCCCCCGCGCCGCAGGGTCCGAACCAGGTCCCGGGCGCGGGCACCGATGGCGTCGCCTCCGGCATCAACCCCTCCGGCGGCAACCTCAGCAAGGAGGGCATCGACGCCGGGCCGCCCAAGCAGCAGACCCGCTTCCGGTACGGCGAAGACCCGGACGCGAGCGGCGACAAGGGCCGGGCTCTGATCCAGCGCCCCGGGATCCCGCCGCTGATCACACGTCCTGGCGAGGACGAACCGGAAGGAGCCGAAGTGACTGCCCAAGGCGTTGCGAGCGGCTCCGGTCACCTCACAGGTTCATCGGCTCCGGGCGGCGACATGGCCTCCATGCCGCCAGTCGGTCCCGCACCTTCGCCGTCGGGTACTCCGGCATCCGCGTCCGGACCGTCGGCCACCGGCTCTCCGACGCCGACGAACTGGGTGTATCCCACCCAGCCGCCGTCGGGTTCCTGACCCACATCCCCCGGGGGCGGGCCGCACTCCACGGCCCGCCCCCGCCCCCCACCAGCAGGAAGGTTCCGCCATGACGTCCAGAAGAGCGCCGCGCGCCCCGTCCTCCGCCCGCTCCCACCGTCTGGAACCACCATGTCCGGCAAGCACCAGTCCTCCACGCCCACCGTGAAGTTCCCGCACCGCAGCAGGCGCGGCGTCCTGCTCGGCCTGTCCGTCCCGCAGTTGGCCGTCGCCGGGCTCACCGGCCTTCTCCTTCTCGCCGTGATCCTCGCCCGCGGTGTGGTCGGCGCCCTCCAGCTCATCCCGCTGTGGGCCGTCATCGCCCTGCTCATCTTCGTCCGCCACCGAGGCCGTGCACTGGCGGACTGGACCCCGATCGTCGTCCGATACGCGCTGCGCCGGATGCGAGGCCAGCTCGTCTGGCTCACCCGGCCCTCCCGCCGGCCGACCCGCGAGGGACTGCTCCACCTTCCCGGCACCGCTGCCAGCCTGCGCGTGACCACCGCTCCCGACGGCAAGTACGGCGCAGTCCACAACCCGCACACCAGGACGCTGACCGCGGTGGTCAAGGTCTCCTCCCGCGCCTACGCCCTGCTCGACCCCGGCACCCAGCAGGCCAACGTCGGCGGCTGGGGACGCGCGCTGGCAGCTCTCGCCCGTACCGGGCAGATCGCCCGCATCCAGGTGATCGAGCGCACCATCCCCGACTCCGGCGACGCGCTGCGCCGCTACTGGGAAGAGCACGGCCGCCCCGACACCCCGATGGCCGGCGCGATCTACAACGAGCTGCTCCAGAGCGCCGGTCCCGCAGCCGCCCCGCACGAGGCGTACGTCGCGGTATCCCTGGACACCAAGGCGGCCCGTCGGCTGATCAACCAGGCTGGCGGCGGTCTCACCGGTGCCTTCAGCGTCCTCGCCCAGCTCACCTCCACGTTCGACCAGGCGGCGCGGACCGCCGGTCTCACCCCGACGGGCTGGCTCACCGCCCACGAGATCGCCGCCGTGGTGCGCACTTCCTATGACCCGAAGGCGCTGGCGACACTCGACCGCTGGTCCACGGCCGGTCGCCCCGAGGCCGAGCCCGCCGCCGCCGGCCCCGTCGTGGTCGTCGAGAAGGCGGACCACATCGCCACCGACTCCGCCGTGCACGCCACCTACTGGGTGGAGAACTGGCCGCGCACCGAGACCAGCGCCGGCTTCCTGCACCAGCTCCTGTTCACCGGCGGCGTCCGGCGCACGCTGTCGCTCTCCTACGAGCCGAAGAACCTCGACGCCGCCCTGCGCGACGTGCAGCGCAAGAAGTCCAGCGTGATCGCCGACGCCGCCGAACGGGCCCGGCGCGGCCAGGTCGACTCCGAGGCGGACTCGATCGAGTACCAGGACATCAAGTCCCGCGAACGCCAGCTCATCGCCGGGCACGCCGACGTCGCCCTGACCGGTCTGCTGACCGTCTCGGCCGACACCGAGGACGAGCTGCGCACCGCCTGCGCCGTCGTGGAGACCGCCGCTGTCGGAGCCCAGCTCGATCTCCGGCCGCTGACCTGGCAGCAGGCCGAGGCGTTCACCGCCGCCGCCCTGCCGCTCGCGCTCGCTGCCTGACCCTTCCCTTCGAAAGAGCACCCTCATGTCCCGCACCACCAGCCCGACCGCGCAGGACTTCGTGCCCTTCGCCACCGCCGCGCTCGACTTCCACCAGGCGCTCAACATCCCGGGCGGCCCGCTGGTCACCACCCGGGCCGAGCTGGACGCCCTGCACGCGCACCTCGTTTCGCTGTACGGGCTACTCGACGCCCACACCGGTCACACCGGGCAGCTCGTCGCGGTCGAAGGCGACCAGCTCCGTACCGCCCGCACCCGCGTCTGGCAGGCCGCTGAGCACCTCCACGCCGCCTACCACGCGGCGCCCCGGCCGGGCTCCGGCGAGATCCCCGCGCCGGAGGCGTGCCAGGCCGGCCTTCCAGAGGGAGCACCGGAACTGACCATCTGCCAGCGCCACCAGCGCACCGCTCATCTCGTCCGGCGGCGCACCACCCCGGCCGACCTGCACGCACCGTTCACCGGCCTCGTCCGCCGCTGACCCACCCCTCACCTGGAGAAACGCTCATGCCCCGTACCCGCGCCAGCGCCTCCCCCCTGTTCGTGCCCCGTAAGACGACACGCGCCGAACAGCGAGCCGCCCGAGCCGGTTTCACCGAAGCCCGCCGCCAGGCACGCCTCGCCGGAAACCCGCCCAAGCACCGCGCCGAGCAGACCCTCGACCCGGATCTGCGGCCCACCTACCCGCCCGCCGGTCGCCCCGGTCCGGCCTCCGCCCGCGGCGGCAAGCTCGCCCTGCCCGCCCACCGGATGACCACCGCCACAGCCAGCGGCGCCTACCCGTTCGTGGCCGAGGGCGGCCTGGGCGCCGAAGGGGTGTTCATCGGCCGCGATGTGCACGCGGAGGCGGCTTTCTGCTTCGACCCGTTCTCGCTCTACAACAGCGGCAGGGTGGAGGGCTTCACCAACCCCAACGCGGTCCTGGCCGGGATCATCGGCATGGGCAAGTCGGCGCTGGCGAAGTCGATCGCCGCCCGGTCGATCGCCCACGGCTACCGGATCTACATCCCCTGCGATCCCAAGGGGGAGTGGACCGGTGTCTCGCAGGCCCTCGGCGGATACACCATCGCCCTGGGCCCGGGGCTCCCTGGACGGTTGAATCCGCTGGACGCCCCGGCTCGCCCCGCCTCCGTGAGCGAGGAGGACTGGTTCACGGAGGTTCGCAAGCGCCGTCTGCTGCTGCTGGCCGGCCTCGCCCGCACCGTGCTGAAGCGCGACCTGCTGCCGATGGAGCACACCGCCCTCGACCTGGCCCTGGATCTGGTCGTCGCTGACGCCGCCGCCCGGGGCACGGTGCCGCTGCTCGGCGAGATCGCCCACGTACTCGGCTCCCCCGAACGCCTCGACCAGGCCCTCGGCCACCAGGCGGGGCACCTCGGTTCAGCCGCCCAAGACCTCGCCCATGCCCTGCGACGTCTCGTGCACGGCGACTTGAGCGGCATGTTCGACGCGCCGAGCACCGTGTCGTTCGACCCGACCACACCGATGCTGTCCATCGATCTCTCCCGTCTCGGCGGCTCCGGTGACGACACGGCACTGGTGCTCGCGATGACGTGCGCGAGCGCGTGGATGGAGTCAGCCCTCAGTGATCCCGATGGCGGTCGACGCTGGGTGATCTACGACGAGGCGTGGCGGCTGATGCGGCACGTCGGGCTGCTGGAGCGGATGCAGAGCCAGTGGAAGCTCTCCCGAGGGCTGGGCATCGCGAACCTGATGGTGATCCACCGCCTCAGCGATTTGCTCTCGGCTGGCGACGCCGGGTCGCGCGGCCGGGTCCTTGCCGAGGGGCTCCTCGCGGACTGCAGCACGCGCATCATCTACCGCCAGGAGCCTGACCAGCTCACCGCCGCCGCGTCCCTGCTCGGACTGACCGGCGTCGAGACCCAGGCCGTGTCCGCCCTCACCAAGGGCCGGGGCCTGTGGAAGGTCGCAGGCCGCTCCTTCATCACCCAGCACATCCTGCACCCGGCCGAGCGAGAGCTCTTCGACACCGACGCCCGCATGTCGGCCTAAGCCCGTGGGTTCGTCATTTCTGAAGCGTCCAGTGGTTGGAACCCAAGGGGTAGGCGTTGTGGAGAGCCTATGTGGGGTCGCCGGTTGGGGAACCGACGACTGGCCGTATGGACGGTCACGCAAATGCCGAGCCCGGCAGTCCCGTGCTGGCGCGGGTGCTCGTGGTTGGGACGGCCGGGTTGGTCCCGGTTCAGTCCCACCAGAGCACGACGAGCAGGTGGCGCTTTGCCGCGTCGAGGTAGAAGTCGCGGAGGGCGTTGAAGTGCCTCAGCAGGTACGCCCTCGGACCGCCGGTGATCTTGGTGGCCTCGTGCCCGATCAAGGATCCGGCTTCGCGATCGTCGGTCGGCAAGGCGTTGAGGAGGGCAGGCATGTTGATCTGGCCGAGCAGTTCGGAGACGCGCGCCACTTGAGGGGCGGACAGGGCTGTGGGGGCGGGCCCGAAGGGGGCAATGGCGTGCGGGTGGGTGTTGAGGAAGGCCAGGTCGAGAGCAGTGTCGCCGTCTGTGGCCCCGCGGAGAGCACTCAGATGGACTTCGTCGAGCCCGGCTATCTCGCCGACTCGCTCCAGCAGTCTCGGAGCCCAGTCCAGGTCCAGCACGTCGTACGCCGGCGGATCCCAATGGGGATCGCGGTCCGGCGACATGCTGGCGGACTGGCGGCACGCGGCGAGGTACTGCGCCGGGATGCGGGCGAGCTGTTGGGTGACGGCCATGACGCCAGTATCCCGGCAAGGTTCACCGGACTATCGGGCTGCCAGCTTGGGTCGTGTGCGACCAGCCGGACCGCCCACGGCCATCGCCGCTATGAGGACTCATGACTGTCAGGGTGGGGAATTGCGTGGCCGTCAACAGGCCGACCGGTCAGGTCGGGGTGTTCGAGCCCGGTGGTGTAGCGCATGGCGCCGGCGACGGTGAGCCCGAAGAGGTCGCAGATTCTGCGTACGTCACCACCAGTGGCGTGGATCTCCTGAAGGATGCGGTCTTCGCGGAGAGCCTGTGGTGTGACGCCGAGTTTGACCCACGGGAAGCCCCTGCCGACGCGGTTCGTACGGGGGCCGGTGCGCCGGTTGATGAACAGGTGCGGGTTGATGGTGGTCGGCCAGGTCCGGGCCCGGTGGTCGAGGTATGCCGCCAGGCGGGTGCGTACGGGGCCGGCGAGGGGGATGGTCCGGTCGTCGATGGTGAGGCGGCCGTCGCGGATGTCGGTCAGGGCGAGTTCTTGCAGCTGGGGACCGGTCAGCCCGTGGAACGCGACCAGGGCGACGGCCAGCGCGGAGGCGGGGTCGTCGGAGTTGAGGGCTGCTCGGATCAGTTCGGTGTCCAGGGGCAGCGGGATGGTGCTGCCGCTGTGGGTGGCGGGCAGGCCGCGGGCGGGGTTGGTGAAGACCTGCTTGCGGGCCTTGAGGATGTCGAAGAGTCCCCGCAGGCCCTGCTCGGCGAAGCACCGGTTGGCGCCCGAGGGTGGGAGGGCCGCGATGACGTCCTCCCGGCTGATCTCGGCGAGGGACTGGACGCCTCGGGCTGCCCACATGTGCCAGATCGGGGCCATCCCGAGAATGTGCAGGTGGGCGGTCTGCGGATGCCTCGGCAGGCGGCGGGGTGCGTTCTTGCTGCCGCCGAGCATGACCTGGAACCAGATGCCCAGTTGGTCCCGCATCTCCGGCGGCAGGCCGACCGTGTGCTTGGTGAAGTACCGGTGGACGGCTGCGGTCCGGTCATCGATCAGCAGGTCGGCCGCCGCAAGGATCTCCATGGTGGACGCGGCGGTTCCTCCCAGGCCAGGGAGTTCGAGGACGTCACTGGCGTTGATCTTCGCGCCGGGGGTGTCCTGAAGGACCTGCAACAGCTTGAGGGACCGCGCGGTGTCATTGATCTGCTTGCGGCTCCAGCCGTGCCGGGCAGCGTGATCGCGCAGGATGGCGTCGCAGAAGCGGACCATCTCGGAGTTGACGGCCGCTGCCCGGTTCTTGAGGGCGGCGTGGTTGGGCGGCATGCGGAACAGCAGCAGCTGTCGCCAACGGACGGGAGCGAACTGCACCGGTGGCGCCTGCGCCCGTCGGCGCTGGTGGGCGACCCAGTCGCGTCGCTTCCCGTTCCGGGCAGCGTGCAGGTTGGCCAGGTAGAGCTGCTGCCCGAACCGGTTGGCTCCGACCATGTCGACGGCTCGGTCTGGCTCTTTGAGCCGACGGGCCTGTTCGAGGCACAGTCGGCACGCTCCCGAGTCGCCGATGCGCGTGGTCTGGCTTCGTTCACGTTCAGCGACAGCGTTTGTCGACGAGTTTCAACAGCGATTGGCGGTCGGCGGGCTCGCGGATGTTCACGAGAAATGGTTCTGGCTCAGCTTCCGTGCAGCGGTTGCTGTGCGTGATGAAGGCGACATGATCTGCGTCTCGATGATGGGGCAGTAATCCCGAAGCTATGGTGCAGCGATGAGCAACGACTCTCTCCTCGGCCGCGCTGTCCGTCTCGTTCCGCTGTCCGTCGATCATGCAGAGGCGTTGTTCCCCTCAGCGTCGGATCCTGAGGTCTGGCGTTGGATGCCTCGGCCTCGCCCCGGCTCCGTGATAGAGACGCGGGAGATGATCAGCCAGATGTTGGCGGATCGGGCGAGGAGATGCTTCGCCGTCCAGCGCCTCACGGACGAGACAGTGATCGGCTCGACCAGCCTGTACGAGCTCGACCTCGCGGAGGGCCGTGCGGAGATTGGTGCGACTTGGTTCGATCGGGCTTGTTGGGGCGGTCCCTACAATGCCGAGTCCAAGCTTCTGCTGTTGGCGCACGCCTTCGATGATCTGGGCCTTGCCCGAATTGCGTTGCGAACCGACAACCTGAACGTACGGTCCCAGCAGGCGATGACGCGGCTGGGGCTGGTCTATGAAGGGACGCTGCGCAGCCACATGGTGCGCCAGGACGGTACGCGTCGTGATTCGCTGTACTACAGCGTTCTCGTGGACGAGTGGCCATCCGTGCGCGACAAGCTTGTCGCCCGGGTGGCGGCCAAAGCCGCTGTCTGATCGTTTAGCGGCCTGTCACCGGGCAAGGAGGACCCGCTTCCGCAGGAGAGCAAAGCCGGCGCGACCGAACATCTGCCTCTTCAGCATCTTGATGCGGTTGACGTGTCCCTCGACGACGCCCGAGTTCCAGGGCAGGGTGAGGCCGGCGATGACGGCGTCGTGGTCTCGGTCGATGCCTGCGGCGAGTGTGTGGAGGCTGGGCAGGTCGTCCTGTCGGACGGCGTCGAGCCAGTCCGGCAGGTGCTTGCCTTGACGCCCGGTGATCATGGCCGCGAAGGAACGGACGTGCCGGGTGAGCGAGTCGAGTTCGGGGCAGTGTGTCCGCACGTTCTTGAGTTGGAGCTGCTCGGATTCGGTGAGGGTGTCCGGGTGTCGGAGGATCCATCCGGCAACGGCCCGGGGGGAGGGCGGCCGGGCGGTCACCGGTCGTGGTGAGGTGCGCTTGTCGTGCAGGTAGGCGCGAACCCGCTGGTAGCTGCCCTTGTAACCGAGCGGCACGATCTCCTCCCAGAGTTTCCACGCATTGGTGCAGCCCTCGTTCCAGCGGTCGTCCAGGTAGGGCTTGTAGTCGTCGAGGACCGAGGAGCGGTTCTGCCACTGGCCGGTGAACAGTTCCTCCGGCTTTGCGGCGTCGGCGAACCGTTTGACGGTGTGCCAGCTCATCCCGAGCTGCCGCTGGACCGATCGCAGGCTGTGTCCCGCTTCCAGCAGGGCATGAACGGCTGCGTGCCGGGTCCGAGTCCGGTCGGCAAAGCGGTGACCCGTCGGCCATGGCGACGCGGACGGGTCCGGGGCGGGAACGTTCTCCAGTTCGGGCTGAGACGCTGCGGGCGTCAGGACGCGCAGGCAGCGACGGTGCTGGGCGACACTTCGCTCGGCGGCCTCGCTCAGGTTGTGCCAGAGATACCACCGATCCGCGACCTGCACCGCCTGTGGTGCTCCGGCAGTGGCACCTTCAGCGAAGAAAGGCGCGCGGTCCCGGCATACGATCTCGACACCGGGCCGCTGTGCGAGCCAGGCGGCCAGGCTGGATGCCTCCCGGTCCGGGAGCAGATCGATCGGACGGCGGCTCACGACGTCCACCAGTACGGTGCCGTAGTGGCGGCCCTTTCGGGTGGCGTACTCGTCGACGCCGACCACCCGCGGTGCGGGTACCTCCGGCTCAGGCAGAGCGTTGACCAAGCGCAATACCGTGCTCCGGCTGATGGACACGCCGAGGACGGAAGCCAGCCGGGCGCTGGCCCGGCCGACCAGGGCGAGACCGAGTGCGGCCAGGGTGGAACGCAGTCGCTCGGTGCGCTGACCATGCCTGCGGGTGAGGCCGGGTATCTGTTCCGCGAAGGTCCGGCGGGGGCACATGTTGTTCCCGCATCGGAACCGCCGAACCCGCAACTGGAGCACGACGCTTCGCCCTGCGCTCGGCGCGTCGGCGGGAAACCGCAGGTAGGAGCTGTGAACCCGAGTCGACCAGGCTCCGCACCCTGGGCAGGCGGCGCCGACCGTGATGCTTTGCGCATCAACACGCACTATCTCGATGCTCACGTCCACCGACAGCACCGCGACGTCCGCGATCGACGGGAACAACAGCTCTTCCAACCGGAGTGCAACCTCTTCCACAGCCCGGACTTTCAGCCCAGCCGCCGCGGCGACGGCTGATTTTCGGGCGACTTCCGAAGCTCTCCCGAGAGGGGCGGATGTCACTCACAGTGGCCGCTGCACGGAAGCTGAGCCAGAACCACTACTCGTGAATAAAGCCAGTGGTCCGGTGGCAGTACAGGCACTCGCCGACCGGGTAGTGGTTTTGCCACCAGCGGCAGCTCCAGCAGTGCCAGTTGTGGACTCGGTAGACGCCCCAGGCCAGGCAGCCCCGGCAGGAGAATGGGTGCATTGGGGCGCCGGGGTGGCAGGTCCCGCACTGGGCCTGACTGAAGTAGTCGGCCGACCCGCAGTTGCGGCACGGCGGTGCCGGGAACGGCCCGCCGGGCAGGCAGTCGTAGCAGAAATCGACACGGGGCTTGGTCCAGGCGACCCGGTTGACCTGGCAGGCGTTGCAACGCGGTGGTGGGGTGCTCACAGCGGCGGCGCCGAACGGTGGCGCCCGAACCGCGGCGTCACAACTTGCCCCGGGGACTGTCCTACTGCCTTCTGCTGTTCCTTCTGCGGGCGCCGGGCGGCGGCCTTCTCCGGCTCGCAGATCAGCAGAGTCGCCGGGTCGCAGTCCAGCACCGAGCAGATCACCTCCAGGTCGTCGAGGCGGATCGTGGTCGGGGTGCCCGTCCACAGCGCCGACATCTTCCCGGCGCTGATCTCCAGCCCTGCGTCCGCCAGAAGCCGGCGCATCTCGGTGGACTTCCAGATGCCGCGCTCGGCGGCTCTCATCCGCAGGTTCCACAGCATGGCCTCACACACCTCCCCCGAAGCGGGACTCCAGGCGCTGGTTGGCCTGCGTCCATGCCTGCTCGATGTGGTCGTTGCGGACGTGTAATGGTGGGCTCGGGTATTGGAACTGCCGGAATGCCTCTGGCTGAAGGGGCATAGGACCCGAAAAAAAGAGGGCGGAGCCGGACGTCTCTCGACCTACGATGCGGCCCATGACGATCACGTATGAGTGGCGCGGCGACTTCGACAACGCTGCCGTCAACGCGCTCCACGCGGAGGCGTTCGGTCACACCCAGATACCCATCGATTGGCAGACACAAGTGCCCCGTCACAGCCTCGGCTGGGTCTGTGCCCGAGAAGACGGCCGGCTCGTAGGGTCTGTCAACGTCGCCTGGGACGGTGGCGTCCATGCCTTCATTCTCGACACGATGGTCGCTCAGGACATGCGCAAGACCGGTGTCGGGACCGGACTCGTGACGACCGCAGGGCAAGGCGCCCGTGCAGCGGACTGCGAATGGCTCCACGTTGACTTTGAAGAGCATCTGCGTCCCTTCTACTTCGACGCGTGCGGCTTCAGACCGACGGACGCAGGGCTCATCGCCCTGCGCTAGTGGGTGTCTGAGACGCCCCGTTCAGGGCAGTGATCTACCGGCTCGGTGCAGGAGGAGCATGACCGTGGCCAGGTAGATGGCGTTCTCCTGGCTGGCGGCCAGGTACTCGTAGTCCTTGGACAGCCTGCGATAGCGGCCCAGCCAGGCGAAACTCCGCTCGATCACCCAACGGCGCGGAACTACTGCGAAAATCGGCACTACGCGTGGTGGGGTGTCGGCCTTGGCCCAGGTACCGCGGAAGCCGCCGTCCTTGCGCTGCACGATCTGGATGGTGATCCCGGTTTCCTCCTGGACCCAGGCCAGGAAGTCGCGGCCACGATAGCCCTGGTCGGCCCACAGGTGCCGAAGACGGGGGAACTTGTCGGCGCACCGGGCCAGCAGCACCGCGGCGCCGTCGCGGTCGCTGACGTTGGCCGGGCTGACGCAGGCGGCCAGGACGAGGCCGAGGGTGTCGACCAGGAGGTGGCGCTTGATGCCCAGGACCTTCTTGCCGCCGTCGTACCCGTGCCAGCCGCCCCGCTCGGTGGCCTTGACGCTCTGGCTGTCCAACACCCCCGCGCTCGGCGTCGGTTCCCGGCCTTGACCAGTGCGTTCGCGAGCACGCAGGATGTCGAGGATCTCCTCCCAGCGGCCTTCGATCCGTCACCGCCGCCAGTAGTGGTAGACCGTCTGCCACGGCGGGAAGTCGTGCGAGAGCAGCCGCCAGGCGCAGCCGGCCCGCACCCAGTACGCCAACGCGTCGATCAACTCTCGGCGTGAGTGCTTGGGCGGGCGGCCGCCCGGCTTCGGCGGCGGAACCAGTGGCTCGAGCACCCCCACTCGGCGTCGGAAAGATCCGTCGGATAGGCACGTCGGCCAGCCATCCCTACCTCCCCGACGTGCAGGAACTACCAAGTCGCCTGCCCTGAACAAGGCTTCTCAGACACCCACTAGGAGGCTCGGATATCGAGGCGTACGGCGTCGAGGTAGTCGGTGATGGCTCGGTGGTTCTTGGTGAGGCATTCGATTTTTTCGGCCATGCGGTCGCGTTCGTGTTCGAGCATTGCGACCATGTCTGGCGTGACGTAGGGCATGTGGATCGTGCGGGGGGTGTTCAGGCAGGGCAGGATCTGCTTGATGATCCGTGTGGGCAGCCCTGCGTCGAGCAGGCCTCGTACCTGGAGAACCCGGTCAACGACGTACTCCTCATAGTCCCGGTATCTGTTGGGCAGTCGATCTGACGCGATCAGTCCCTGCTCCTCGTAGTAGCGCAGCAACCTCACCGGAGTCCGCGTGCGCGTCGACAACTCACCGATCCGCATATCCCTCTCCTCGCCCTCTGTGGCTGGCGTCGTGTGACTCAGCGGACACCGAATTGACCCTCACACTAATGTCACCCTTCGATCATGAGGCCATGACACGAACACATGCTGTGCCATCTCCCTCGATAACGAACGCCCGGCTCCCACTGGCGGGTCTTCTGGCCTTGGCCGCCACCGGGTTCATTACGCTCCTGACCGAGACGATGCCCGCCGGGCTGCTTCCCGGGATGAGCCGAGACCTGGGTGTGAGCGAGAGTGCTGCCGGGCAGAGCGTCACCGTCTTCGCGATCGGGGCGATCCTCGCCGCGATCCCGCTCACCAAGGCGACGATCGGCTGGCCGCGCCGACACTTGCTGCTGGTGGCGATCGCAGGATTCGCGATCGCCAACACCGTCACCGCGCTCTCCGAGAGCTTCGCACTTACGCTAGCCGCCCGGTGCCTCGGCGGCATCGTCGGCGGGTTGCTCTGGGCGCTGTTGGCCGGGTACGCGGTACGGATGGTTCCCTCACATCAGCGCGGCAAGGCAATGGCGATCGCGATGGGGGGCGCAATCGTTGCCCTGTCCGTCGGAGTTCCTGCTGCGGCGTTTCTGGCCAAGCTCGTCGAGTGGCGATACGCGTTCGGGATCATGACCGTCCTCACGCTCGCGTTGATCGTGTGGGTCATCGCGGCGGTGCCGAGCTTCCCCGGACAACCCAAGGGCTCACGGCTCCCGCTAACCCGTACCATTCGCATTCCCGGCGTAGCGCCCGTGCTCTTCGTGACCCTCACGTTCGTGCTCGCCCACAGCATCCTCTACACCTACATCGCCCCGTTCCTCACGCCGCTCGACATGGCAGGTCAAGTCGACGCCGTGCTGCTCACCTTCGGCCTGGTGTCGCTGGTGAGCATCTGGATCGCCGGAGCGCTCGTCCATCGGCGCCTGCGCCTCCTCATGATCCTCGCGTGTGTGCTCTTCGCGACATGCGCGCTGCTGCTCGGCATCTTCTCCGGCGTGCCTTCGCTCGTCTACGCCAGCGCGGCGCTCTGGGGGCTCGCGTTCGGCGGCACCTCTACCCTGTTGCAGACCGCAGTCGCCGAAGCAGCAGGCGACGCCGGCGATGTCGCCCAAGCACTCCTCACCACCGGATGGAACGTCGGAATCGCCGGTGGTGGCATCATCGGAGGCATCGTCCTCAGCGGATTGGATGCATCCTGGCTGAGTTGGGTCACGCTCGCACTGCTCGTCCCTGCACTCGCCACTGTGCTCGCGGCACACAAATACGGGTTCACCAAGGGAGAGCTCGGCAGCCGCTAAACCACCGCTGCCCCTGACTGAGACCCGGGAGCAAAACCCAGTGGATCGCTCATGGGTCCGGCGATCCGTACTCACGGAAGGGAATCTTTGAAATCGACCTCATTGATTGGACGTCTTCTGCCACGGCACTGCGGACACCACGGCGTTGTTCAGCCGGTCCGCGTAGTTCACGCTTGCTCCACAGTCGTCCGGCGGCTGATCTCGGCTGCGTAGACGGCCCAGTCCCCGGCGGCGGCTCGCTGCCACTTGACGGCGACGGTGATGTCGATGCCGAGGGTGCGGGCGAGGACCGCGGCGGGCAGCTCGGTAGCCAGCTGGAACAGGGCGGTCGAGCGGGCTTCCGCGAGCCGGATGCCGAGTTTGCGGAGCCGTTCGCCCATGGCCCAGGCACTGATCGGGCGGCCGGGCTGGCCTCCGGGGAAGAGCCAGGGTGAGTCTGTGCGGCCGAGGACGGCATGGCTGCGGCGGACCGCGACTTGTCGGAGAGCCAGTTCAGCGACGGGTGCGGGAAGCTCGACGGGGACGGCGCCGAGGCGGATGCGGACCACTCCCTCCGTCTCCTCGATGTGGTCGACGGTGAGCCGGGAGATCGCTGCGGGCCACTGGGCATAGAGGAGCAATAGCAGACCGGCGAGGCGGTCTTCGGGCTTGAGGGTGTTGTCGTGCAGCAGGCGTTGGGCGGTGGCCCAGCGGGCCTCGTCGTCCATCGGCTGGGAGGGGCCGTTCCATCGCTCGGCCGGGAAGCTGAGAGCGCGGGTGATCTTCTGGGAGCGGGCCCAGCGCACGAAATGGCCTGCCTCTCGACGGAGGCGGACATCGTCGCTGGTCATCCAGTGTTCGAGGTCGGCTTGTCGGCAGGTGGCAAGGGTCAGGTTCTGTTCCTCGAGCCAGTCGAGGAGATAGACGGCCGCCCGCAGATGTTGCCGCACGACAGCGAGTTGGGAGTGCGTGATTTCCTTGCCACGGCTGCGTCGGCGGAGCCGCCGCAAGAGGTGCCACGTCGCGTACCGGTGCAGGATTTTCCGT
Organism: Streptomyces sp. NPDC058195; assembly: GCF_042883525.1. Taxonomy (NCBI): domain Bacteria; kingdom Bacillati; phylum Actinomycetota; class Actinomycetes; order Kitasatosporales; family Streptomycetaceae; genus Streptomyces; species Streptomyces sp. NPDC058195. The sequence goes on from NZ_JBHVVM010000030.1 coordinate 79,995, forward strand.
CCCTCGGCCGTCACGTGGGAGGTGACGAGGTCTTTCACGTGCCGTTCGAGCCGGACCATCTGCTCGTCCCGCTTGGGCAGGGCTTCGGTGGCGACGAGAACAGTGCGGATGTGCTCGATGACCTTGCCTTCGGGGAGTTCGTCCAGGGCCTCGTGGGAGAGAGGGCGGCGGCCGGAGCCGAGATCGGAAAGGACAGTGGAGACGATGTCCTTGGAGAGCCAGCTCATCGCGGTGGCCGCGCGTTCGGAGCCGGCCAGGGCGTCGTGGAGGGGCTGCAGCTTCGGGGGTATGGAGCTGGTGTTGTCGGCGAGGAGCTCGTGGAGCCGCTGCTTGAGGGTGCAGCGAGGACACGGTCCTGGCGCGTGTAGCCGTTCGGCTTGTCCGCAGGTGGGACAGGGGCGCCAGAGCTCGGCGTCGGGTGTGGCGCAGGGGCCGCAGACGGGGGCGTCGGCGGTGCCGGAGTGGATGCCGCGGAGCCGTCCGCAGACGGTGCAGTGGACCTGGCGCTGTCGGCAGCCGCTGCAGCGGGGCAGGCCGGTGAGCTTCGAGAGTGTGCAGGGTGCGGTGTGGCCGCAGATCGAGCAGAGCACCACGGGCAGGGGACGGCAGTTCGGGCAGATCGGCCCTTCGGCGGTGCGGGAGTTGACCATGCGCGACTTGCCGCAGACGATGCAGATCTCCAGGTTCGCCGGATCAGTGATCAGGCAGTTCGGACACAGCGGTCGCCCTTGATCATCGCGGGTGGCCGGCTCGCGCCGAGCGCCGCAGCGTACACATTCTTCGATGCGGGACCTGGCGATGCAGTTGCGGCAGACCCGCTGCCCGTCAAGCGGCTTGTCGATGCGGACCACCCGGTGGCAGCGAGGGCAGGCGGGCCGGGCGATCCCCGCGACATCGGCCTCGTGCAGCAGGTCGATGAACCTCAAGATGGCGCGGTGCGGCGCCAGATAGCCCTCCCCGGCCAGCAGACGAGGGTTCTCCTCCAGGGCCCAGACCACTCGCTGGCGATAGTGGGGACGGTGCGGTGCCGTCCGCCGGAGGGCCTCGGCAACCACGTCACGGTCGGCGCCCGGAGCAATCGCGGCGATCAGCTCGTGGACGACCGTGGCGGGATCACGGTCGTCGGTGTCGGGACACATCTTGCAGCGCGGCAGGCCCTTGCGGTCCTGGAAGCCGACGCGTCGGACGTTTCCGCAGGCAGTGCACTCGGCCCTCTCCTGTCCGCAGACCGAGCAATACCAGTCCTGGCCCTTGCGCTGGAGAGTTCGCAGCTGCTTGCCGCACTCGGCGCAGACCGGCGGCGCGATTGCCGAGGCGCCGGCTTTGCGGAGCTCGATGAGCAGATCGCCGATGGCCCGGGGCGCCGGGGACCGGCCGTCGGTCAGGACCGCGGGCCGTATCGCCAGGGCCTTGGCCACCTGGCGCGACTTCGCGCGGCCACCCGCGACCGCGGTGACCACGGCCCGGATCGTCTCAACGCCGAGTTCCTTCTCAACTCCGGCGACGAGGTCCGTGATCAAACCGATCGGGTCTGTGACGGCTCGGTCGAGCTGGTCGACCATGGTCATGAGCGGTCAACACCCCTGATCCGTGCTCGCTTTGGCCGCAGTCCGCCGAGTCCCTCCGCATCGGGCGCCGAGCCGCTGCCGGTGGCGGCCTTCTTCGGCTTCTTCATGGTCCCGGCCGCCGCGATGGGCTCGATGAGGTCGTCCATGGTGCAGTCGAGGATGTCGAGCAGGGCCATGAGGATCCTCAGGCTCAGTCGCTCAGGTCGCTCGACGACAAGCCGGTAGACCTGGCTGGAGGACAGGGTGATGCCGCGTTCGGCGAGCGGGGGCAGGAGGTCGGTAGTGGAGAACAACCCACGGTCGGCCATGACTTTGCGCAGGTGCCAGTGGTAGTCGAGCTTGGCGGCCATCGCCGGATCCCTCCTCATCGGACCCCGGCGAACGCCGGAGCCAGTGCCTTGTACAGGGAAGTGTTCATGAGGTCATCGCTGATGTGCGTGTAGATGGCCAGGGAGCTGTCGCACTCGTGGCCGACCTGCTGCTGGATGAAGCGCCGGTCCACCCCGTCCTCGGTCAGATGCGTGACGTATGAGTGGCGAAGTCCGTGCGGAGACAACTCCTTGGGAAGCCCCAAGGCATCCCGGTATGCCTCGAACCGGTCGTTGATCGAGCCGGGCTGCAGGCGGCCGCCACGCTCAGTGATCCACAAGGCCGGATGATCGGGGAATCCGAAGCGGGGGCGGACGTTCTCGACGTAGTCGGCGACCGCTTCGACAGCCCAGTCCATCACCGACAGCACGTTCCGCCGTCGCGGCGGCTGGCCCTTCTTCGCCTTGCCGTAGCGGACATTGAGCGTGCCGTACCGGCCGAACTGCCGGGCCTGCGGGTTGCGTCCGAAGTCGACCACGTCGAGCTTGGAGGTCTCGGTCCGGCGAAGCCCCCACCCGTAGATCACCTTGAAGAGGGTGGCATCGCGATAGGCCGCCAGGGCGCCCTTGCGTTTCGCCCGTACCGCTCGTTCGACCTGGTCGTCGGCGTAGTCGAGGAAGAGCTGCAACTCTTCCCGCGTGAAGGGCCTCGCCTCTGGATCGCCCTCGTAATCCTGCAGGTGAGGCAGGGTATTCCACTCATGGCAGATCGCCACCGGGAACGTGCCGAAGGCTTCCTCGCATGCCGGACCCCAGCCGTATCGGGCGTCGATGAGGAGCTCGGTGAACAGCCGGACGATGCCCTGGTAGCTGCGGATCGTCGACGGCGCCAAGTGCTTCTCGCTCGTCAACGACGCCGACCACTCGTCCAGATGGGCTGGCATCCATCGCCACGGGTACTCGTTCGTGAAGTCCAGGAACCGGCGGATCAGCCGTTCCCTCGGGGCGATCGTGTCGTCCTTCAACCCTCGCGACTTCTGCTGAGCACGCCAGCCCCGCAACATCGCGTCGAACATCGCGTCCTCGGGACGCAGCTGGACCACCCCGGAGACGAGCTCCATGTGAGCCGCCCCGGCCAGGGTCACCTTGCGCTGATGCACCACTCCAGACCATCCCTTCTGGAGGGCAGATCATGCATCAGAAGGGCTCTACTCGGCAACATCCCTGCTCAGGCGGCCAGTTCGTAGACTCCATGGACTCCTTCCGATTCCTGTCGTGACCAGGTGACCTGCGACTTCTCGCCCGGCTGATGCAATTCCCGAGGGTTGATGTATCGCGTCGTGGTGGACAGCCACTCATGTCCGAGCAGTTCTTGGAGGGCCTTGAGGTCCATACCCGCGCCATAGAGCGAGGAGGCACAGTAATGCCGCAGCACGTGCGGAGTCAGCCGGCCGGACCAGGCGGGCAGCCACTGCTCGGTCTGCGCGGCCAGCCCGCTACGAAGGGCATCGGTCCCCACCCGCATGCACCGGCCGAGGTCCGGGTCTCGTCGCTCACTCGGCAGCAACGGGGCATCCGGGTCGCTCCAGTCGCTGCCGTACTGGTGACGGACTTCAGCCAGCCACCAGTCGATCAGCTCGTCGGCACCGTTGATGGCCGGGACCAAGCGGCTCTTGGGGCCTCGCCCTCGGCTCCCCTTGCCGTGACGGACATGCAGCTTGCCGAGTTCTCCCAGGTCCGGCCGCCAGTCACGGATGTCGAGCATCGCCGTCTCATTGATCCGCAAGCCAAGCCGACGCCACAGCGACGCGGCAAAGTAGTCCCGCGCGGCAGGCAGGTACTTGCGGGCCCGAACGATCGACGGCCCCCACTGCGCGAACAACGCGTCCACCTCCGCATCCGACGGCGGAACGCGCACTTCACCACGGGCAGGGCCCTTGGGCCGGTTGTATTCGTCGATCGGCTGCTCGACCACGCAGCCGGTCAGGGCGTGGATGTCGCCTTGGTAGCGCACGATCACGAAGTCGTAGAAGCTTGCCAGCAGGGCGGACTTGGTGGCCAGCGTGTGACTTCCGCACCGTCCGGACCGGCGGAGCTCGACGAGGAACCGGTCTGCGTCATCGCAGGACGCCGACCACAGCGGCCCGGGAAGCGAGCGGGCGAACTCCACGACCGCCGCACGGGACGTCGTGATGTGTCCGTCGGTCAGCCCCGCCGCGGCCATCGACAACGCGTACTGATCAACGATCTCCTGCTCGAAGTCCTCGACGTCCTGCGGAGTCCGCAGGCCTGCGAGGACGACAGGTTCCGGACCACGGCCAGAGTCATCGGCCGCTCCGTTCACCAAAAGGGCGCATGCGTCAGGGATATCGCCGAGGCTTCGGGATTCTCGACGAAACGGCGGATTCTTCGCACCTTCGAGTGAACCCTGTCCGACCTGGCCTCCCAGGTCATCGGAACGACTCTGACCAGAACGAACCCAAGACAGTAGGGACATAAGCCCAACGACCGGCACAGCAACGGGAATCGATCATGTCTGCTTCTTCCACTCGTTCCTCCGGTGGCAACCAGCCGTCGCAGGCGACCGACCCTTTGGCGTGGCGACGGCACCTCCCGGCACTGGCCTCGGCCGCCGCCGGGATCAACAAGGCGTGCGACGCCTGGGACGCGGTTTCGGACTCGCTCTGCGACGCGGACGGCTGGCCGCTGGACGACAAGGTCTATGGGGACGGGAAGGTCAAGCGGGACGCCGAAGCGTGGAAGCACGCCGAGGTGTTCCTCGACCACGGACCCGAGGTGCTAGCCGGGGTCCGCGCCGCCGCCGACGGCCCCGACTACGTCGAGGGGCCGATCAGTGACGACCTCCGTCGGATACGCGAGATCGACACCATCCTGTTCCGGGCGGAGGAGCTGCGGCACGAGTGGGACGGCGTCATGGCGCTTATGGACGGTTCGCAGCCGAGCTTGCTCCACCTCTACCAGGAGCGTGCCGAGGAGCACCGCAACACCGAAGGCTGGCACTACTCACACGAACTCGGCTCCAAGGGACCGGCGTTGGTGCGCGTCGGCGAATATCTAGCTCACCGGGCGGACACCGAACGGCCGGCGCAGACCGAGCGGGCTCGCGTCGCCCTGACCCGCTCGACGCACAACGCCCCTGCCGGATCACCTGCTTCGCCCCAGGTCCCGCGGGCATCGCAACCGCCGGCTCCCGGTCGCTCGCGGTGATCCCTAGCACGCAGTCACGGCTGCACCAAACTGCCCGATCACCAGACCCTCATGGACCACCGCGCTCCTTCAAGCTCCACGCCCCGTCGGCTCCCGCCGTGCGGCGGGACGTTCGCAACGGAGAACTCCATGCACCTCGAAACCTCGCCCCCGACCGCCGTGTCCGATCCGCGTCGCATTCAGGCTGCCCTCTGTTCCGCGCTCGGGCAGCGCGGCCTGGAAGGCACCGTCGAGTACGGCCTCAGCGACTACATCGTCCACGCCGAGCTTCCCGACGGCAGTTCGCTGATCATCTCGCCCCCGCAGGAGCCACCCTCCGAGCACCCCGAGTCCCCGGAAAGCTGGATGGTCACCCGCCACCGGTCCGCCGAGCCCGCCGTCTACGAGGTGATCTACGACTCCGAGCCGGGCGGTCCGCATGCGCGTCACGGCGGCAGCGTGCCGGATCTCCTCTTCGCTGTCGACGCCCGCCTGGACCAGCTTGGCGTACCGACACGCCAGGAGCAGGAACGTTCCGGCGAGGCGCGCCTCCACCGTGCTCCCGCCCGACTCCGCTCCATCCCGGGTGAGGGTCGCTCTCGCCTCTTCACCGTCGGTCGGCCAGCGCGTGCTCCCGACCGGTCCACCGTCGGAGTCTTCCGCGCGGGCCGCGCCGCCACCGGCCAGTTCCTCATCAGCTCCCCGGCTCTAACCGACCGCGATCCAGGAGTCCTCCGTGCACCGCAGCCTCAGGACTGATCCGCCCGTCGCCCGCACCTGCAACCGCACCCACCTCGGATGGATCTGCCATGCCCAGCCACTACGACGTGCTGCCCGACCTGGCCTTCGGCCACCACCCCGTCCACGGCATCGTCGCCGCGAACCCGAAGAACCTCTCGGCCGGCAGCTGGATGCTCAGGGGATTCGACTTCCATCCCGTCCCCGACCAGCCGACGTTGTACGCGCTGGCAGACCAGAACCGTGACGGACACGGCCGTACGAGCCGGGCCATCGAGCTGCTGCGCAAGGCCGGCTACCAGGTCGATGTGGACGTCGCACTTGACCCTGCACCGGCGCCCGACACGGCACAGGTACGCGACCGCGGTCCGCTCGGTGAACCAGACGTCGCCTTCGCCGATCACCCGCAGCTCGGCATCGTCGCAGCCCTCGACGACCGTGTCTCCGGCCTCAGCGGGCTGGCGCTGGTGGAGGACGGCTGGCGGCACAACTCGAGCCTGGACATCTACACGCTCCCCGCGACCACCGATCGCGTCGAGGCGCTGGGGAAAGTCGCCGACGCCACGGTGGCCCTGCACCGTTCGGGGCTCCAGGTCGCAGTGCAGCCCCGCCTCGCTCAAGAGGTGACGGCTCGGCCCCGCCCTGCTGCCACGCCGACCGCCGGCCGTGAGCGCGGTCGTGGTCCCGCCCGCGCGTCTCCGTTGAGCGCCGCCGCGCTCGCCGCCAGCCCGGCCCGTGCCGGTATCCCGGGCAGGGCGCCGGTCCCCGCCGCCGTCACCACACCGGCGGTCCGGCCGGTTGACCCCCGCGTCGCGTACTCCCGCGACCGCTGATCCAACTCCTCAAGGAGGTCCTTCCATGGCCGTGAAGACGATCTGGCCTATCGACCACACCTGCGGTCACCATGCCGACCGCGACTTGTCCGACCGACCGGCTGACCGCCGCGCCGGCTTCGCCGAGTGGCTCGCCAGGCAGGAGTGCACGGACTGCTGGCGCGCCTCGAACGAGGGCGACGAGCAGGACAAGGCCGCCTGGCTCAAGGCGAAGCGCGCCGAGGAGCAGGCGGCGTCCGAAGCCTGGTCCGAGCAGTACCGGATGCCTCCCCTGGAGGGGACCGAGCGGGCCGTTCCCTGGGGCGTGCGCTGTCGTCACCAGATCCTGACCAACGCCTACACCGCGCTGGTCACCGAAGGCACGACCAGCGAAGCGGACTGGGCGGAGATCGAGGAGAACGCTCGTACGGTGACCCGTGCCGGGTGGTGGATAGACCAGAGGTCGTCCGAGCCCGAGGACCTCGCCGAACTGCTCATGGCCGCCACCGGGGCCGACCGGCCGACGGAGAATCCCTTCTTCTGACCGACCGGGTGCCCTGCTGCGGCGGGGCGCCCGGCTGACCGCCGCCGTGCGGCTTCTACCAGCGATTCTCGGCCGGACCAAACCCCGGATTTGCCGGACGCTCTGCCCACTGGCCCACCTCCAACGGGTCCTTCGCTCCCTCTGCCCCCGGAGACTTCCGTGCCTACCTCGATCACCATCACGTCCGAGTTCAGCGGCAGCGTCGTTGCCAAGGGCGCTACTGATGACCTCTCCGCGCAGCTCCTCCGTCATGCCGGTTTCAAGCAGATCGACGACTGGCATGGCCGACGCCATCGCCTGCCCACCACCACTCCGCTCGCCGACCAGGTCGCCATCGCCAGCCATGCGGCCGAGATGCTTCGAGCCGCTCGCTATGACGTCACCCTTCCGCCGTCTCTCGACACGGCCCGGATGAGCCCTCCGGTGCATGCGCTGGGGCCCTACGCCGCCGGAGCTGAACTTCTCAGCATCACGGACCAGATCCGTGCGGCCGAAGACGGAGCCAGCCTTCAGCGGGCAGTTGACCACCTCCTTCACCCCGAGCACGGTGCGCTGGAGCGTGTCCGGGAGGCGCTGGAAGCAGCGGGAGAACAGGTCAACGACCTGGACGACGACGCGTATGCGCTCGCCGACCGGTTCGGCTTCGCCTCGGAGTTCGTCAGCTCGGCCCAGTCCGAACTTGTCGATTCCGAGGCCGAGCTACGCCGCGTCGGCGCCGCTTCGACGAGCTACTCCGCAGCACGGACCGTCCGTGATCACCGAGGTGCCGCACTGGCCACTTCTCCTGCGGCGAACCAGGTCAAGGTCTCGTCGGCGTCCGGTTCCCAGACGGCGCCGCTCACTCCGACGGGTCACCCGCCGCGCGCCGCAACCCCCCGACGGTGATTCCGGCCGCTCTCTTCGCCGTAGGCCACCAGTACGTCGCGCGCCACCGCTCGACTCACCCGTCAAGGACCACTCACCCGAAGAGGCAAACGTGCCCGAGCACTACTCCAGCATCGGCGAGGCCGTCGGTGCCGCCATGCAGCACAACATCCGGCTCGCCCACCACAGCGCGGCACCGGGCTCCGACAAGCCGCAGCAGGTCAGGCACCTGCCCAACGCTTCCGCCGATCCGTACTCGGTCCGCGGAATGATCTCTCGCCTCCACGAGGACGCCTCGCCCGATGAGGTGGCGGGCATCATCGAGGAGGCCAACGGCGCACTGGTCGGGGCTCTGCCCGAGCTGACCGAACTCGTCGCCTCTGCCGCCGACTGGACTCGCGCCCGTCTCGACTTCGACGACCCGCATCACCATCCGACTTTCGAGACGTGGACCCGACTGGCAGCCGCGTACGGGATGCTCCAGGACGTCCGCGAGCAGTTGGAAGCCGCCGAGGACGGTCTCGCTGCCTGTCCCGCAGAGCGCACGGACCCCCGGCACCACCAGATGGTCAACGTCCTGCGCAGCCGGGAGTTGCTCGACGATGTCCTCGATGCCGAGGCTGCTCTTGCGCCGTCCGCTGCCCGGAACGTCGATTCAGACCGGCAGCGGGCGGCCCGCGCCTCCTCGCCGCGCGCCGGAACATCGCCGTCGACCGGCAGTCCGCCGGCCACCACAGCACCTCCGCCCGCGCCTCGTTCTGCCGGTCGACCCCGCTGAAACGTTCCTCCTCAGACGTCCAGGAGTACCCCCATGAGCTGCACGAGAGCCGAGCGCGCCCCGCCCCTGCCCGCTCGCACACCAAAGGAACCGCCGTGCCTTCCCCGCGCACCAGCGCGCCCTCGACCACCACCGGGTCGGACGCGCTCCTCTACCTCCTGTTCGGCATCCTCGGCGCCGTCATGGCCTTCGGCTCCCTCGCCTGGCTGACCGGAAATCTCACCAACACCGTTGTCGGGAGCGGGTCATGGGCCCCCTTCCGTGCCACGGACGCGCTGCTGCACCCGGAGGTGCTGTGGCCGGCCTTGAGCACCAGCATGCTGATGGTCGGTGCCCGCGTCGTCCCCGGCTTGCTCACCGTTGCCCTGGTCATCACCGCTGCGGTGCTGTGGATGCGCTGGCGTGCCGGGTCCAAGTCCGGCCTTGCCCGCAAGGCGGACCTGGCGCCGCTGCTGGACAAGGAGATCGTCGCCAAGGCGAAGAGCCTCCGCCCGAGCCTGGGCGGCCGGGAGAGTAAAAGAGGTCCTGCCCGCTGACCGCGGCATCCTGCTCGGCACCCTCGATCCCGGTCGTGCGGAGGTCCGCGCGTCCTGGGAGGACGTGATCGTCGCGATCATGGCCCCGCGTTCAGGCAAGACGTCCGGGCTGGCGATCCCCGCGATCCTCTCGGCACCAGGGCCGGTCCTGCTCACCAGCAACAAAGCCGCGAACGACGCCTTCACCACCACGGTGGACGCCCGCGCCGAGGTCGGCACGATCTGGACCCTCGACCCTCAGCAGATCGCCCATCACCCGCGCGAGATGTGGTGGGACATCCTCGCTGACGCCCGCGATCTCGCCGGGGCGAAGAGGCTGGCGGGGCACTTCGTGACGGCGAGCGTGGATGAGTCCAGCGGCTCCGACTTCTGGTCCACCGCCGCGAGCAACACCCTCGGCGCCCTCTTCCTCGCCGCAGCGTCCCACCGGCAGCCGATCACCGACGTCCTGGCCTGGCTCGCGATGCCGGCCGACCGCACCCCGGTGGACCTGCTCACCGACGCCGGCCACCATGCGGTCGCCGCCCAGCTCCAGGGCACCGTCTCCGGCGCGACCGAAACGCGCGACGGCATCTACGAGACGGCGAGGCAGTATGCGAGCTGCCTGCTCGACCCGGACGTCGCCGCCTGGGTCACCCCGAACGAGGACCTCCCCGAGTTCCAGCCGTTCGCCTTCGCCACGTCCCGCGACACCCTGTACCTGCTGAGCAAGGACGGCGGCGGCAGTGCGTCCGCCATCATCGCGGCGGCGGCCGACGCCGTGATGCGCGCGGCCGTGATCGTCGCCGAGCGCTCCGGCGGGCGACTCGACCCGCCCGCCCTATGCGTCCTCGACGAGGCGGCGAACGTTTGCCGCATCTCGGACCTCCCTGATCTCTACAGCCACCTGGGCAGCCGAGGCGTCATCCCGATGACGATCCTGCAGTCCTACCGTCAGGGTCAGCGGTGCTGGGGCGAGGCCGGTATGGACGCCCTCTACTCCGCCGCCACCATCAAGATCATCGGGTCTGGCATCGATGACGCGGACTTCGCCGACCGGCTCAGCCGTCAGGTCGGCGATCACGACGTCCAGACCACCTCGGTGTCGACCAGCGAGGGCGGCAAGTCCACCTCGGTGAGCATGCGCACGGAGCGGATCCTGCCGCCGGACGCCATCCGCGCCCTGCCCAAGGGCAAGGTGCTGCTGCTGGCCACCGGCATCCGGGTCGCCATGCTCAACCTCAAGCCCTGGTACAAGGAGCCCTCCGCCAAGGTGGTCGGCCCGGCTTCCGCTCGCGCCACGAAGGCCATCACCGAGCGTGCCCTCGCGAAGAGCATCGGCCAGGACGATCTTGGACTGTCGGCATGAGCGCGCCCACACCACAGCAGGGGCGGTTGGCCCACGCTCCGGTCGTCCTGCGCGGTGGCCGGTGGTGGCTTGACGGCGGGGCCGGCTCGGTTCCCGCCTCCGATCCCGCCTTCACCGCCGTCCTGGACGACTTCGCGCTGTCGATGGCCGCTGCCGACCAGGCAGTCGCCAACCTCCTCATCCGGCAGGACAAGGCGTCCTGCGTTGATCCTGGAGGCCGGCGATGAACCCGCTGATGAGTGCCGAGCAAGCGGTCCTCGGTGCCGCACTCCTCGACCCCGAGCAGCTCACGCACCTGGAGTGGCTCGCTCCGAACCACTTCTATCGGCCCGTCCACCAGGCGCTGTTCGCCGCGCTCTGCAAGCTGCGCAACGACGGGCATCCCGCGCTCTCGGCCGATGGTCCGTTGCCGCTGTCGTGGGTGACCGACGCGGTCGAGGAGGCCGGACAGCACGTGCGCGGGCTGACCGCGGCGTACGCCCATACCCTGATCCAGGCGTGTCCCCGAACCGAGCACGCCCCGGTGTACGGCGCATGGTGCTGGAGGGGGCGATTCACCGCACCGTCGCCCAGCACGCGATCCGTCTCCACCAGGCGGCTCGGGCCGACGCCGTCCAGGGCGAGGTCGAGGGAGCGTTGCGCACGGCGGACGTCCTGACCGGCGTACTCACCGACCTTGCGCGACGCTGGGGAACCGATCCTCGACCGGTCCCACCCACCGCTGGGCCCTCTGCCGCCACGGACATCCCTCCTCCGGCACAGAGCGGTCAGGTCGCCGAGGACGAGCGGTTCCTCCTGGCCGTCCTCGCCGAACAGCCGGGGGCCATGGGCGAGGTGGCGGCCTGGCTTCGGCCGGGAGACTTCGCCGACCCGACCCACGGGCAGCTCTACCGGTGCCTGGGCGCGCTGCACCACCGGGGCGAACCCATCGACCGGATCACCCTGCGCTGGGAGGCCCAGCGACGCGGCCTGCTGGCCGACGGCACTGTGTCGAGCGAGCAGCTGACCGCCGTCTGCGAAGGCATGGTCCCCGGCAGCGCTGACTGGTTCGGGCAGCGGGTGATGCGCTCCTCCGTCACCCGCACCGCCGCCGCCTCCGCGCGAGCCATCCGGACCCTGGCCCAGGACGAGGTTCTGGGGCCCGGCCGGCTGATCAACCACGTCCTGCACGAACTCGGTCCGCTCGACGAGGTACGTGCCCGCTGGGCCACCGCGAACAGCAGTCCGGCTCCGAAGACCACGGCATCCGCGCCGCCGGCGGCCGAGCCGCCGCCCGACCGAGTGAAGGCCGCCCGCGCCCGCAGCACACCACGCCCAGGCGCGTCACCCCCAGCCCCGGCCAGCCGTCTCCCCACGCTGTCAGCAGCCCGACCACCCTCGCGCGGCCACCCGTGAGACCCCCTCCCCACCGACCTCTTCTGCCCCTGGAACTCGCCTTGATCTACCCCATCTCCGCAGCCGCGCCGGACCTACGCGCCACGGCCCCAAGCCTCGCCACCCCCTTGATCGGGTCTCTCTGCTCGGGGTACGGCGGCCTCGACCTGGGCGTGCAGTCCGCGCTCGGCGGCACGCTGGCCTGGCACGCCGAGGTCGACCCGAACGCCTCACGCATCCTGGCCCGCCACTGGCCCGGCGTCCCGAACCTGGGCGATATCACCGCCGTCGACTGGTCCACCGTCCCTCGGGTGTGCGTCCTGACGGCCGGCTTCCCCTGTCAAAGACGTCTCGGTCGCCGGCCGCCGGGCCGGACTCAACGCTCAGACCCGCTCCGGGCTCTGGCTGCACGTCGCCCGTGCGGTCGCAGCCCTCCGACCCTGCCTGGTTGTGATCGAGAATGTGCGCGGCCTCCTCACCTCCCCCGCCGACTCCCCTGGCGACGTGGAACCCTGCCCGTGGTGTCTGGGAGACACCGCAGGTCAGCCTCCTCTGCGGGCACTCGGTGCCGTACTCGGATCCCTGGCCGACCTCCGGTACGACGCGAAGTGGCTCGTGCTTCGCGCCTCCGACGTCGGGGCCCCGCACCGCCGCGAGCGAACCTTCCTCGCCGCATGGCCCGCCGGGCACCCTGCTGAAGACGCCGACCAGCAACATCGGGAAGAACGGCGGCTCACAGCATCCGTCGAAGCGGAAGAGCGGGGGGCACGGTCCGAACCTGGCCGACGAGGTCGAGTGGCTGCTGCTGCCGACCCCGAAGGCGTCGGACGGAATCAAGGGCTCGCCGAACCAGCGGCACGGCAACGGCGACATGACCCTGCCCAGTGCCGCGGCGTCTCTGTCGCCGACGCCGAGGGCCAGCGACACGGGCACCCCGGGCCGCCGCCCCAGGAAAGTACGGCGGCCTCCCTTGTCCGCGGTGGTCCTGCCCCTCTGGGCGGAGGAGACGCCGGAGGCGGGGGTGCGGACCGGCGATGGGGAGCGTACGGATCCGCTATCACGCGGTGGGAGAGCCTCACCCGTCCTGCCCCCGCCCCCACGGACGCGGCCGGTCGACTCCGCGCGGACTTCGTGGAGTGGATGCAGGGCCTCGACGCCGGCTGGGTCACCGCGACTCCGGGGCTCGGCCGTCCAGCGCAGCTCACCGCGCTCGGCAACGGCGTCGTCCCACAACAGGCTTCGCGTGCCTTGCAGTTGCTGGCACCACCCTTCCCCCGCTGTTCCCGTTGCGCCGACCGATAGCGCTCCACTACCGCGTTCTTCCGGCCGGACCAAACCGCTGATTCTCCGGATCCTCTCGGGCATGTCGCCGTCTCACAGATGGAGCACACTCCCATGGCCGACACCAGCCCGACCTCCCCCGGCCCCGAGCCGTACCGCGTCCCCGACGCAGACCTCGACGACCTCGCCAGCACCCTCGCCAAGACCATGGCCGAGGTCAGGCAGCACGGCGTCATCCTCGACCGCCTCGGCTCCGAGCCCGAATCCGGCGCCATCCAGCCGCCGGGCGGCGCTTCGGAAGCCGACGCGGCTGACGGGAAGAAGCCCGACGGCCCCGCCTCGGTGTTCATCCTCGCCCTGGGCGGCAAGGAATACGCCGTCGAACTCGCTGCCCTCAGCGACTGGGTGAACTACCTCTTCCTGCCGGTGTACGGCCGGGAGATCAGCACGAGCCGTCCCTGGTGCGCGCACTGGCACGAACACCCCGAGGCCGTCGCCCGGCTCCACGCACTCTGGCTCGCCTGGCAGCAGTTCACCGACGCGGAGGCCGGCCTGTCCGGCCCCTCGACCTGGCACCGCGACCACCTGGACCAAACCCTGGCGCACCTGCGTGCGCCCGACGGACCCTTCGCGGCCTGCACGACCAGCGCAACTCGCCCCAACCACCGGGTGCTGGCCACCCCGGCGCCCGAGCAGGCGGGGTAGCGGCGTGAACGACATCCTCGACTTCGACCTCGACGATCTCTCGCCGGTCGACGACGACTCCGAGGAAGTGATGGAGGCCCTCTGGACTGGCGACTTGACGGTGCTGTCCCAACACCACACCACGCCCAACGGTTCACACAGCTTCGTCCTCGCCCACGACCGATCGGTCACGTGGGGGATACCCGGTGAACCACAGCTCGTTGCGATCGCGGTCGCTCGGGATCTGCGGCAGTCCACGTTCACGTTCGAGACGAGTCACCACGCCACGGCGTCCTTCGCACAGAACTGGCTGGCAGAACGCGGCTGCCCGCTCGAACCGATCTCACTGCGCGGTGGCGACTACATCGAGCCCGCCGACGACCTCGCCCTCCAGGTAGAACAGCAGATCCAGAAGTCGGGCACCCGCTACGAGGTCCTCGACACCTACACCTCTGACGACAACCCCAGCGCGGCGTGGACACTCGTCAACGACTCCCAGGCCACCCAAGCACCGGTTCGCCTCTTCTACGAGGAGTGGAACCACGATGCCGGCACGTACACGATGCGCGAAGGCGCCTTCCCCGACGTCGGCGTCGCCCAGACCTGGCTGGACGAGCGCAGCGAACCGCTGCCCGAGCCTCCGGAGTACAGCGACCACAACGGTGCTGTCGTCCGGGCCCGCATCGCCCTTTCCCGGTCCGCCGGAACCTCTCCGACACCGCAGACCGGGCTCGACGCGCCCCGCGCGACAGCGGCGGTACCGGTCCAGCGCGCGGTTCAGGGGAGGCTGCTGTGAGCCGCGCCCGCTTCGCCTTCGCCGCGCACCCTGACGCCATCGCCGACCTGCGGGAACTCCCGGCCGAGATGCGCGATTTGGCCTTGCTGGAGCTGCAGAACCTGGTCCACGGAAGCGACGACTGCTTGCCGTTGAAGGGCCGTCTCGCCGGCTTCCACAAGGTGTACGTCGACCCGGAGGTCTCTTACCGGCTGGTCATCCAGTTCCGCCAAGCGCCACCGACCTCGACCCACAAGCGCGAGATCTACCTCGTGGCGGCTGGCAGCCGGAAGGACTACGCGGTCTACCGCGCGGCCCACCTACGGACCGGCCCCCAGCAAGAGGTCGGCCCCGACTCTGCCACGGAGGCCCGTGTGCAGGCCGCCCGGTCTCGCTCGACGCTCACCACCGAACGGCCGACAACGGGCCGCGCGACTGCCCCCTCAACAGCGCCGTCCTCGGCCACCGCCCCCCGAAAGGCCGCCCAGCGATGACCAACGACCGTACTGCGCTGACCCGTTCAGAGCTGGCGGATCTCCTCACCGAGGCCGCTCAGAACGTCGGCTGCATCCCTGCCGCCGAGTATCCGACGGCTGCCGCCCGCTCCTACCTGCATCCCGTCCTGGGTCCGCTGGCCGCTGGGCCCCGCGTGATCACCGAGCTGAACGACCGGTTCGAAGGCTTCGTGGCCACCGAGCCACGCCCCGCCGGGTCGGCGGGCCTGTTCGCTCTGGCCTCCTACGCCTCCGCGCTGGGGTGGCTCACCGAGTCGTTCGCCGAGCTGACCTCCTCGGTCGACGAGATCTGTACCCGCGTGGGCATACCCACGGAGCCACGCGCCCCGATCGTCGCCGCGCCCGGTGGTACTGAGCGGGACGACGAGTTCGACTTCGCTTTCAACGCAATTGAGTTGGAGGCGGTCCGCAACGCAGCCGAGGCCGCCGGCCTCGCGCCGGACGACTACGTCGAGGTTCTCTCCCAGTCGCTGCTCGCCGCCGCCCGGATCACCGACGCCTGCATGGAGATCTCCAGCGGCCTGCTCGATGACGCCGATCTCCTCAGCGAAGTGAGCGACCGCCCTCGGCTCGGCATCGATCCCGGGAGCCTGCCCGCTCTGGTCCGCTCCCTGCTCGCCGGGATGGAGACGACGGAGTGAACCCGTACGACGCAGACACACACCCTGGGCCTTATCTCGTCGTCGAAGTGCTCGGTGTCGGGGATGTCAGCGTGCACGCCCTCGCACATGGTCCGGAGGAGCCGCTGCACCAGGCCGCTACACGCGTCATCGAAGCCGCAGCGGCGCTGGACGAGCGACACGAGAGCGTGCTCAACGCGGTCCAGCGCGCTCAGCGGCTGCTCGAAGGCACTGGTCGGGGTGAAGTCGGCCGAGCCCAGGTCTCATACGCGCTGCTGCGCACAGCTCTCCCGGACCTCGGAGACGGCCTGGCGCAGCAGGACCGGGCATACAGCCAGCTCGTCGAGTCCCTGTCCGCCTACCGCCGGCTTCTTTCCTCGCCCGAGCCTGCTCAACACGCGATCAACAAGAGCCACGGGCAGGGCCAGAAGACGAGGCCCCGCCGGGACAACGACTGGGCCGTCGCTGGGGAGCGCGGGCTGGTAGCCCTCGAAGCGGTTGCGGCCGGAGGTGTTCGCTTTCGCCGCAACGCGATCGGCGAGGACCCGTACATCTCGCGGGAGAAGGCCCAGCGGCAGGACCCGGCGGTCTTCCCGCAGACCGTGCAGCGGCTGGTCGCCGACGGGCTACTGCATCAGGACATCACCGAGAACGTGTACCGGCCCGGCCAGCTCCTCTCGCTCACTCCGCGGGGGGAAGCCGCCCTGCGTGATGGTCGCGCGACGACCTTCCGGGTGTCCGCCGCCCTCGGCCGCACCACCACGCGGACCACGTCAGGCGCGCTCGCCGACTCGGCCGCCGCGCCCGTCGCCAGGACCTCCCTCGCGACCCCCCGCTCACGCTGACCTCATCCCGATAAGGACCCCACCGTGCCTACCCCCGGCCTGCCTCCCACCTTCTCCATCGCTTCCATCGACGCCCAGCGCGTCGAGGAGGCTCTCGCCCGGATCGGGCCCAAGTGGACCACCTGGACCGCGATGACCCTGGCCCAGGTGAACGGCCCCGTGCGCGTCCGCGACGTTGCTGCGCAGCTCCCCTTCGTCAGTGAGCAGTTCGTCGGCAAACGGCTGGCCGCGATGCACGCTGACGGATTGGTGATCCGCGATGACGACCGGCGGGGCGCGCCGTACCGGCTCAGCGCGCTCGGCGCGTCTCTGGCCCCCGTCCTCCGCACGGTGTCGGACTGGTCCCGCACCCACCTGACACAGGAACCTATGGCCGAAGCCGAGCGTGTCGAGGACGCGCTGCGCCGCCTGCATCTTCGGCATTCGACTGCCGTGATTCAGGCCCTCGACTCGGCTGACGGCCAGATGCGGTTCGTTCACATCGCCGAGGCGGCCGGTCTGGACTACGGCCTCGCACGGCAGCGACTTGTCCGGCTTCAGGCCGATGGCCTGGTCACGCGGACGGGCTCCCGGCACGGAGACCCTTACGTGCTCACCGATGCCGGCCAGGCGTTGGGGGCCGTCTACGCGAGTGTCGAGTACTGGAGCCAGCCCTTCGCGCTGCGAGGTGGAACAGCGGCACCGCGTCCGACAGCGGCAGCCACGCGCACCCACGTCGGCATTCCGCTGGGGGCGGGAGCCGACAGCGCCCGGACCGCGGCGGCCCTACGACGGAGCGCCGCCGCGTCGAACGTCATGTTCAGCCACGCGCCTCAGCCGGAACCGCGGGTGCCGGCGGCCGTGACCGCTCAGTCGGCACCGGGCCGGGGCCGGTGACGGGGGTGAGAACTAGAGGCCGCTCGCCGCCACTACGGCATCCGCGTGCGCTCTGGCGGCTCCCGCCGCTGCATACGCGGATCCGTTCTCCTCCTTCGCTTCCGGAGACTCGACCATGTACGCCCCTGACGACCCGACCCGGTACCAAGAGGTGCTGGTCAGCCCCATGTATCTGGCTGGTTCCAACGGGACCGGCGAGGCTGGCTTCGCGCCCGTCGCCCACTGGCCCCATCAGTACCTCGATGAGGGCCCCTGCCAGCTCCTCGTGACCTCTCCCGACCAACGGATTCGAATCGGCTGGTTCGGCGACGACTTCGAACTGTGGAAGATCAGCGCAGCCGAGGACGCCTTCTCGGCGCCTCGCTGGACGGCGACGTTCAACCACGTCACCCCGGCCGAGATGGTCGCCGGCCTCACCGCCGCACTGGTCCAGGACTACGACGAAGCCATCGCCTCCGACACCCTCGGCCGCTTCTTGACAGGGCCAACCGTCCCTTGGAGGGACACCGTCCGGCCGTTGACCGATGCCGGCTGGAACCTTGACGGAGCTGCTGAACTCGGCACCGTCGAGATCATCGCTCCTGACGACCAAGCGGGCATCCTTATCGATCGGCGCGGCTACGGCTCCGACCGCACGACCGTCGAGCTGTGGGCTGGTCCGCCGGGCTGGGGCACTCGTGCCGAAGCGACGTTCACGGCCCGCACCCCATCGCATTTGATCGCCGCAACCGCCGCTGTGATGGCGGAGTCGACGCCGGTGGTCCGCGAGCGCCACCAAGTCGACCGGCGGATGCAGCACTTGGTCACCATGACTCCTGTCGCTTCGGCCACGCCGATCGCCGAGGCTCAGGTCCCGCGCGCTCCAACTCCGCTGGACGTACGCCGCACCGCGGTCACCCAGGCCGTACACCGTGCCGCGCGGGCACCACGCACAGCAGCCGACCTCCGGGTGATGGCCGCGCAGAGCCGCTCCACGGGGGCGGCGCAGAAACGGACGGGACACCCCGCGCCCGCGACCTCTGCCCGGCTGCCGGCCAGCTCGCCGACGCCCCGGCGCGGACGCTGACTCCCACCCCAGGCCGCACTCCACTCGCGACCGTCCCCGCCCAACAGGAGTTCCACCATGCCCACCACCACCATGCTCGACCAGGCCACGGCCATGATCGAGAACGCCTGGGGCCAGCCCATCGAAGCTCTTGAGGTCCTAGGGGTCCGCCGCCCCAGCGAGGGCCCGCTCCTGCGCTGCGCCATGCACACCGGCGCGGCCCTGGCCATCACGGACAGCGCGGTAACCGTTCACCAGGACCGTCTTCACGCCCTGTCCCGGCATGGGTACGTGCCTGACTTCTACGAACTCGACCGGATCACCGAAACGGCGGTCAAGCTCCGCGTCGCCCACGCGGAGAGCCGTGCGTACCTCCAGGCGATCCGGCGCGTGGTGGAGGCTCGGGAGGCCGCCGCACCCGAGGTTGAGGCACCGGCGGTACGGCTGGCTCAGGCCGCGGTCGCCCGCTCCGGGCAGACGCGGCACGCCCCGGGGGCCGTGCCCGAACCGTCCTCTCCGGCGGCGGTCGTAGGGCCGTCAGCGCCCACAACGGGGCCCCGACGTTGAACGCTTAGCTCCGATTCTCGTCGCGGTGGCCCTCTTCGGCCCGGGGGCCCACCGCGCGGGCCAGTTCCTCCACCGTCAGCTCCACGCGTCGGCCTTCGGCGACCCGGCGCTCCACCGTCTCCTCGTCCGGCCACCGGTCGGGCTGTGCGCCGACTCCCCACTGGCCGTCGGCGACCATCGCGATGTCGCCCACGGTCCAGGGCCGTCCGGCGGCGCGGATCTTGCGTTCCAGTCCGGCGCCGTCCCAGTGTCTGCTCGCCTCGGCCATCCCCTGCTCCCCTTCACCGACGTGCGGTCCCTCACCGCAACCCAGGTACGACAACCGCAGTCGCCGATCCATTCCCGTCCCGCCGACCGCTCGGCTGTGGTCTCCAGTTCGCCCACGGCAGACGGCATCCCCGGGAAACGACTACGCACTTCGGCATGCCGCATGCCAACGTACGGGTGTTGGGAAAAACCGCAGGTCAACGAAGGGATCGTCTCACCGTGAACACCTCCGCCACCCTCCTGCCCGCCGTCGTCCGCCCCGCCGTGGAAGACTGCCACTGGCTCTCCTCCGACCACTGCGCCGCTCCGGTGCTCGACCTCCTGGACGCTCTCGGCTGGACCATCGCCGAGACCCCGGAGGCCAACGTCCACGCGACCAGCCCGGACGGCGGCGTCTACGTCGGCTGGCTTCCCGAAAACCCCTCCGCCTGGGCGCGGGAGATCGTCTGGCGCGTCCAGGTGCTGCCCGCCGACGGCGAGGTGTGGGTCCAGGAGTTCGGCATCCACACCCCCTCCGAGGCCGTCGCCGGATTCCTCGCCGCCCTCGTCACTCACTCCTCGCGCTGACCGCCGAACTACGGGGCGGGCAAACGACGGCCCGCCCCGTTCACCGCGCCCGTCTCGGCGGACCGGCCGCACCCCCTCTTCCTGACCGAAAGGCATTGCAATGACCATCTACTCCGACGACCTCATGAGAATCGCGAACCACATCGTCGGCTCGGGCATCGCCATGTTCGCGGCCTACGACGCCATCACGGGTTCCGGCATAGCCTCGCGCGGTATCCCCCAGGTTTTCTGCGGGGTGCTGCTGGTGTACAGCGCCGGGATCTTCCAGGACTACCTCCGCCGCCGCGACACCCGTGTCGTCGCCTACCTGTCGGCCAACCCGAACACGCACCTCTCCAAGATCAGCGCCGCCACGGGGCTGAGCCGGGAACGGGTCGCCAGCTCGCTGCAGCGCCTGCACGCCGACGGCCTGGTCGTCTCGGAGGAAGGCGCGGTTCCCCTCCCACCTCGCTACCGGCTGACCTAGTGGCTCCACCGTCGGCAGCATCTCGCAGACCACACCAAGGGCCCGAAGGCCCTACGCGACCTGCTCCGCCTCGACGCCCCTGACGATGTCCCCGCCAGTCCGGCCCCGCCCGCCCATACCGCTCTCGGAGGTTTCCGTGCCCCAGTACCTGACCGTCGGCCACCTGCTCCGCCAGCTCCTGGAACTCGACCCCAACCTGCCGGTCCGTCTCGCCGTCAACCCCGACTTCCCCTTCGCCCACTTCGTGGGGGCCGAGGTCGTCGTCCGCGACGGCAAGGCGTACATCGCCGATGACGGCCAGGAGGACTACCTCCCGGTGGGGGCGCGCGATGCCCTCACCTGGGCTTGATCGCTTCCCTACCACCACGGAGGCTTCCATCTCGTCCCTCTCGCGCCCCGCACCTCGTCTCGCGCTGCACGATGTCGCCGTGCACCCAATGCCGTACGGCGTGCACAGCGCGCTTCTCCAGCGCATCTCCGCCCGCCCCGACGGCCCCCTCGACGTCGCCTGGCTCGCTGCCGAAACCCCCCAACTTCCCCTCGGACGCATCCGGCTGCGCTGGGAGCCCGCCTCGCGCAGTGGCTGGGACGTCACGGCGTACCTGGGGCTGACCACAGCCGAGGTGCTCCTCGGTTCCTGGCCCGCCGCCACGGACGACTGGCCGCGCCTGGTCCGTCCGACCCTGTACGAGGTGACCGGCCTGTGCGCCGCCCTCTCATTCGCGACCGACGCCCTCGACCTCTCCAACCGGCTCTCCGGAGTCTGACCGAGGACCGCCGAAGGCCGCCCCATGCCGCTCAGGCAGGGGCGGCCTCGTCGTGCGTCCACCCGTTCGTTGCGTACGCTCGACCTGACGAAGGAGAACACCATGGCCGACGACCAGAGGCTCTGGGGATACCCGGAGGTCGCCGCCCACCTGGGTATCAGCGTCGGCGCGACCCGCAGCCGCAAGAGCCGGGGCAGCCTGCCCTCGCCCGACGACGACAGCGTTCCGGACCGTCCCCGCTGGAAGCCGTCCACGTTCCAGAACTGGAGGCCGGTCGGCCGGGGATTTCGCAGCGACCTGCACAGCTCCCCCCGACAGGAGACCACGTCGACCGACTGACCGAGCGGGTGCTCGCCCGTAGGCTGCGGGCATGACACCCGACTCGCAGATACCCTCGCCCCCGTTCCCCTCGACCGACAACGCCGTACTCGGGTTGATCGTCGGCGGAGCCATCGAGTCAGTCCGTAGCGGCGAGGCCACCGTGGAGGAGGCCATCCTGCATGCGGCGGTCCACGGCTGGTACGAGGGACACGTCCAGGGTGAAGACGAGTGCCCGGGGTGCGACTTCCGGGGTGGGCTGGCGAAGGACAGCGCACGCGGCTGAACCTCACCTGCACGCCAAGGGGCGCCACCGACATGCCGGTGGCGCCCTTCGGCGTTCCGTCTGGTGCTCGCCTACTCCAGGTAGATGCCGGCGAATACGCCGTCGAACCCGAGCGCGGTCAAGCCCGCCTCGACACTCGGGTAGGTCGTCCCGTGCGGGCCGCCGACCAGGGCATCGAAGTCGGCGCGGCCGATCTCGGGCTCGAGCCACTGGTTGCCGCACCGGCAGCGGACCCAGACGTTGCGCCCGTGGTTGATGAGCAGCCAGTCGCGTCGGGCACTGCAGGCGGAGCACATCACGGGGATGCCCCCGAGAGCGAGTTCGCGTGAGTGGCCGACGCAGCGGATTGCCCCGGGGCCGTCGGCCGACCGAGTCTCGGCCTGGAGCTGCAGCAGGGGGTCGGTACCAGTGGGGACGACGGGCAGGACGGGTGCCGGCTCCGTGGTGCGGGTGGTGGTTCTGAGCACGAGCGTCATCTCCCGGTTGTCGGTCCTGTCTTCATCCGTAACAGCCGGTGGAACCGGCTGTCCATACATTTCGCGGCGTCCGCTCGGACGGTGGTCCACGTCCGGTTCGACGTGGTCAGCGACGTGGCGAGCGGCGATTGGGGTCTTGAGCAGTCCCGAGCGGTACGGCTGCCGTCGCGTTTCGTTCACTGGTGCGGCTGCTCGGCGCGGTGGCCTGGCGGGTGGCGGCCTGCGGACGACGGGCACCGTCACCCGGGTGTGCCGGGAGCTGGGCGATGCGCCGCAGGCGCCAGACCAGGACGTCGTTCACGTCGTCGGCGCTGTCGAGTTCGCGCATGTCGATGGCCTGGCGCAGGAGGGCTTCGGAGTCGTGGCCGGCCCGCTCGGCCTGGGCGAGGGTGGCGACCAAGGCGTCGGTCCTCGCTTCCGTGTCTCCTGCCCGTACGGCCTTCTCGGGCAGTACGGCGCGAAGGGTGGCCTCGTGCATGAGGCGCTGGGCGTCAGGAAGGGCGCGGCCTTGGTCGTGCAGCATGCGCATCGGGGTGGCGGCGGCCTGGCGGTAGGCGGTGCGCAGGTGCGCGGCGGCTTGTCGGGAGGCGTGGGCCTGCTGGGCGTGTCCGCGGGCGGAGTGCCAGCGGGCGGCGGCGAGGGTGACGAGGACGAGGGTGGAGACGAGCATGGCGGTGGTGCCGCCGTCCTCGCCCCGGCCGAGCGCCCCGCCGGCCTGGACAATGCCCCGGGCGGCTGAGCGGAGGGCCCGGGTGTCGGCGCGTTCGGCGCGGACATGACTGCGGGTCGCCCGTTCGAAGGCGCGAGCTGCGGCGGCCAGCTCGGTGCGGGTGGTGGCCGGTGAGGTCTGGGCCACTGCGTCGAGGAGTTCTCCGACGCCGACGAGCTGGGGGGCGGCCTCGCCGTCCTCGTCGCATTCCAGGAGCGTGGCCGAGCGCTCTGCGATGACGGTGGCGTTGCGTCGTTGACGGGCGGGCGGTGACCAGTTCGTCCGGTCAGCGCCGACCGCGGGCGCGCTCGGTTCGGCGGCCCCGTCGGTGAGGCGTAGGCGGATCTTCGGAAGGGAGAGGTCGGGGGCCAGTTTGGAGCCGGGGTACCAGACCGGGTCTCCGTCGCGGTTGCGGTCGCCGGGCAGGGCCACGTTGTAGCCGAGCGCGTCACCGGACGGTGCGTGCCGCAACTTCACCCGTACCCCCGCTTCTCGGAGCCGCGTGAAGAACTCCTCTTCCGAGTCCGCTCCCGCCATGGCGCGACGAACGGCTTCGCGGAGCGTCTCGCGCGAGGTCTCCGGGCGGCCGGTGCGCTCGGCCTTGAACTTCTCGGCGCTGCTGGGATTCTTCGCTGCGGTTCCGTCGCCCGCGTTCAGGCACCGCAGGCCCATCTCCTTCTCGATGCGGCGGCATTCGGCCTGGGCCTTGTTGAAGTCGTAGTTCAGGCGCGGGTTGCGCAGGTCGCCGCGTACGAGGGTGGCGACGATATGGATGTGGTCCTCCGCGTGGCGGACGGCGATCCACCGGCAGCCGTCGGGGTCGCCATCCTGGGCGATGCCGGTGGCGTGGACCATGCGCTGGGCGACGGCGTTCCACTCCTTGTCGTCCAGCCGCCGGTCCCCGGGGGCGGTGCGGACCGAGCAGTGCCAGACGTGCTTGGCGGGTGCGCGGTCGCCGGCCTGCTTGACCCGCAGGTCCAGGGCGGCGGTGAGCCGGGCGAGGGTGACCTTCGGGTCGGGGTCGCGGTCGGGGTCGCGGCCGGGGTCGGGGGCGAAGCCGTCCCAGGAGCCGACGAGGTGTGCGTCAGTATGCTCCTCGCGCCGTCCGGGGCCGTACAGGTAGACGAGGAGGCCGTGGGTGCGGGAGCCGCGTCCGATGTCGGGAACCATCACAGCCGCCGGGTCACCAGGTCGTTCGCCGCGTCATCGACGCGGGCGAGAAGTCCGGTCAGCGCGCCCAGCGCGTGTTCGAGTTCACCGGCGCGCGGCTGGCCACCGCTGTTGAGGACGAAGGCGATCTGGTTGATGTTGTTGCCGATGCGGGCCAGCGCGGTGCGCAGAGCGGCGAGTTCGTCGATGACGGTGTCGAGCTGGTCGTTGCTGTGCACGGCGGCGCATCCGCGGGCGGCGCTCAGGCCGGAGACGGCGAGGAAGCGGGCGACGGTGACGCCGCGCTTGGTGGCGGCCTCGGCGATCTCGGTCTTCTCGGTGTCGGAGAGGCGGGTGGTCGTCTTGCGGGTGCGCTCGCTGGGGTTGCGGGTGCGGCGGCGCGGTTTGCGGTCGGGGTAGGCGGGCGTGCTCGGGCTCGGCTGCTCGCGGTGGTCGTCGCGATCGGCTTCTCCCCCGGTGACCGGCGCCCCCTGGTGCCGGTTGCCCGGCTGGTCCCCGTGCGCCCCCGCTCGGGGACCAGCCGGGCTTCCCCCGCCCTCCTGGGCGGGGGCAAGTGCGTACGTCGGGCCGTAGGACCGTCGTACGCGATAGCTTGCTCCGCCGGGAGCCGTCGTGAGGTCACGCTGCTGTCCGGGCGTGGTGACCGACGGTTCGTTGGCGGTCACCGGCTCGTCTCCGGGTTCTGCTGGCGGATTTCGCGGACGAGTTCCTCGATCCAGTCCATGGCCAGGACCGGGTGGTGCAGGGTCCAGGGGCGGCCGTGCGGGGTGCGTTGCACGGTCCAGATGTTGTCCGGGCCGGGATGCACGCGGTGGAGGTGACCGTGCTGGTGCAGGACGGTCAGCCAGGAATCGACCTCGGCAGGTGTGGCCGGGTTGGTACGCATGAGGTGGTCTCCGCTCCGCTTCGGGAGTCTGTGGGGGTGCGTGTCCGGCGCGGGTGACCGGCCGGAGTGTCCGGCGTGGTCACCCGCTTCGGGCTGTCCGGTCAGTTCCGGGCGGAGGTGACCGGCTGTCCGTGCTGCTTGCGGAGCTGGGCCATCAGGGCGGTCAGGGTGTCGTTGGACAGGGGGATCTGCTGGCCTCGGATCGCCTGGGCGACCACCTTGCGGGTCAGCTTGTCCTCGGCCCTGACCGCTGACCGGGCGATCTTCAGCAGGTCCTCGGTGTCCGGGTCAGACCGCCGGTCGCTGGGTGTCCGGGTGTCCCGGCCGGTGACCGGCGGCGGAGTGACCGGCCGACCGGTGGCCTGCGGCGGGCTGTCCTGGTGTCCGGTGACCGGGTCGGTGGCGGCCGGGCGGGCAGTGACCGGCGGCGGAGTGTCCGACTGTCCGGGCAGGTCAGCGGCCTGCGGCGGCTGCTCGTGGTGACCGGTGACCGGGTCACTGCTGTCCGCCGGAGCGCTGTCCCCGGTCAGCGGCCGAGGACTCGGGGCCTGCTTGTCCGGGGACAGTCGGCGCTGGTCGGTCAGTGCGGTGACCGGCTGTCCGGCGCTGACCTGACCGGTCTGCGGCTGCTGCTGACCGATCCGGTCAGTCCGGGTGACCGCGATGTCCTCGGGCCGGTCAGCCTGACCGACGTGACCGGCCTGACCGGGGTCCTCGCGGTCGCTGTCCTTGATCGGGCCCCGGGCGATGAGGATGTAGAGGTGGACCGCTCCGGCCAGCGCGAGCGGGGCGATGGTGGACAGCACCGCGACCACCATGTCCCCGAGCCGGAGGCCGGTGCCGGCGACCGCGTCCTCGTTGAGCCGGACCGCGTGGAGGGCATTGGCCCAGATGCTGGCGGCGGTGGCCGTGCCGAAGAGGGTCCAGACGTAGAGCCGGGCGCGCAGGGGCGCGTCGCGCAGGACCAGGAGTGCCCGGATGCCGTAGGCGATGAACCCGTCGATCACCAGGGGAAAAAGGTAGGTGAGGAAACCGCGGACGTGAACAGCGACGGCCATCTGCTGGAGGGCGTCGTACGACAGCGCACATCCCGCGCCCCCCAGGGCGATGACGACCGCGCGGTCCCAGCCGGTGATGTGCGCCGTCTTCGGCATGCTCGCGGTACTCACGCCGCCGTCCCGAAGTCGTCGCGGCCCAGACGCTCACCGTCGGTCTCGGGAGGCGCGGTGGCGCTCGTGGCCGGCTCCAGGTCACGGTGTACGAGGGCGCGGCGGGTCTCGCGGTACAGCTTCTGGGCATGCTCCTCGGTGATCTTCAGGAGCCAGGCCAGGCGCTGCTCGGTGACCCCGTGGCGGTAGGCGGCGTAGACGACCGCGCGGCGCTCTGCCTTGGTGAGGTGGACGTCGCGCCCCGCGATCGTGTCGTTGACACGGCTGTAGTTGAGGCGGTGGGCGATCTTCTCGTGCAGTGGCCCCCGCTCCTCCTCGGTCAGTCCGCCCCGGATGCCGTCGGTGTTGCCGCCTTCCAGCGCGGCGTCCAGGCAGGTGCGGCGGACCGGGCACTGGCCGCACAGCGCCTTCGCGGCGGTGATCTTGCCGGTCTCGTCGGGCTCCGGGAAGAAGATGTCGGGGTCCACCGGGTTGTACTCGGTGCTATGGCAGACGGCCTCGTCCTGCCAGGTCTGGTCGCCGAGCGACCGGTGGCGGGCAGGGCTGATCGTCGTGGTGGTCATGCGGATTGGCTCCGATCGCTCTCCGCGCGCAGGGGCGTCGGCGGAGAGGTGCGCTAGGTCGGTGAGGTGCACGGGCGGCGCGTGGCGCACGGCCCTGTGTGGCGGCCTGCGGTGGGTCAGGCGGCGGTGCGGTGGCGTCTGCGGTCGACCGGCTCGAACTCGACCCGGGTGGTCATCTGCGCCAGCCGGGAGGTGACGCGGTCACCCAGGTAGGCCCGGAGATCGCTGATGCGCAGGTTGGTGGTGATCAGGGTCGGGAGCATGTGGTTGTACCGGCGGTTGATCAGCCGATATGTGATCTCCTCGGTCCACTCCGTTGCCCGAGCCGCGCCGAGGTCGTCGATGATCAGCAGCGGGCAGCGGCTGACGGCCGCCAGCTCCCGCTCGGTGTCTGTGCCGGGGCGGGGACGCAGGTCGGCGTACAGGTCGGCAGCGGTGGTTGCGCGCCAGCGCACGCCGACTCCGCTCTGCACCAGCTGCCGGACCGCGCCGTACGCCTGGTGCGTCTTGCCCGCGCCGACGACCCCGGCCATCAGCAGGCTCGGCCCGGTGGTGACCTGTCGCCGGGCTCCCCGGCTGGGGGCGACAGCCGCCTCGACGACTTCCCTGGCCCAGGCCAGGACCTGGGGGTGGTCGGCGACGGCCGCCTGGTAGCGCGGGGGCATCCCTGCCGAGAGGGCGTCGAGCCTGGAAAACGGCTCGGGCTCGTCGGGCAGTGCGGCGACGGAGGCCTGGTCGATGTTCCGGGCAGCAAGGATGCGTGCCATCCGGTCCAGGGTGCCCTCGCCAAGGGGCTGCGGTTCGCGGTTACGGATGCTCATCACAGCTCCTCGGCGTAGGCGACGGCAGCGTTGGCGGGGTTGGTCCACGCCTGGTGGGCGGGCACGTTAGAGCGGATTCCCGGCCGCGCCAAACCGGCGGAGCGTGCGTTCATGGCCTCGTTGACCATGCTGGTCAGCACGCTCGGGTGCTTGGGGTTGGCGGCGAAGTTCTGCAGCCCGGCCCGGATGTGCTCCGGGGCGATGCCCTCGCCCAAGAGCTGCTTGACGATCCGCCCGAGGTGTCCGATCACGTCGCTGGGCGGGCGCTCGTCGCAGGCAGCGATGTACTCGCCGACGAGCTGGTTGGCCGAGATGGCGGCTGCGGGCGCAGTGCGCCCCGTAGGGAAAGAAGATCCAGGATCCAAGATCCTAGATCCAGGCGCCGAGCCCTCCCCGGGGCTTCGGGGAGGGCTCGGGGAGGGCTCGGCGAATGTGCTCTGACCTGCGCCTTTCATTCCCGTGTACGAGCGGGCGCCGACGATGTCGTCGAAGGCGTCCTCCCGGGCGGCGGGGCGCTCGTCGGCGTGCTCGCGAGGGATCGCAGCGGAGGGCGCGGCCGGATCGAGGGGGCGGGGAAGGTTCGGCGAAGCCTCGGCGACGGCGCGGGGAGCGGTGGCCGAGTCCTCCCGCTTGGTGCAGGTGCCCTTGCAGGGGGCGCACCGGGCAGCGGCCTGGTGCTGCGGGCAGGAGGGCAGGCGCGACTGGCTCGGCTTGTCGATCTTCTGGTGCTCGGACCAGGTCACGATATGGAGGTAGCGGCGGCCGTCGCAGCCGGTGTACCGGCAGATCAGGCCGGCGTTCCCGAGCTGGTGGAGGTCGTCCTCGACGTGGACCGAGTTGTGCTCGGCGCGCAGGGGCCAGAGCAGCCCGGCGATGATCGCGGCGTTGTCGCGGTGGCGACCGTGGTCGTCGGCCTGCGTGAGCAGTCCGAAGAAGGTCCGCTCGGCCTCGACGCTCACTTCGGCGAGCGACTCGGAGACGAACGCCTCCGGCTTGATGGTTCGTATCCGCGCCACGTCAGCGGCCCCGGCCGTCGGTGATCAGGTCGCTGCGGGTGAGGGTCGCATCGGCGAGGTCGAAGGTGTGCGGTCGCGTCCAGTCCGCCTCCGGCCAGAACCGCAGGACCAAGCGTGCTGCGATCTTCGCGGTTGTCCGGGCCAGCTCTATGGTCTCCCCGGCCTCGTCCTTGACGATGGCGTGCGGGTGGGGCCACACCTGCTTCGGGTCGTTGAGGCTGACCCGGATTGTGGCCGCGCCCGGAATCATGTCGGCGAGCTGGGCGGCGAGGCGGTGCTGGCGGTCAGTGTCCGGGCAGGCCGGGGTTCCGCTCGGCATGGCGAGCATGCGATACTCCGTTATTTGTAGGAGTGCGGTGCGGCGGTTCTCGTGCAAAAGCCCCGCCGCCCGCGAGATGTGAATTGCGCCCCTTGGGGTGCCGGCCCGGCGCTTGGGAGTTGATAGCTCCCGGGCGCCGGTTTTTTGTTGCCTGTTCGCGTCACGGAGCGTTCGCTTGCATCGCCCTGCCTCCTCCCCGGTCCGCCCCTGACCGACGTTCTCCTCGACAGGCACACGTCCTGGCTGCCGAGGGCGGGGATGCGAATCCCTGCATTTTTCGGTAGCCTGAAGCTATCCCGGTTCACAGGAAAGGTCAACGAATCGATGTTTCTTCGGTTCACGCAAAGGTGAGGTCTCGTGCCAGCTCGACGCTTCGATAGGACTCGTGTGCGCGCGGTACGTCGAGCCGCCGAAATCTCGCAGTCCGACGTGGCAACTGCCCTCGGCGCTGCGGATTCGACAGTGGCGGGGTGGGAACTGGGCTCGTCCGTGCCGGATCAGGAGAAGTTGCCCGCCCTCGCCAGGGTGCTCAAGGAACCGTTGGACGTCCTGTTCCCCCGCAATGGCCTGCGCGACCTCACTGACCTACGGTGCGACGCTGGCCTCTACCGGTACGAGATGGCAGCGGTCATCGGCACCAAGAGCGACGGTCCAGTGGCCGGCGCGGAAAACGGCATCCGGCGGCTCAAGGACAGGTACCTCCCTGACCTGGCGGCGGCTTATGGCGTCAGCGTGGACGAGGTGAATCGCGCCCAGGAGCGGTCGATAGCGAAGGCTCGGGGCGAAGAGGTGGAAGGCGAAACCGCCGCCGTCGCGGCAGTCGAGGAGCCTCCCCGAACGCTCGCTGCGAAGATCACCCTTCTCCTGGAGCGCTCCTACCCAGCGGGGACCGCACCGACGGACGCCGAGATCGCGGCGGCTGTGAACACCTACGCGGGATCGCTGGTCACCTCGGCCGAGAAGGTGGCGGCGCTCCGAACGGGCGCCGACGAAGCCGAAGCCCCCGCCCCGGTCGTCTTGGAAGGTCTCGCCGACTTCTTCGGCGTCGCACGCCTGTACTTCGAGCCGGATGACGCGGTGGCCCGGCAGGTTTACGAAGGACTTCGGCTGATGTCAGCCGCCAAGAGCGGGCAGGTGGGCCGAATCCGAGCCCGCGGTCTCGGCGCAGAGGGTCTGCCAGCCGGCGTCCTCTCGATCCTGAACGATCTCGCGACCGAGTTCGAGAAGAAGGCCGCCCCCGACGCCAACGACTAGTGCCCTGCACCCAGGACTCACGAGGTCGAGGGAACAGGGCACTGAACGGCTACTTCCTACTCGGCCGCTGCGTAGGGCTCGTAGCGCTGGCCGTCGGCGAACACAGCCCGGACGCCCTTCAACGCACCGAGGTCCGAGAGCGGGTCTCCATCGACCAGGAGGAGGTCCGCCCGGTATCCGGGGGCGATCCGCCCCGTTGTGGAACCCAGCCCCAGCGCCATGGCCGCCTTAGACGTCGCCATGTCGATGATCGAAGCGTTCGCCAGGCCCAGGTGGGAGTAGAACGACAGAGCCGGGACCAAGCCGTCGAAGCCCGCGCGCTGCACGCCCGCGTCCGTCCCGGCCACCAGGCGTACACCCGCGTTGGCCATCTGCCGCACCAGATCGAACATCGCGGCGGCGCGCTCCTCGCCGAAGACGCGGGGGAGCATCTGCCAGTGAGGGCTGACCGCCGGACAGACGGTAATCCCCTGGTCGATGATCTGCTCCACCACATCCGGCCGGAAGTCAAGGCCGCCGCCTGTCATCCACGTGCAGTGCTCGATCGTGTCCACACCGGCCTCTACGGCCGCAGTGATGCCGTCGGCCCCATGCGCATGGGCTGCGACGGGGACACCCGCCGCGTGGGCTTCGTCCACCAGGGCGGTCAGTTCCTCTACTGTGAACTGGGACTGGTGGCTCTTGGGGCCGTCCTTCGTCAAGCCGCCGCCAGTGACCATGGCCTTGATGACCCCGGCCCCCGCTGCCACGTTGCGGCGAACGAGGTCACGGATCTCGGCTTCACCGGAGACCTCGCCGCCGAGGAAATGGCAGTGCCCGCCCACGGTGGTCGCGGGCGTGCCCGCGGACACGATCCTCGGCCCCAGTGTACGACGATCGCTGATTTCCGCAGCCAGACGAAGCGCCAGCCCACCCCGGTCACCAAGGTCACGGGCCGTGGTGACACCACTGAGCAGGAGCTGTTCCGCACGACGCCGCATGTCCTCGAACAGGACCTCGTCTGTCGAGTCCTGAAGCGTGGAAACCGGGTCGGGCCCGCCATCGAAGGCGAGGTGGACGTGTGCGTCGATCAGCCCCGGCAGAATGGTTCCGTCGTCGAATGCGAAGTGAGGAACGTCGGGGCCGGCCTGCGCCGCGATCTGTTCGCGCGGCCCGACAGCAGTGATCGAGTTGCCCTCGATGAGAACTGCGCCGTCCTCCAGGTAGGTCCCCGAGTCGACAAGCACTCGTCCACCGGTGATCAGCATCTCGTCTCCTTGATCATTACGGATCATGCGGCATCACGCAGCGCGTCAGACACCGCAATCAGTTGTTTCACATCCGACTGCCGATCGCTTCCCAGCCCCATGGCCAGAGGGACCGCCCGCCGTGGCGCGGGGAAACCCTGCTCGATTCGAGCCGAGGCGCGTCGGAGCCTGGAGGCCAGCTCCCCGGAGTCGATGCTCAGGATTGCCCCGTCGTCGTCTCCGTCGAGCAAGTACGGGCTGATGTCCACCAGGCCGTCTCGACACTCCACGATGCGACGGTGGTAGCGCCGGTGCACGCCCCGAGCCCGCCACCGGTCCAGCGCCGCCGGGGATGCCGGCCGCAGCACGTTCTCGGGGTACGCCTCCACCAGAAGGTCCCAAAGGGGCGCTAGGCGACGGTGATCGCGCCGATGCTGGAGCCAGAGCCGCAGGGAGGTGATCCGGGCTCGCGCTCCCGAGTACGTGATGCCTGCCGCGAACAGCAGGATGGCCCCCATCAAGAAGAAGGCCACTGTCGCCATCAAGGGCGTGGGCACGTCGACGTCGGTCGAGCGAGCAGCGACGATGACGGCGCGGATCGCGCAGGCCACAGCCATCCCACTCAAACCGACCGCCGCCATCCACAGACCGGTGGAGTGCGGGCGCCTGGACATGCGCGCGTAGCGGCGGGTCCACCGGCCCGCCATGCCGAGGGCGTACATGAGGTAGAGGCCGGCCCCACCGTAGAAGAAGGCGATCTGTGGAACCGTCATGTCGGCTGTGCTGAAGCTGCCCGCGAAGACCTCGTGCGGCGCCGACAGCGCGGCTACGGTGATGGCCACCGCGACGAAACCGACGACGACGGCTTCCTTTCGGGCCCGGCGATGGCCCGCTTCCTCGTCCGCAGCCGAGTAAAGGTAGAAGCACATCAGGAAGTACACCGCGAGGAGCAGCAGTACGTTCTGGATCAGCTTCGCCGTCCCGTGGCCGGCGACAGTGTCGACGCCAGATGCTCCGCCTGGCATGGCTACGGGGTACGACAGCGCAGCACAGGCCAGGCAGAGGGTGACTGAGCGCAGCGGCTTGTCGTGAGGAGATCGTCTTAGCTGATAGAGCTTCCAGGCGAGAGCCGCCACGAGCCCCAGAAGAAACAGTTCCACGTGTTACAGCCATCCTCGCCGGTCACCGAGCGCCGACTCCACGCGCCGGAGAGCAGGATCGTCCGACAGGGGGGCGGTGCCGTCCAGCACGGAGGACCATTCCAGGATGATGGTGGCGACCAGTTCGACCGAGCACTCCTCGCTGTCCTCGTACGAGCACCGACGAGCAACGCGCTTGATCGTCTCGGGGGCGAAAACCGGCAGCATGGCGGCCCAGCCCTCAACGAAGACAGCCGCCTCCTCGGCCCAGGCGATTTCTTCCGATTTCTCCTCGGCCGCCTTCGCCGCAGTCTCCTCGTTCTCCGCTACAAGGATGTGCCCGATCTCGTGCAACTTGATGTGGTCCTGATGCAGGCGTGTCGTCTCCTGCTGGTAAAGGATCACGTCGTAGTCCGCGTACTCGACCCACATCCCCGAAGGACCCGGCTTGGGCAGAGGGGCCTCCCGCAGGTACAGGGACCGCCCCCTCCGCCGACTGAGAGCCTGGCAAAGCTCTTCCACGTCAAGCGGGGGAGTAATCCCGAGGTCTTGTAGTTCGCGGCGGATCAGGCGGTGCAAATCCTTCTCCACCGTCCGGTTCGCTGCTGCCATGCGCCAGCGTCCAAATCGTCTGCGGCCCGGCCCGCCCTGAGCAGGCACCCCAAACTCAGCGGCGTCTCGACCGCTCTTCCCTGACCACATTGAGTAATCCCTTCAACCGGCTGATGGCTCCCCCGAGCCGGGCGACACCGCGCCCGTAACGATGACGTCCAGTTCCCAATGCCGGAGAACAGCCGCAGGCGACCATGTCCGCGCGCCAAGCCCAGTCCCTCGACGGGCCCGGAGCTCCACGCCCTCCAGATGGCTTCGCCGCACTGATGTCACGAACGCGAACACCACATGACGTGCGGAAAGCTCCCTCGATGGAGTCTCCAGGAACCTTGTTGGACAGTACGTGACGACCTATACGTGGAATGACTTGAAAAGCATGATCGAATCGGGATGCCCCTTGGATGCCCCAGTGATCCAAATGGGAGTAAAACGACCACCGCGAATTTGATCATGGCTCTAATTCAGGGATCTGAATTCCTGGCATGGACGCCTCACGGCCCCGAATTGCCGGTCAACTCCGTTATTAATCCGAGACGCTCAGATGAATGCAACTTCCGACACAAGGTGGGGTATCCGCATTAATCGCCCATCCCGGACGCTTGTGGCCATGGTCACTTCCGGACAGTTACCCCAGGGATCGCCATTACGCTTTCAGTCATGTCGAAAGCGATATTGAGCCAACCTTCCAGTTACCTGGAGTTCTGGAACGAGTACCACCTGTGCACCATGGCCACGCTACGGCCTGACGGTCGACCTCACGTTGTACCTGTCGGCGTGACGGTCGATGCCGCCGCTGGAGTAGCCCGAGTTATCACCCGCAAATCGAGCAGGAAAGTCGCCAACATCCTCGCGTGTGACGGGCTGGCGCAAGTCGCCGTGTGCCAGGTCGACGGCGGCCGGTGGGCCACGCTCGAAAGCGTGGCGGAGGTCTGTGCCGACGCGGCAGTGGTCGAAGACGCCGTTGCCCGCTATGGACAGCGGTACGGGCGCATGCCGGCCCCGGATCCTGAGCGCGTTGTTCTCTTGATCTCGGTCGAGCGGGCGATGGGCCAGACGCTCCTCACTCGACCTCAGACGGCGCAGGCTGCGGCGTAGAACAGGAAACGATCCGTCGAAGAGCCCGGTGCCCTCTGTCAGCGGAGTTAGGCGCCTTGGCCACGTTACGGCACGTTCACGTCGGACTCATCGGGATGGGCCAATTCGATGCTGAACTGCGGTCCGCGGGTCTCGAAGCGGTCTGTTTCCTCCCCCTCGATCTACCGGAGCATCAGGGCTACTTGGGCCTCGGCGGAACGGGCAGCGCCCTTGGCGATGTGCGCCTGCATCGCCGCGTAGCCCGTAGCGACCACACTCACCGCAGTCGCGACGATCGCGGTGGCCAGTTCGCCGTCCATGGGCGCCTCTTCTCTTTGCCTCACCCTAAGGGCTGTCCCGTAACTGCTGGTCAGGGGTGAGATGATCTTGCGATGGCTGGTGTGATCACGGCGTCGGAGTCGTCCTGGATAGCCCCGTTCA
>NZ_JBHVVM010000031.1:0-102373 GCF_042883525.1 Streptomyces sp. NPDC058195
ACCCGCTACGACAAGACCGCCCAGTCCTACAAAGCGGCCGTCACCCTCGCATCAATCCTGATGTGGGCCTGACACTTTGACGACAACTCCTAGGGGTTAGGGAAGGGACACCCGGCTGAGCCCGGCCGTCCGCTCGTGGTCCGCGTGGGTGAGTCCGGCTCCCTCGCCGAGGTCTGCGCCGACGGCCCGGGGGCCTTCCCCGGTACGGAAGAGGCCCGCGAGGAAGGGGTACTGGACCTCGCCGGCCTCGCCATCGCGGAGCGGGCGCTGGCCGCACTCGGCTACGTGGGCGTCCCCGGGGACTGCTGGAGAGCGGCTGCGAGAGCCGCGGCGCACTGGAGCACTTCGGGGCGCGGCGTACTTGGCGGGCGCGGTACTTCGGCATCACGTGATCCGCCCGCCCGGCAGGGACACACTGGCCGATTCCGAGGTCCGGATGCTGGGAGTGGTCAGGGGGCTGGGGCGGATGACGGTGGGCCAGACGCTGGCGGAAGGCGGCACCCCGCAGGGGGATGCCGCCTTCGGGCTGCTCCGGTTCCGCTCAGGCGGCGTGGCGGGTCGTGCGGCGGCGTACTGCGGCGGCGGTGCCACCGGCGACGATCAGCACGGCAGCCGCACCCGTGATCGCCGCGGTGTTGATGCTGGTCGACGCCCCCATCGGCGCGGACAGCACCTTCGTCGTCATCCCATCCGACGAAGAAGCCTCACCGCCGCGCTTGCCGCAGGTCTGATTCTCCGTCGGCAGTTTGCCGGTAGCCAGGTACCTGTTGACCTCGTCGTCCACGCAGGCGTTGCCGTAGCGGCCGAAGAGGGCGTGCCGGTTGGCGCCGTTGAGGGTGAGCAGCTTGGAGCTGGGCAGTTGCTCGTGCAGGGTCATGCTGCTCTTGTAGGTGGTGCGGGGGTCGCCGGTGGCGGCCACGATCAGTACGGGGGCGTCACTGCGGACCTGGGTGGGTTTCTCGTGGGGGCGGTCCCAGAAGGCGCAGGGGCCGATGTTGTTGGTCATCGGTCCGAACACCGGGTGCGCGGCCCGGCTGCGCTCGATGTCGCGCCAGTAGACCTCGGGGTCGCGCGGGGCGGCCACGTCCCCGCAGAGGATCGCGGCCTGCACTCCCGACGGTTCGGCCGCGCCGTGCAGCAGGTAGCGCAGCGTCGCGGCGAACTCCGGCGAGAGCGGCGTCGGCGCCGTGCCCTGTGCGGCCCTGCTCAGCACGGCCAGCTGCTCGGCGAGGAACGCCCGGGTCGGATCGGTGTCGTCCCCGATGCTGGAGTAGAGGAGGACTGGCACCTGGGTGTCGTCGATCCGGAAGGCGTCCAAGCCGGTGCCGACGGTCAGCGGACCGCGGGCGGACGCTTCGAGGACGCGGTCGACGGTGGTGAGCACGTGGGCGCGGGTGTGGCCGAGGCCGTAGGCGGCGTCTCGGTCCGCCGCCCACGCGGCCCAGGCGGACAGCGCCTTCTCGCTCGCGCGCTCGGTGCCCTTCGTCAGGCGGGGGCCGTAGTCGGCGGGGGCAACCGCGCCGTCGAGCACGACGCGGTCGTAGCGGCCGGGGAACATCTGGGTGTAGACCGTGCCCAAGTAGGTGCCGTACGAGTAGCCGAGGTAGGAGATCTTCCGCTCGCCGAGCGCGCCACGGACGACATCCATGTCACGGGCCGTGTTGCGGGTGCTGATGTACGGCAGCACTGAGGCGTCACGGGTGCGGCACTTCCTGGCAAGCCCCTTCTGCAGGGCGACCTGGCGGTCGAAGCCTGCCCGGCTGGTGCCGGCCGAGAACCAGGACGTGCCTACGGGCCAGCCGCAGTCCAGCGGGGTGCTGCGGCCGACGAAGCGCGGGTCGAAGCCGACGATGTCGTAGCGCGCGCCGACGTCTCTCATCGCCTTGCGGACGTCCGGCGGCGACTGGACTGAAGGTCCGCCTGGCCCGCCGTTGTTCAGCAGGATCGATCCGATGCGGTGGTGGGTGTCAGTGGCCTTGAGCCGGGATATCGCGAGGGTGATCGTGCGCCCTGCGGGGTGGGCGTAGTCGAGCGGCACGGTGACGTCCGCGCACTGCACACCGGCCTTGTCCAGATCGCGGCCCATCGTGTCGGCGGGGCCCGTGACGCAGCTGCCCCAGCCGAGGTGTTGCCGGTAGTACTGGTCGAGCCCGGCTCCGGTTCCGTTCTTGGCGGGGGCCTCTGAAGCTGAGGCCAGGGTGGGGGAAGTGATGAGGCAGGCGGCGAGGGTGAGGCTCGCGGCATAGGCGCGCCGCGTGGTGGGGCTGAGGATGGTCACGGGTGTCCTTGGGTTGGTGGGTACGGCCGGTGGCGCAAAACGCGGTGTCCAGGGCAGCGCGGAAGCCGGCTTCGGCTCGGTACCGGACGCCCTCGTCGCTGTGAATCCAGAAGTCCGATCAAGATCTTGTTCTGGCTGTCCGGCTGCCCGGCTGCCCGGCTGCCCGGCTATCTGACTGTCCGGCTATCTGGCTGCCTGGCTGCCTGGCTGCCTGGCTGTCCGGCTCAACCGCTTCGCCGGATATCGATCAGGGCGGACCTGCCTGGGCTGGGCACGATTTCAAGATTTCCCGTGGTCTTCCAGAGTGTTTCTGGCGGCTCTTGGAACGTCTGGTGCCTGTCACGGGTGCGCACGTTCAGCCATGCGAGGCCATGCCGGACCGATGGGGTGCTCGCGGGTCACCTGAGCGGTTCGGTCAGTCCGCCATCATGACCCGGCCGGGTTCCGGGACAGGTGCGTTCGCACGGTGCTGCGGGTGGCCGCCCTTGGTGGGCCGTGGGCGGACCGGCCACCAGATGCTTCGTCCGAGAAGTGCGGCAAAGGCGGGGACCAGCACCAGCGAGAGGACGAGCGCGGAGAGCAGGATTCCGAGCGTCATCGCGAAGGCGATCTGTTCGTTGCCCGGGGTCGTGGCGAGCGAGGCGAAGGAGGCGGCGAGGACCAGTCCGGCCGTCGCGATGGCCGGTGCCGTGTGCCGCAGCGCGCGGGCAACGGCGGCGCGGGCCGGGCCAGGCCGCTGCATTTCCTCCCGGATCCGGTCGCTGATCAGGATGTTGTAGTCGGTGCCCAGTGCCACGACGAACAGGAACAGGACGAGCGGGAGGGAGAAGCTGACGCCCGGCTTGCCGAGGCCGTGCTGGAACAGCAGGGTGGCGGCACCGAGGGTGGCGGCGAAGCCGAGCCCGACGGAGAGCAGCAGGATCACCGGTGCGAGCAGGCTGCGCAGGAGCAGCAGGAGGATCAGCGCGATCAGTGCGGCCGCGACCGGGAACACGGTCTTCAGGTCGTGGTCGACGGCGGTGGAGATGTCGGCGTAGATCGCCGCTGTTCCGCCCACGTGTGCCGTCGTTCCGGCAGGTGTGTGCTGGGTGACCGCTGCCCGCACGGGTCCGGAGGCCAGGTCGCGGGCCTGCTGGCTCTGCGGGTCCGCGGTCGGGTAGAGGTCGATCCGGGCGGCGCGGTGGTCCTTGTTCAGGACGGTCCGTGCGACCTGGCCCACGCCCTTGACCTGGGTGAGAGCACGGGAGAGGCCGTCGAGCCGGCCTGCGGTGAGGGTGCCGCCGTCCGTGGCGGTGACGAAGACGCTCGTCGGGTCCGACACTCCGGCCGGCAGCGCACGGGATATCTCGGTCGCGGTAGCCGCCGCGGGGGTCTTGGCAGCGCCGTTGACCTGGCCGTATTCCATGCGGATCCCGATCAGCCCGGCGGCCAGCGCGGCAAGCAGGGCGGCGGAGGCGGCCACCATCGTCAGTGGCCGTCGTGCGACCAGAGCCCCGAAGCGGGCGGCACGGCCTCCGCCGGACTCCTCGTCAAGGGCCTTGGAGGGCCAGAACATCTTGCGCCCGGCGGCCGCGAGCAGCGCTGGCAGCAGGGTGAGGCTGCCGAGCAGCATCACCAGGACCGCGACGGCGATGGCGGGGCCCAGCGAGCGGAACTGGCCGAAGGCCGCCACGCCCAGCGTGGCGAACGCGGCCACGATGGTCAGCGCCGCCGAGGTGATCGCGGTGCCCACCCGGCCCGAGACCTGCCCGGCCGCCTCGCGGGCGGACTGCTCCGGCCGGGCGCGCAGTTGCTCGCGGAAGCGGAACAGCAGGAACAGCAGGTAGTCGATGCCGATGCCGAGCAGGACCACGCTGATCAGATCAGGAGTGCCCGCGTCGAGCTTGCGCCCGGTGAGCAGCGCGGCACCCGCGACGGCTCCCCCCGCCACGCCGATGATCATGGCTACCGCGACCAGCGGCAGCAGGGCCGCCAGCACGCTGCGGAACACCAGCACGTTGATCAGCAGGATGAGCCCCATGAGGAGAGCGCCCCCGACCTTCGCGGCGGTCTCGTGGGAATCGGCGGTGTCGACGGTCCCGGCGAGACTTCCGGTGAAGCCGGTGCGCATCCCCGCCTCGGAGAACTGTGTCCGGGCGGCGTCCCGGAAGGCCCGGTAGACGCCCTGGACCCCCTGGTCCGCAGGGTTCCCGGTCAACTCGGCGGAGAGCAGTTCGAAGCTCCGGTCGGGTGCCACCATCGCCGGGGCGATCCGGGGTGTCTGGGAGCGGTCCGGGACCAGGAATGTCGGTCCGTCGTCCTGCCTGGGCATCATCACCCGGCGCTGCGCCAGCTTCGCCGCCTCGGCCTCGACCCGCTTCTGGTCGGCGGGGCTGAGAGCCTTGCCGTCGGACCGGGCGACCAGCATCGTCACGGTGGTGGCGTCGGGGTTCGCCCCGAACTGCTCCTCGGCGATCTCCAGGGCGGCGGCCGAGTCGTAGCTCCCGGGCAGGAAATCCCCGGTCTGGTTCTGGGTGACGCGGCCGATCAGTGTCGGGGCCAGGGCGCTCAGCACGACACCCAGCACCGCCCAGAGGGCGATGACTTTCCACGGGTGTCTGGTGGAGTATCCGGTCAGGGCGCGGATCACGATGTCCTCCGGCGGACGGACTTGGATGCGGACGTCTGCCGGGGGCTCCCGGCCGGTATCCAGACGATCACCCCGAGGGGCCGGGAAGCGTCCTGGCCACGGATGATCCTGGCCTGGGCCCTGGGTCCTGCCCCGGCCAGGGACCAGGACCCAGGGCCTGGTCACGATCCGGGTCATGGTCCTGGTCCTGATCCGGGTCCTGATCCTGGTCACGGGCTGCGAACTGCCGTCGGCGGCGCGGCCACTGCGGCTGCTGTGAAACCCTGTGCCGAGGGCAGGGAGGCCGGACACAGGGAGAACAGGCATGCGCACGCGGCGACACATCGGGCCCGGCGATGCCCGGGAGCCGCTGGGCATCGACAGCGCCGGGCCGCCGTGGTCCCGTAACGACGCACTCGTGACCGGCGGGGCCTGCGCGATGAACCTGCTCAGCTACGTGTTCTTCGACGACCCCGACGGCCGGTACGCCGTGAGCGTGGCCGGGTTCTTCCTCGTCGCGCTGGCAGCCCTGCCGCTGCTCGTCCGGCGCAGCCACCCGGTGGTGGCGCTCGCTGCCGTACTGGCACTCGATACGACGGCCACCCTGACCGCGCCGCTGCCCAGGCACTTCGGTGCCGTCCTGCTGGTCGCGCTGTACTCGGTCGCCAGGGCCCGCGGCGGCCGGGTGACAGCGGTCGCGGCCGTCGCGACGGTGTCGCTGACGCTGCTGAGCCAGAGCCACGGCCGGATTCCGCCCTGGCAGGATGCCGCTGTCACGCCCCTCTCCGCC
Organism: Streptomyces sp. NPDC058195; assembly: GCF_042883525.1. NCBI lineage: Bacteria > Bacillati > Actinomycetota > Actinomycetes > Kitasatosporales > Streptomycetaceae > Streptomyces > Streptomyces sp. NPDC058195. The sequence continues at coordinate 5,677 of NZ_JBHVVM010000031.1, forward strand.
CTGATCGTCGTCGGCACCGCCATGGCGGTCAACCGCTGGCAGCGGGAGGTGGCGGCGAACCGCAGACTTCTCGCCGACCGTGCGGTGGCCGACGAACGCCGCCGCATCGCACGGGAGCTGCACGACATCGTGGCCCACCACATCACCTCCATGCAGCTGATGGCTGGCGGAGCCCGGGCCAACCTCGCCCGGCCGGAGGTGGTCCGGGACGCCCTGGTCACCCTGGAGTCCTCCGGGCGGCTCGCCCTGCGCGAGATGCGCCAGCTCCTCGATGTGCTGCGGGCCGGTGACGAACCGGAGTCCGCGCCGTCGCAGCCCCAGCCGGGCGTCGACGACCTCGACCGTCTGGTGGCCGAATCCCGCCTTGCGGGACTGCCGACCGAGTTCAGCGTCCACGGGCCTCAGCGTCCGCTGCCGCCGACCGTCGGCCTCACGGTGTTCAGGATCATCCAGGAAGCCCTCACCAACGCCCGCAAGTACGCGGGGCCCGCCCGCGCGTCCGTACAGCTGACGTATCGCCAGGATCGGGTCACCGTCGAAGTGCGGGACGATGGTGGGAGCGCACCGCCGCAGGAGGGGGCGTCGGCGGTGGGCCCGGGTGGTTACGGCCTGATCGGCATGCGCGAGCGCGTCGCCCTGCACGGCGGCACCCTCAGCGTCGGCCCGCTGGCCGACGGGGGGTTCGCCGTGGTCGCCGACCTGCCGCTGACCACGGACGACGCGGCCGTCCAGCACGAGAGGGCACATCGATGAACGGAAACCGACCGAGCGCACCGAGGATCAGGGTACTGATCGCGGACGACCAGCCGCTGGTCCGGCGCGGCCTGTCGCTGATCCTCTCCCCCGACCCGTCCTTCGAGGTCGTGGGAGAGGCCGAGAACGGCGCCCAGGCCGTCGCCCTCGCCCGCCGGCTGCGCCCCGACGTCGTCGTGATGGACATCCGCATGCCCGTCCTCGACGGGGTCGGCGCGACCGGGGAACTCGCCGCCGCCGTGCCCGGCTGCCGGGTCCTGGCCCTCAGCACCTTCGACATGGACGAGTACGTCGTGGGCGCCCTGCGCGCCGGAGCTTACGGGTTCCTGCCCAAGGACAGCTCGCCGGAGGACCTGAGCGCGGCGATCCGCACGGTCCACGCAGGCGAGGCCGTCGTCGCGCCACGCCTGCTGACCCGGCTGATCTCCACCTATGTTCGGGCCCCTCACAGCGCGTCGCAGCCACTCCCCACCGACCTGGCCGGACTCACGCCCCGGGAGGTCGAGGTGTGGCGTCTGATGGCCACCGGTCTCGACAACACCGGGATCTCCCGCACCCTGGACATAAGCGTCTCCACGGTCAAGAACTACATCACCAGCATCTTCGGCAAGCTCGACGTCCGTGACCGCGCCCAGGCGGTCATCGCGGCCTACGAATCGGGCCTGGTCACCGCCCGCGCGGCAACCGCCAACCCGCCTGGCGACGAAAACGCCGCATAGCCGGGCCAGCCGGTGCGCTCACCGCTTGCACAGGGTGGTGTCGAGGAGGGCCGGGCCATCGTCAGGGCCTCCCGGGACTCCTGCACGGCCGGCTCCCGCCACGGGGCGGGTAACTCCCCGAGTTCCCGTAACCGGGCCTGCCCGGGGGTGCCCCTATCTCGTTGGTCAAGGTGAAAGGGTGCTGGTTCAGGGCGTCTGGAACGATGTGTTCCGTGGATGCGGATGAGGCAGTGGGCGGGGACGGACCGGAGTGGACGGGCGTGGTGAGCGAGCGCCTGCGTTGCTGTGTCTGTGGTGGGCCGACAGATGGTGCCGAGGACTACGTGCTCGTCGAACTGACAGCACAGTTCTCTGGCACGCGCCAATGGCTGGGTGCGCATGCGGAGCACCTGAACTCCGTATGGGCAGAAGGGTTCTCCGTGGAGGTCCACCAGATGTAGGGGCTCGCTGACGGGGCTTGGTGCCGTTGCATCGCTCCGGATGTCCGGGGTTCGCAGAAGGTTCCGTCGCGGAGCATGGCGAACAGGGCGTCGGCCCCGGCGTCTGGCCAGGCAGAGCAGGTCCTGTGTGTGGTGTGTGCCCTGGGCGGTCTTCCTGTCGTAGTAGGTCCGGGAGGCCGGGTCGCCCAGCGCGGCGAATGCGGAGAGGAAGAAAGCCCTCTTGAGCTGCTTGTTTCCCCTCCGGGAGGGTTGTTCGCCTCGGATCGAGGACCCGGAGCTGCGGGTTGCCGGGGCAAGCCCGGCGTAGGCGGCGAGGTGGCCTGCGGTCGGGAAGGTGCTGCCGTCGCCGACCTCGATCAGGATCCGGGCCCCGGTCCTGACGCCGACGCCCGGCATGGACGTCAGGCGTTCCCGACGCGCGTCTTCACCGTCTCCAGGCCCACCGTGAACGACTGCGCGATCTCCGGGTCGGACAGACCGCTGGCCATCAGGCGCAGCGCCTCTTCCTCCCGGCCGTCAGCGCCGCCTGCGGCAGTGCCGCGGTGGAGCCCGGCGGGCCGGGCTCACCGCAGCGTCCCGCCGTCGCCGTCCTTGCCCGGCCCCCACCGCGTCCGGGCCGCGCAGCGGGTGCGGGGCGCCAGCGGCCGGGACGATGGTGGTGAAGCTGTAGCGCCTGGGCAGGTTCAGGTCGCGGTGCTTGAGCCGCGGTCCTGCCGGGCGGCGGCTCGCTCCAGCTGGGCTGTGATTCCGTGCCGGTCGATCTGAATCCAGTACTCGGCGATCAGGCCGTCCTCGACTCGATAGACCGCACTGGTCATCGCGGTGATCTGCGCACCGGTCGGCGGAAAGTGATCGATGGATCCGACATGTCGTCCGGTCTGCGTCCAGCGGGCGTAGACACGATCGCCGTCGGCGATGAGTTCGTCCACGGTCAGCGTGAAGGGGCCGTAGGCGTCGAGCATCTCCTGGACGTGCTCGGCGTACTGCCGCGGTGTTCGCTCCACGACCACCGGCGCCTCCGAGACGATCTGGTGGGCGTGGACCCGGCTGGCCATGAAGCGGTCGGCCTGGCCGGGGTGCAGCCCCGATCGCACCTGCAGCAGGAACTGGTGGACTGTGTCTTTAGCGCTGGTCATCGGACAATTCTGGCATCCTGTTCATGCCGCGTGAGCCTCGGGGCGTTCGACGAGGTGGCCGCGTCCGAAGCGGGCGCGGCCCGGAATGCGGTGGCCGGGCCGAATCGTCTGGAACGCGCGGCGGCCAGCCTGGTCACCAGCGCCCTCCAGTACGGCGACGGCGCTGTCGAGATCCGGATACGGATTCACGTCCGCGACCACGGCCCCGGCTTCCCGCCCGATGTGCAGGTGGCGTTAATGACCGTGATGTCGGTGGTCAGGAGGTCGGTGGCCTGGCGGTGGGTGTGGGCGCGGCAGGTGGCGGTGCCGGTCTGGGGGCGCGGAGATCGGGCCGGGGGAAACGTTCACCTTGCGCCCCCCGGGGGGTTGCATTCGATGGGGTTTATGAGGGCCGTGACCAGGGTTTCGGGTGAGGCGTGGTGCCGTGCTGTGCCCGTACCGGGAAATGACGACACTGACGTGCCCGCCGCCGACGGCCGACCACCTGTCAGGGCGGCCGGCCGCCGGTGGCGGGCAGGTGGAGGCGTCAGAGAATTGTGTCTGGTCCTACGGGGCGACCAGTACGCGGCCCAGTGGCGCACGGCTCTCCAGCAGCCGGTGCACCTCACTGGACTCGGTCAGTGGCAACCGGGCGTGGACCGCTGTGCGCAGCAGCCCCTGGGTCACGTACTCGGTCAGTTCAGCCAGCTCCCTCGCGGTGCGCTCGGCGTCGGCCGCATGCGCGGCCAGGAGGGAAAACCCGGTGACGGACCTCAGGGCGAAGAGGCTGGTGACGGGGATGCTGCCTAGCTCGCCGCTCGCGGCTCCGTACGTCACCAGACGCCCGTAGGGGGCCAGTACGTCCAGGCTGCGGTGCAGGATCTCGCCGCCGACCGCGTCGAGGACGACGTCCACGCCGCCGGGTGCGGCCGCGCGGATCTGCTCCGGCCAGTCCTCGTCGGTGTAGTTGACGCCGGTGTCGGCACCGTGGGCGCGGGCGAAGTCCAGCTTGGCGGCCGTGCCGGCCGTGGCGATGACCCTGCCCGCGCCCAGAATCTTCGCGAGCTGCACGGCGAGATGGCCGATGGTGCCCGCGGCGGAGTGCACCAGTACGGTCTCGCCCCGCGTCAGCCGCCCGGCGCGCAGCACGCCCAGGGCCACCGGTGCCGCCATCGGAAGTGCGCTGGCTGTGCCCGCGTCGAGCCGGTCGGGTACGGGGACGAGGTGCTGGGCGTCAGCGAGGACGAGGTCGCAGAACGCGTCCTCGGAGGCCGTGGCTATCCGCTGCCCGATCAGGACCGGATCGGCGTTCGGCCCGACGGCCTCGACCGTGCCCACCACGTCGCCGGTGAGGGACCTGGGTAAGGGCCGGGAGTAGAGCTCGGCCTGGGCCATGCCGCGCCGGAGCTGGGTATCCACGAAGTTCGCGCCGATCGCCTCGGCCCGGATGAGCACCTGTCCCGCCTCCGGGACGGGAACGGGGGCTTCCTCCAGGGTGAGGACCTCGGGGCCTCCGTAGGAGTGGTAGCGGATACGTCGCATGACAGATCTCCTCTAACGGGGTGGTGTTCTAAACTGGACCAGCGGTCCAATTCAACCGTACTGGACCGCCGGTCCAGTTGACTACGGGTCATGGCCCCTGGGCGAGGAGAGAGCTGATGACGGAAGGCCGCCGCGAACGCGCCGACGCGGCACGCAATCGGCGCGCGATCCTGACGGCCACCGAGCGCCTCCTCTCCGAACACCCGCCGGAGCAGGTCTCGATGGAGCGCATCGCCGCCGCGGCCGGGGTCGGGAAGGGCACGGTGTTCCACCGTTTCGGCAGTCGGGCGGGCCTGATGCGAGAGCTGATGCTGGAACGCGCGCACGCCTTGCACGAAGCGGTCACGGACGGCCCGCCGCCGCTGGGACCGGGCGCCCCTCCCAGGCAGCGGCTGCTGGCCTTCCTCGACGCGGTCGTGGACGTGGTCGGCCGGAACAAGGGTCTGCTGGCCGCTCTCGGCGAGGCCGCGGCAGTCCCCCGCGACGTCCAGGAGGACTCACGGGAACAGCATTCCGTCTACGGGCTCTGGCACGGCCACATCAGCGCGCTGATCACCGAGGAACGTCCCGCCCTGGACGCCGAGTTGCTCGCGCATGTCCTGCTTGGCTCACTGCAGAACGGGCCGATCGTGCACCTGCTGGGGCAGGGCGAGACCCAGCGGCTGGCACGGTCGCTGCGGCTGCTGGTCACCGGCGTGCTGGAGGAATGACGGCCTGCCAGGGGCCGCGCCGCGCAGGCCCCGGACCGGAGAGTCGAGCGGGCAGAGCGGATCGGTTGAGCTGAGCCATGGGCTCGCGGTGGGCCGCGCGGGAGGCGTCGGCCCGTAGCGCCGTCCCACCCTTCCGGCACCGCCGCAGTGAAGGCGCGCACCTCGCCCCGGCGGCTGGACCGGTCCGCCGCAGGTCGCGGTGATCACCGTAGGGGCTCTGCCGCGGCACATCCGGCATTCGCTGCGGCAGGCGCGAAAGCGTCTTCGCGATCGAGCACACGACCGACTGCGGTTCTACTGGGCGGACTTGAGAGGAGTGGACGGTCAGTGCCCGACGCCGGCCAGGTCTGGCGCCAGCACGCCTGCCCGGATCACGCCCCCAGATCCTCCGTCACGGGCAGGCACTCGGCGAGCAGGTCGACGACGTCGCGCCAGGCTCGCTGCGCGTGCCGCGGGTGGTAGCCGACGCCGGGGACCACGGGGTGGCCGACCGGCGGGTGGTGGAAGGCATGCAAGGCGCCGCCGTAGACCGTGAGGCGCCAGTCGACTCCCGCGGCCTGCATCTCAGCGGTGAACGCGTTCCGTTGCGCGGGCGGCATGATCGGGTCTTCCGACCCGACCCCGGCCCACACCGGGCAGCGAATGCGCGCCGCTTCGCCCGGTCGGCCCGTGGTCAGTGCGTTGACTGTCCCGATCGCGCGCAGGCTGACGCCGTCGCGTCCGAGTTCCAGCCCGACGGCGCCCCCGGTTCCGTAGCCGACGGCGGCGATCCGGTCGGGGTCGGTCCGCGGTTCGGCGCGCAACACGTCGAGCGCCGCGTGGCCGATGCCCCGCATCCGGCCGGGATCAGCGAGCAGTGGCATGCAACGGGCCAGCATCTCCTCGGGGTCACTCACATAGCGCCCGCCGTGAAGATCGAAGGCCAGCGCTACATACCCCAGCTCGGCGAGAGCATCGGCCCGGCGGCGCTCGACGTCGCTGAGCCCGGTGCCCTCCGGCCCGAGCAGCACCCCGGGCCGACGGCCGGCACCGGCCGGGAGCGCGAGGTGCCCGGTCATCGTCAGACCGTCAGCCGGGTACTCGACCGTACGCGTCGTGATCGTCGTCATCGTCGTCATGAGACGGACTGTAGTGATCGTCGGACTCGGTCCGGCGGTGTTCTGCCGCTGGCAGAACAGGCCCGCTGAGCAGCGCTCATGCGTCGTGGATGCCCGTACAGACCGAGGCGTTCACCTCGGTGCGGACTGTCGGGGCCACCTTGTCGAAGGTGAGAGAGGCCACCGGTCCGGCCGCAGTGGCAGCCCTCATGACATCGCCGGTTGCGGGGCGCCTCTGACGGAGCGCGGCACCTGGCACAGGCTGGTGTGCCAGGGTCACTGCCGGGCTTTCACGTCGCACGCTCCTGCCATCGGGCCTGTCTTGCGGCTGGGTGCCAACAAGCCGGGTGGTCCGGTGGATCCGCCGGACGAGCTGGCCGTGCGCCATCCCGTTGCGGATCTGCTGACCATGGTCCAGGTACGCCGCCTGCCGGGCCGTCAGGACCCGTCGGCCGCTCCCTGCTTGATGAGCCCGTGCGGCGGCCTCTTGCCCGCGTCCTGTGGCCTTCATCGGCGCGTACCCGTTCACGATCCCTCGCGTCCGGTCCACCACGGCCAGCCGCTGCGCCCGCTCACGCGCCATACCGGCACGTGTGCCCTTCCGCGCGACCGCCGGTTCCGGGATACGAGGGGGCCTCCTCCCCGCGGCTGTCGCGCGGGAAGAGGTGCCGTTGTCTGGGACGGGCTGCCCATGACCACTGGCCTGGGCAACCGGTGGATCAGCAGCACCGGGGGCTCACGCCTCCGGGTGATCCTGCTGAGCCCGGCGGTACGACTCGCCTGCTGGCCCTGACGGTGCACAGGCGCCTCCGGCCGGTACAGGCTCCGGTCGACGTGTGCGAGTCCGGCTGGGATCAGCCTTCTTCCGGCCCGTCCAGCTCCCAGACGTGGAGGACGTCGCGGCCCGGGGACAGCGTGGTCCAGGCGCCGCCGCCCAGTGCGGTCGGCTCGCAGGAGACCGGCAAGGGGTAGTCGACCGGCACGAATCCGCCTGGCCCCGTGGTGTCGACCAGCCAGTGACGGCCCTGTCCCCACTCGTCGTCGCTCTCGGTGGTCGAGACGAGCAGGGTGTTCTCGTCGAGAAAGCCGCCCGCCCAGTCCCAGCAGGCCTCCGGCCCGTCCTCGTCGTCGGCGGGAGCGCCGGGATTCGGGGGGATCACCGTCCCGGCTTCCCACTCCAGCCCGGCCACCACGGAGCCACGGGAATCCCGTACGGCGAGGGAGTTCTGGTCGTGGGAGACCGTCATGAGCCGGTCGCCCGAGGGGCTGAGGTCCAGCAGGCACAGATCGCCGTCCAGACAGTCCACGGCCAGTGCGTTCCCGTCCCACCTGCCCCAGCGCAATGGTGCTCCGTCCTGCCCTTCGCCGATGCTCAGCCCCATCTGGTGGGGATCGGCAGGGTGGGGAAGGTGGAAGCTCCCTGCCGCCGCGGCTTCGGCGTCGGCCCGCGCGCGCACCTGCCCGCTCCCCGCGTCGATGACCAGCCACTCGTCGACCGTGTCGGGGCTCAGCTCGCCCCCGGGCAACGGGCCGCGCACATGGGCCCAGACGAGCCGGCCGTCCGCGGAGAAGCCGACGGATCCGCTCTCCGGGTACCGGTGGTCCTGCCGACTGGCGTACTCGGCGTACGACTCGTGCGATTCCCGGCACGCGCCGGACCAGCACCCGTGGCGGACCTCCCAGCGCACTGCGCCCGACGGCTCCACCGCGCACACGGCATGAACCCCGGCGAAGACCGCCAGGCTCGCGTCCGGGGCCACTTCCCAGGTTCCGCAGTGACGGGGCCACGGCGCGGGGAAGCGGATGCCCGGCCCCGGGCGCGCGGCGAAGGTGTCGTCCAGGGCGCGGGCCACGACCTCGTCGTCGCATCGCTGGACGAGCATCCTGCACCCCGGCAGCCCCGTGATCTGCGGTGGACCGGCCTGAGACGGAGGCAGGAGAGCGGGGACGGTGGCACGGAGCTGGGTACGAGCGGACATGCAAATCTCCCGGAGCAGTCGGATCCAGGGAAGATTACGACGTGCCTCGGACACCGTCCGCGCGATGTGCGGTCCGCCTGCGCGCAGCGCTCTTCGGCCGCGCCCGTGCCGCCCCGGCCACCGTGGGACCGGTCAGATCGAGGCCGCCTGGGCAAGAGGCCGCCTGGGTCATCAGGGCTCCGCGGCACAGCGAAGGCCGCCGAGGGGTAGAGGACTTACCCATCAGGATGCCGAGCGGTGATCGCAACGTGGCGGCGTTCTCCAGGAGAAGAAGGCGGCGCCTTCACCGAGGAGTGCGGCGTTGTGGCTGCCGTGGTCGGCGACGCGTCCGCGGTGGGCGCTGACCGCTCCCGCTCGTATCGCTGCACCCAGCATCCGCACCGGCATCCGCATCCGTATCCGTATCCGCCTGAGTGCGCGGGCGTCCGTCCAGCCCTGCGGCCGTGGTCCTCCGGCCGCCACGTCCCAGCCGTCCGGAAAGGCGGCCGGGGCGTGGCGTTGGTCTTGCTCGCGGGCGACCTGCCGGGCGAAGCGTCACGGTCGGCATACCGGGTGACGGCGTCGGGGACCAGGCGCTGGGGTTCGCCCGGTTCCAGGGCTTCGAGCTCCCGCCGCACGGGGTGGGCGAGGCCCAGCCCGTGACGGTCGGCGAACGTCGGCCGTCAGGGGCCGCCGTGCGTGCCCCTGACGGAAGGAGCGCTCGCAGGCGCTGGTCTGTTCGCGGGTCAGGAGGGCCTGGCGGACCTCGCTCCAGCAGTCCGCGGCGCGCCGGGCCCTGTCGCGTTCGGTGTCCGCTCCGCTGGCGCCGAAGGACTTGCCGGGCCTTGTACTCCTCCCGGCGCGGGTGCATCCGTCCATGCGGGCACGGTGGTTGATCCGATGCAGATTCGATGCGAGTTGTGGCCATCGGGTGGTGGGCCGGAATGTGGCGGCGAGGCAGAGAGCCACCCGTGAAGGAGCAGTCCGCATGACCGCACTCGTCGTGATCGAACCCCCGTCCCCCTCCGTGGCGGACCCGGAGAATGACGTGGTCTTACGTTTCACGGCCGGCGACGAGGACGGCATGGAGGCGGTCTACCGCCGCTGGGCGCCGCTTGTGCTGTCGCTGGCTCGGCGTTCTCTGGGTGATAGCGCGGAGGCCGAAGACCTCACCCAGACGGTGTTCCTCGCCGCCTGGCGCGGTCGCCACGGCTACTGCCCGGGCCGCGGGCCGCTGCCCGCCTGGCTCGTGGGCATCGCGCGGCGCAAGATCGCCGATGCCCTGTCCGCCCGGACCCGGCGCACGGACCTCGCCGTCGCGGCGGCCCGTCAGCTGTCCTGCCCGCCGGACCTGTTGTGCGCACAGGACGCGGTGGTGAACCGCGTGGACGTCACCCGGGAACTGCGCGGCCTTCCCGAGGACCAGCGGCGGGTACTGTGCCTGGTCTTCTACGCCGACCTGACGCAGACGCAGATCGCCCACGCCACTGGATGGCCGTTGGGTACGGTCAAGAGCCATGTCCGGCGCGGGCTGCTGCGCCTGGCCCGCAGCCTGGAGGCCTCGGCCGGGGAACGGGCACACTGACGCTCCACACACCGTCCGAGGACGGAGCGGCCCCGCTTGCGGGGCCGGGAGGCCGGTGGCCGCCACGTTGCCCGTCACGCGGGGCCGCACCGGCCCGGACACGGCCGGGCCGGTGCGCGGCAGAGCACCCGGTTCCTGCCGGGCCGGGCGTACGGACCTTGCTCCGGTCCGCCGGAGACCAGAAGAGAGGAACACTGACCGTCATGGACTCTGCCGCGCAGCCCTCCGCCGCGCAGCCCTCCGTCCCGCCCGACGCCGGTCTGGCCACGGGGGTGCTGGCACACCGTCTCGGCGTCTCACCCATGACTCTGCGCTCCTGGGACCGCCGCTACGGCATCGGGCCCACCGCCCGCACCGAGGGCGGGCACCGGCGCTGGACAGCGATGGACGTGGCCACGGTCGAGGACATGTGCCGCCTGACGGCGGCCGGCATTCCGCCCGCCGACGCGGCCCGTTGTGCCCGCAGCAGTGCCGCGGACCGGGTCTCCACGGCGGAATCCGCCACCGCCTCCCCTCCCCCGTCGCCCGGGGGGCGTTCGCGGGCCGCTGGCGCACTTCCTCTCGGTGACGTACGCCAGGAATGCCGCGGCCTCGCCCGCTCAGCCGTGCGGCTGGACGCCCCCGCGCTCGAGAAGCGGCTCACCGCGGTCGTCGAGCGCCACGGTGTGGTGGTCGCCTGGCAGGACGTCATGGTTCCCACCCTGCACGCCGTAGGCCGGCGCTGGGCCTCCTCCGGCAACCAGTACGTGGAGGTGGAGCACTTGCTCTCCTGGCACGTCTCCACGGTGCTGCGCCGCAGCACACTGCCCGCGCCCTCCGTGGGGTCCTCGGCGGCCGGATGCGTCCTGCTGGCCTGTGTCCCCGGAGAACAGCACACCCTGGCCTTGGAAGCGCTGTACGCGGCACTCGCTCAGGAGGGCCTGCCGGTGCGCATGCTCGGAGGAGCGGTGCCCGTCGAGGCGCTCGATGCGGCGGTGCGCCGGCTCGGCCCCGCCGCGGTCGTCCTGTGGGCTCAGGAGAGCGCCCGGGCGGCCCCGGCCCTGGCGCAGCACGTTGCCGGGCTGCGCTGGGGCATGAAGGGGATGCGGCGCGGTCCGGCGGTACTGGTGGGCGGACCCGGCTGGAACCCGTCCGTACCCGTGGGCGTTCTCAGGCCCGCCGGACTGGCCCAGGCGGTGGGGGCGTTACGCGCGCTGTGCGCGACCGGGTGAGAGGGCGCGCGGGGGTGCGCCCTCTCACCGCGGGCCGCGTTCAGCCGGAGGCGGCGTCGTCGGCGTTGTCGTGGGAGAAGCACTCCGCGCGCCGCCCCTGTGCGGCGTACACGCGGGGAGTGTGGCGAGGCACCGTGCCGGGCCGGGCGGGTTCGCCGCTGCCTGGGTGTCAGGAGCGCCCCCTGGCCCGCTTGAAGCGCTCCAGCCCCTCCGCCAGGGACACGATCGGCTCGGGGTATCCGGTCTTCGAGCGCTCCTGTGCCGGAAGTTTCCACGGTTCGTGCACGGCGCCCCCCTGCACGCACGCCAGTTCCTCCACCCAGCGCCGCACGTAGTCCCCGTCCGGGTCGTATCGCTTGCCCTGGGTCACGGGGTTGAACACTCTGTTGGGGCGGGTGTCGGTGCCCGTTCCGGCCATCCACTGCCAGTTGAGCTGGTTGTTCGCCAGGTCGCCGTCGACCAGCAGGTCCAGGAAGTGCCGGGCGCCCACCCGCCAGTCCACGTACAGCGTCTTGGTGAGGAAACTCGCCACCAGCAGGCGGCCCCGGTTGTGCATCCAGCCCTCGTGGCGCAGCTGTCGCATCGCCGCGTCCACCACGGGGTAGCCGGTAAGGCCCTCCCGCCACGCCTCGACATCGGCCTCCACGCTCTTCCCGACGCGCCAGTTGTCGCCGTGTGTGCGGTAGTCGCGCGCGGCGGCGTCGGGGCGCGCGGCGAGGACCTGCCGGTTGAAGTCACGCCAGGCGATCTGCCGTACGAATGCGTCGGCCCCCGGGCCACCGGCCCTGCGGGCCCGGCGTACCGCCTCGACCGGCGACAGCGTGCCGAAATGCAGATGGGGGGAGAGCTTGGATGTGGCGTCACCGGCCAGGTCGTCGTGTCGTTCCTCGTAGGAGTCCAGACCGGAGCGCAGCCAGGCGGTGAGCCTGCGTCGGCCCTCCGTCTCGCCGCCCCTGCACAGCCCCGGCGACGTCTCGCTGACCTGTCCGCGCTCCGGCAGCATGACGGAGCCCACCTCTTCGGGCACTGTGATCGCACGCGGTGCCTCCCACACGTCCCGCAGGCCCTGTTCGGACCAGCGCCGGAAGTACGGTGTGAACACCGCGAAGTGGTCGGATGCGGCTGGCGTCACCGAACCCGGCGCCACGGCCGTGCTCACCGTGTCGTGTACGTACAGGCGCCGCCCGGCGGCTTCCAGCGCACGGCGCAGCCGCCGTTCGCGCGCGTGGGCGAAGGCGCTCACGTCGTCCGCCATGTGCACCTCGTCGGTGTCTGTCTCGGCGGCCACTCGGCATACCTGTGTGACCGTGTCGCCCTCGCGCAGTACCAGCCGGCCGCCGCGCTCCCTCAGCCGGGCGTCCAGGTCCCGCAGGCAGTCGGCGAGGAAGGCGCGCCGGTTCGGCGCGGCGAAGCACGCTGCGTCCACGGCCGGATCACGTACGAACAGTGGTACCACCCGGCCTCCGCCGTCCAGGGCCGCTCGTAGCGGCGGATGGTCCGACAGGCGCAGATCGCAGGTGAACAGGACGATCGAGGTCCGCATGGGGCTCACTTCCGCTTCAGGTGGGATCGCTCTGGGACCGCTTCGCCCCGCGGTCCGGCGGCGGATGCGGCAGGCCGCCAGCAGCTCCGTTCGGGTACGGGGCTGCCGCGCCGGGTGGGGCTCCACGTCTGCGAGGTCACCGCGGTACGGGTTCGGTCCAGGGTGCTCCGGCCGGTGGCGCGCGAGCGGCCCTGGAGGTGCTGGAGGGCCTCGGGGAGGCTGAGGTTCATTCCGATGCCCGGTCGCCGCGCACGCGGAGCACCGCGGTGGCTGGGCGCCGAGGTGTTCTTCGGGCCCGGGAGGGGACCGTCCCGCTGTCCGAAGGGGTGCCTCCCGTTCGTGGTCCCGGCCCGCCGCTGGGTGCCGGTTCGGGGGTGCCTTTGCGGCCCCGTGTCCCGCTCACCCCGGAAACCGGCCGGTGGACCGCAGCTGCCAGCGGCGCTCGGCGTAGGCCAGGTCGTCCCGCCACAGCCGCCCGGCCGCGGCGCGTACCAGGGGCCGCAGCAGGGGCTGGGCCCGGAGCGCGGCGGTGAAGCCCGGACGTTGCGAGGTGGCGATCACCGCCTCGATGACGGCGGTGCGGGGTCTGCCGGCCCTGTCGGTGCCGAGCGGCGTGGCATGGGTCTCCACGACGGAACCGGCACCCTCACCGTCGGTGATGTGCATGACGACGGTGCGGGGTCCGGGCGCGGTGAAGACGGCACGGACCGGCACGACCAGTCGGCCCGCCATCTTGAACGACACATCGACGGTCAGGGCGTCCGGGGCGTCGTCCACCGCGGTCGCCGGGTCGCCGGCCGCGTCGGCCACGGTCAGGTCGACGAACGAGTACGGGTGGAACCACGCTCCGTGCCACGGATCGAGCCGGTTGGCCACCACGTCCTCGGGCTCGCAGACGCCCCTTCCTGTGTACACGGCGGTCAGGGCACGTGCGAGCTCCGGCCGCCGTGCCACGACCGGTGCGTCCAGCGGTTCCTCACCGCCCGCCGCGTCCAGCCGTGCCCACACCAGTACCCCGTCGTCGTGCACCGGCAGCGGTGACCAGCCCGCGTGCGGGCGGCCGTCCAGGGCGAGTCCGTGCCAGCGGCACACCAACGTGCCGCAACGCACCGGGCCGTCCCGCAGCGGGGCCCCCAGATGAGGGCAGATACCCGGTCCCCCGACAGGGCGCCCGTCGGGTCCGCGCCACACGACGACCTCCTGCTCCGCCACGGTCACGGCGAGCTTGCCGTCGCCCCGCAGGGCACGGGACGCGCCGACGACGTACCAGTTCCCCGACGGGCGGGCCTGCGCGCGTTCCAGCGCCCCGGCGATCACCCCGGGCCGCGCATCGGGCCATGTGGGACGCTGCCCCTCCCAGGGCACGGCGCGGCGGCGGAGCGTCAGCGGCGGACGGCGGTGGTTCACGCGGCCTCCTCGGCCGGGTGGGCGGCCGCCGTCGGCAGCACGCCGGTGGGCCGGGGGCCGAAGCGGGCGGACGAGCCGTGTACGGGACTCGTCCGCGCACGCAGCCGGGCCGCCGCCAGGCGGACCAGCCCGTCGGCGGCGGCCGCCGCTCTGCGTCGGCGCGGTACCACCGACCGCCGGTGCAGCACGGTGTATCCGTCACGGGCGACGGTGTCGAGGATGGCGCCGTACAGGACGGTCGCGGTGCGGATGCAGGGCCGCGCCACCGGTTCGAGCAGCTCGATGCCGGGTGCCGCGGCACGGTACACGCCGCGGGTCAGGGCCTCGAACTCCCTGAGCGCGGCGGTGACCCGACGGTCCGGGCGCTCCGCCGCCCGGCACCGGACCAGCAGCTCTCGGTCGACGCCGTGGCAGGCGAGCAGGTCGGCTGGCAGGTAGACGCGCCCGCGGTCCAGGTCCTCGCCGACGTCCCTCAGGAAGTTGCTCAGCTGAAAGGCGACGCCGAGCGCCGCGGCGTACGGTACGGCTTCCTCCCTGGGCACCACGGTGCCCAGCACCGGCAGCATTTCGAGGCCGATCACCGCTGCCGAGCCGTGCATGTATCCGCTCAGGTCCGCGTAGGTGGGGTAGGCCGTCACGGTCAGGTCGGAGCGCATCGCGGTCATGAAGTCATGGAAGTAGGCGGGGTCGATGGCGTAGCGGTGTGCGGTGTGGGCGAGAGCGTGCACCACGGGCTCGTGGCTTCGGCCGCGTTGCAGTCCTGTCTCCAGCTCCTGCTGGAGACGGGTCAGCGTGCGGTGGCGCGCCTCCACCTCGGTGCCGGGGCTGTGGGAGTCGACGATGTCGTCGGCCCAGCGGGCGAAGCCGTACAGGGCGTGCACGGCGGACCGGTGTTCGACGGACAGCAGTCGTGTGGCGAGGAAGTAGGTCCGGCCGTGCCGGGCGTTGAGGTCGCGGCAGCGGCGGTAGGCCGTCCGCAGGGCCGGATCGGTGATCCCCGCCGCGTCCAGTTCCCGATCGGTCATCGTGTCCTGCCTTCGGTCTTCGGGTCTGTGGGTTCGACTGGGTTCGCCGGTACCTCAGGAGGCTCGGCGGCAGCTGGTGGGTTCGGTGCGGGAGCCAGCGGCTCCCGCACGGCGGCGGGGAGGGTGTGAGGGGTCCTGCGGGCCGGAGGGGAGGTCGTCGGCCCGCGTCCGGCGGGCCGGGACGCGGACGGGGCCAGGAGGCTGGCGGGAGCCGGGGGGCGGGCCGCTGAGGAGCGCGGCCGGGAGGTTCCGCGTCGGGGCACTCCCGTGACGCGGGCTGCGGCCAGTTTCCCCGACAGCAGTACGGTCGGTACTCCGACGCCGGGGGTCGTGCCGCAGCCCGCCAGGACCGCGTTCTGCGTGCCGCGCACCAGGTTGCGTGGTCTGAAGGGCCCGGTCTGGGTGAGGGTGTGGGCGGCCGAGAAAGGGGTTCCGGCGGCGTGTCCTTGGGCGTGCCAGTCGGCCGGGGTGATCAGGCACTCCTCCTTGATGGCGGCTTCCACACCGTCCAGTCCGCGCCGGTCGAGTTCTCGCAGCAGCTCATCGCGGTATCGCGGGCCGAGCTCGGACCAGGCCGCCGGGTCCGGCCCGATGTCGGTGTTGGGGCAGGGGGCGAGGATGTAGTGCAGGTGGCGGCCCGGCGGTGCGAGGCCGGGGTCGGTGGTGGTCGGGCGGGTGACGAGCAACGACGGATCGCTCATCAGCCGTCCGGCGCGGGTGAGTTCGTGGAACGTGCCGTGCCATGCCGCGCCGAACGAGATCGTGTGGTGGGAGAGGTGGGGCCAGGTGCGGTCCGTGCCGAGGTGCAGCACGACCGCTGAGGGAGAGTGGCGCAGCCCGAGCGGTCTGCGAGGCCGGTGCCCTAGCAGTTCGTAGGCGGCCGGCAGGTCCGTGGTGAGGACGACCGCGTCGCACGGGATGCGATCGGCGCTGGTGACGACGGCCGTGATCCGCTCTCCGGACTGTTCGAGGCGGGTCACCCGCTGCCCGAACCGCAGATCCGCGCCGGCCTCGGCGGCTGCCGCCGCCATGGCCCGCGGCAGGGCGTGCATGCCGCCGCGGGGAAAGTAGACGCCTGCGACGGTGTCCATGTAGGCGATGACGGCGTAGGCGGCCAGCGCCCGTGCCGGCGGCACACCCGCGTACAGGGACTGGAAGGAGAACACCCGGCGCAGACGCTCGTCGCTGAGGAACCGGCCGATCCGGGCGTCCAGGCTACTGAATCCGCCGAGGGCGGCCAGCCGGGCGAGGTCGGTGGTGAGCAGGCCGAGCGGTGAGTCGAAGTTGGTGTCGATGAAGCGGCGCATCTGAACGCGGTACAGCCGCTGAAGCCAGGTGCGCAGCTGCCGGTAGCCCGCCGCTTCGGCCGCCCCGGCGAACCGCTCCACTTCTGCCGCCATCGCGTCCGCCTCGGTGTGCACGTCGATGCTGCTGCCGTCCGCGAAGCACGCCCGGTAGGCCGGGTCCAGGGGGATCAGCTCGACCCGCTCGTAGAGGCTGTCGCCGACGGCGGCGAACGCCTCGTCGGCCAGGTCGGGCATGGTCAGTACGGTCGGTCCGGTGTCGATCCGGTACCCCGCCAGGTCGAGGCGCCCGGCGCGGCCACCGGGCAGCTCGTCGCGCTCGACGACGGTGACCCGGCGTCCGGCCCCCAGCAGGTGCAACGCCGCCGACAGCCCGGCGAGTCCGGCGCCGACGACCACCACGTGGTCCGTGGGACCGGGCAGGGTTCGGGTCACCGGTCCCTGCCCGCGTCGCTGTCGGCCCGGTACGTTTCGTGCGCGGGCCGGGGCCCGGCGGTGCTCCCGTCCGGCCGTGCTCCGGCCGTCGCGAGCAGCAGCCCGCGCAGCGGCCCGGCTGCCTCCGCGTCGAGCGGGGCGGCGTCGAAGTGCCGTAGTGCCTGTGCGGCGAGCCGGTCGATCTTGGTCTCCACGGTGGCGCGCGCGCCTGTCGCGATCAGCACGTCCCGTATCTCGTCCAGACCGCGCTCGGTGAGAGCTGGTTCGCCGAGCCACCGGTCCAGGACGGACAGCGCGGTGCGGTTGCCCGCGGCCTCGGCCCGCGCCCGGGCGACCGCGACGGGATAGGTGGATTTGCCTTCCCGGATGTCTTCACCGCACGCTTTGCCGGTCTCCCCCGGGTCACCGAAGACATCGCCGAGGTCGTCGCGCAGCTGGAACGCCATACCGGCGCAGCGTCCGGCGTCGCACAGTTGGCGTGTCGTCATCTCGTCGGCGCCCGCCATGGCGGCTCCCAGGGCGAGGGGCCGTTCGACCGAGTACAGGGCGCTCTTCAGCCGGGCGGTTCGCAGCAGCCGGGGCAGGGAGCGTACGGCGGTGACCTGACCTCGCAGGTCCAGGTACTGGCCCGCCACCATCTCCGTGCGCAGATCGCTCCACACCCGCCGCACCACCGCCGCCGTGCGGGGCTCCATCGGTGTCTCCGCGACCATGTCGTCGGCCCAGGCGAGCGCCAGGTCGCCAGCGAGGACCGCCGCCGACCGGCCGAATCTCCGGGCCCGCTTGGCCTCCGTCCGCTCGGCATACGCGGCGGTCAGGTCCGTGTGCAGGGTCGGCCGGCCCCGTCGCAGCGTGGCCCGGTCCATCACGTCGTCGTGCACGAGTGCGCATGTCTGGAGCAGTTCCAGGGCCGCTCCCATCCGCAGGGCCCCTGCCGCGGATGCCGGATCGCGGCCAGCGCAGGCCCTGGCGGCCCACCACACCAGTTGGGCCCGCGTGCGCTTGCCGCCCTGGACGGTGAAGCGCGTCATCCGTTCCGCGACTTCCCCGGTGAACTGGGGATCCACCAGCCGCGCGCGGCTCAGGCGCTCCGCCAGCACATGGACGAGCAGCCGGCCGACGGCTCCGGGCACGTCCGCGTCGAACCGGTGCACCTCGGCGGGGTCGGCCGGAAGTTTCCCACCGGTTGCGGGGGATGCCCCGTCCGTGTCGTGTCTCTCCGCGTCGCCGGGCACCGGCACGCGCGCACATGACGCTGCGGGCGCCGCGGCGCCCGGCCAGAACGGCGGGGGCTCGGTGTGGTCCTTCGCATGGGTGGGACGCATCCCGGGTTCCTTCCTTCAGGCTTGTCCGCTCCTGTCATCCGGCTGCTTCTGTGCGAAGGGGCCTGGCGGATGCGCGGCCGTCCCACGTGATTGCGGCGATTCCGGGCATCCGTCTCTCCCGCCGTGCCGTTCGGCCGCCCGGTTCCCGGGCGTGGTCCGCATCCGCCGGGGTGCCCGGTCCGGAATACCGGTCGGTGGGGGGGGGGGCGGGGGGCGGGCCGCCCGCCCCCCGCCCGGGTATACCCCCCCGGCGGGCGGGCCCGCGGTCGGGGGGGGGGGGCCGCCCGCGGGGGGGGGGCGGGTGCGTTACTGGGGGGGGGGGGGGGGGGGGGGGGTGCGCGCCCCCCCCCCCCCCGACCGGGATATCCGCCGCGGCGGGACTGCCCCGGGGCAGCGAAACGGGAAGAGCACCAGGAAAGGGAGGCACTGTGCCTGAAGTGGACGTGGCCGTCGTGGGGGCGGGCGCGGCGGGGCTGTCTCTCGCCCACCGGCTCGCCGGGCCTGTTCCCGGCCTGCGGACACCGTCCGTGGTCCTGGTGAACGCGCCGCCTGGCGTGCTGCGGCCTCCGCCGCGGACCTGGTGCTACTGGGCGGAGGGTTCCGGGCGGTTCGACGCGGCGGTGCGGGCCGAGTGGCGGCGGCTGCGGGTTCACTCACGCGCCGGCGTCCCGGTCGAGGAGGACATCGCCCCGCTGCGGTACCGCATGATCCGTTCCGACGACTTCGAGCGCCTGGTCTCCCGGGACCTGGCGCAGAGCTCCAACGTGCGCCGCCTCGAAGCGACCGTCGAGGGGGTGGAGGACGTGCCCGGTGGCGCACTCGTCCGTCTGAGGCAGCCCGATGGCCACACGCGGGTGCTGAGCGCCCGCTGGGTCCTCGACTCCCGTCCCCCCGCCACCCTGCCGCCCGCCCGCACCACCCTGCTGCAGCACTTCCACGGCTGGTTCGTCCGCACGGCCCGGCCCGCCTTCGACCCAGCCGTCGTGGAGCTGATGGACTTCCGCACCCCGCAGCCCGCCCATGGCCTTTCCTTCGGCTACGTCCTGCCGACCGCGCCCTGCGAGGCGCTGGTGGAGTACACCGAGTTCTCGCGGCGTCTCCTCACCCCGGACCGGTACGAGGCCGCCGTGCGGAACTATGCCGATCAGGTCCTGTGTCTCGGCGAGCGGAAGGTACTGGCCAGAGAGACGGGCGTCATCCCCATGACCGACGCGCCGGTCCCGCGGCGGGCCGGGGCCTCGGTCTTCCGCGTGGGCGCCGCGGGCGGAGCGACCCGCCCGGCCACCGGCTACACCTTCGCCGGTCTGCAACGCCAGACCGAAGCCGTCGCCGATGCCCTGCGTCGCGGGCGCCGTCCCCTGCCTCCCGCCGCCCACTCGTTCCGCTCGCGCACCATGGACGCCGTCCTGCTCCGCGCGCTGGACAGCGGGAGGGCCGATGGCCCGGAACTCTTCAGCCACCTGTTCGCCCGCGTGCCCATGGCACGGCTGCTGCGATTCCTCGACGGAGCGTCCAGCCGGTACGAGGACCTCTGCGTCGGCCTGCGGACGCCTGCCGGGCCGATGCTGCGCTCCGCGCTGGAGCTGCCCCGCCTGCCACGCCGCCCCTTCCCCCTCCCCGCACCCACCGGCCCCGCCTCTCGCCTTCCTTCGACGGAGACTTCATGACGCTGCCACGCGACGAGCACCTCGCCGCCGCCTTCGGCCACGCCGCACGAACCCACGGTGCGCTCGCGGCCACCAGCCCCGGCTTCCACGCTCATCCGCGCCCCCCGGTACGCCGGCCCGGTGTGCACGCGTACGCCCTCCGCGGGCGGCGGGCCGCCGGTACGGGGTGGACACCGGTGTGCCGCGGTGTCCACCCCGTACCGGCGGGGACACCGGTGTGCCGCGGTGTCCCGCACCGCGCGGCGGGCCTGCCGGAAGACGAGTCGCGCTACCGGCACCCGCGGGGCAGCGTGGTGGGGCCCGACACCGCCGGACGGTTCGCGCACCGGCCCGGCCCGGCCGGCTCCGGCCGGGTCCACGCCCTGCCTCTGCCTGGCTGGCGAACGGTTCTCCCCCCTGCCTGCGTCGCCCGAGGGGCGCACGGCTGCGGGAAGGACGCGTGACCCCCCGCCGGGGCGCGGCGCGCCGGGGACGGGACCGCCGGGCCCGCATCCTTCCCGCCGCGCCCGGCGCCCCCCGGGTGCGGGGAATCCCGCCGTCGGTCGCCGTGGTCGGCGCGGGCATCGCCGGGCTGGCCGCCGCCACGGTGCTCGCCGAGCGAGGGATAGCGGTCACCTTGTACGAGAAGCGGCAGCATCTCGGCGGCAGGGTCGGCGGTTGGCCGACCGAACTGCGTGACGGGTCGACGGTGACCATGAGCCGAGGCTTCCATGCCTTCTTCCGCCAGTACTACAACCTGCGCGGACTGCTGCGCCGAACCGACCCCGGCCTGCAGCGGCTCACTGGTCTTGCGGACTACCCGCTGCTCCACGCCGGTGGCGCTCACGACAGTTTCCGTCACGTCCCGCGTACCCCGCCGCTCAGCGCGCTCGGCTTCGTCGCGCTCAGCCCTTCCTTCCAGCTCGCGGACCTGCGCGCCATGGACCCGATCGCGGCCCTGCCGCTGCTCGACGTGCGCGTTCCGGAGGTGTACGACCGCCTGGACGGTGTCAGCGCCCACGCTTTCCTCGACGCCGTGCGCTTTCCCCGGGACGCCCGTCATCTGGCCTTCGAGGTGTTCTCCCGCAGCTTCTTCGCGGACCCGCGGGAGCTGTCCGCGGCAGAGATGGCGCTGATGTTCCACATCTACTTCCTGGGCTCCGCCGAAGGGCTGCTGTTCGATGTGCCCCGTTCTCCCTTCCCTGCCGCCCTGTGGGATCCGCTCGCCGCCTATCTGGCCGGACACCGCGCGCAGGTGCGCACCGGTACCGCGGTCGAGCACATCGCACCCGTACCGGGCGGCGGATTCGTAGTGACCGGTGAACGCGACGAGTTCCACTGCGACGGGGTCGTCCTCGCCCTGGACAGCGCGGGGCTGCGTTCACTGGTCGACCGGTCCCGGCAGCTGGGCGACGCGCCCTGGCGTGAGCTGATCGGACGGCTGCGTACCGCGCCCCCTTTCCTCGTGAGCAGGCTCTGGCTGGACCGGCCCGTCGCTCCGGACCGGCCGGGGTTCCTCGGGACCAGCGGTTTCGGCTCCCTGGACAACATCAGCGTGCTGGAACGCTACGAGGACGAAGCGGCTCGGTGGAGCGCGCGCACCGGAGGCTCCGTCGTCGAACTGCATGCCTACGCCGTACCGCCCGGAGCCTTCCGGGCCTCCGAACAGAACGGCCTCCTGCGTCAGTTGCACCGGGTCTACCCGGAGACGAGCACGGCCACCGTCCTGGACGCCCGCCACGAATGGCACGAGGACTGCCCCCTGTTTCCGACGGGCGGCTACGGGGGCCGCCCCACCGTCCGTACCCCGCACCCGCGGCTGGCCGTGGCAGGCGACCTGGTCCGCACCGGCCTTCCCGTGGCGCTCATGGAGCGGGCGGCCACGAGCGGATTCCTCGCGGCCAACGTCCTGCTGGAACAGTGGGGGGTACGGGGGCAGGCCCTGTGGACGGTGCCGGAACGGGGGCGGAACGCGCTCCTGAGATCCCTTGCCGCCCGGGGGCTGACGCGGCATGGGCAGGCGGCATCCCCCACTCCACCGTGAGCCTTTTCAGCGTGGCCATCGATCGGGGGGCTGGGCGGGGTGGGCCGTTGACCGCGAACGGACCACATCAGCCTGCTGCCCTGCGAAGCCCTGTGACCTGCCTTCGTCACACTGACTCAACCAAGTGAGCCTGATCACGAGAGCACCGCCCGTGCGTCGGCGCGTCTGGCGCTTCATCTGGTCCGGGTCGGGTATCCGCTGATTCATGTCTCTTACGAGCAGTGGCTCCTCCCTCCCTTCCCTTCCGTTCTCCGCGCCCCGTTCCGTCTCCGCTGTCGTCCCCGCCCGGTTGCGTGGTCTGCTGCACAGCCGCGACCTCACCCTGTTCCGCAGCGTCGCCGGCCAGCGCTGGCCGGGCGCCGATCAGGTGCTGCCCCGGCTGAGCCGCAGCGCCGATCACGGGCTTCTCTGGTTCGGCGCCGCGGCCGGTATGGCGGCACTGGGCAGCAGTGCGCGGGCACGCCGGGCGGCGTTGCGCGGGGTCGCGTCACTGGCTGTCGCCTCGGCCGCGATCAATACGGTCGGCAAGCGGATGGTGCGCCGGGAGCGGCCGGTGCTGGACCTGGTTCCGATGGTGCGGCAGCTCAAGCGGCAGCCGTTCACCACGTCGTTCCCCTCCGGGCACGCGGCGTCCGCGGCCGCCTTCGCCACGGGTGTCGCCCTTGAGTCGAAGCGCTGGGGCGCGGTCGTCGCCCCGGTCGCGGCGGCCGTGGCCGTCTCCCGTGTCTACACGGGTGTGCACTATCCGGGTGATGTGCTGGCCGGTGCGGCGCTCGGCATAGGAGCGGCGTTCGCGTTGCGCGGGGTCGTTCCGACCCGGGGTCAGCTGCCCGCACCGGGCCGTCCCCCGGAGGAGGTTCCGCAGTTGCCCGCCGGCGAGGGTCTGGTCGTCGTGGTGAACCGTGAGTCCGGCACCGCCACCGCGACTGCTTCGCTGGTGCGCGAGGCGCTGCCCCTGGCCGAGGTCGTGGAGTGCGCGCCCGGCGAGTTGTCCGGGGCGCTGGCCGAGGCGGCGGACCGGGGCCGGGCGCTCGGGGTCTGCGGGGGTGACGGCACGGTAAACCTGGCGGCGTCCGTCGCGGTGACGCACGGGGTGCCGCTCGCCGTCTTTCCCGGTGGAACGCTCAATCACTTCGCATACGATCTGGGCATCGAGACGGTGTACGACACGGCGTCGGCCCTCGCCTCCGGGGGCGCGGTCAGGGTGGACGTGGGCCGGTTCCGGCCCGGTCCTGAGGGGCCGGACGGAGCGGACGGCTACTTCCTCAACGCGTTCAGCCTGGGGGTCTATCCGGAGCTCGTGCGGACCCGGGAGCGCTGGACGCCCCGCATCGGCGGCTGGCCCGCCGGGGTCCTCGCGGCTTTCGAAGTACTGCGTGGCCGACGCCCGCTGACGGCCGAGCTCCAGGGAGAGCGGCGGCCGTTGTGGCTCCTGTTCGTGGGCAACGGGCTCTTCCAGCGGGTGGGGCCCGCTCCCGGGCGGCGGCACAACCTGGCGGACGGCCTGCTGGACATCAGAGCGGTCCACGGCGGCCGGACCCCGGGGCTGCGCCTGCTGGCTGCGGCCGTGGCCGGTCCGCTGACCCGCTCCCCCGTCCACGCGGCGGTACGAAGGCACCGCGTACGGATCACCGGCCTGGCACCGGGAACCCCGTATGCGTATGACGGGGAAGTCGCCCGCTCGGGGACCGAGCTGACGGTCGACAAGCTGGCAGAAGCGCTCGTGGTCTACTGCCCCATGGTGCTGTGACGCAGAGACCGGGGCGGCGGACCACGGTCCTTGGCCCCGAGCGGGAACATCACCGGACCGCGCTCGGCGATGAGGCGGTGCGGACAGGAGACGTCAGCCACGAGCCGAGAGCCGCGTAGTCGCTGCGGGCTCGGGGCCGCCGTGCCTTTGAGGAAGCGGGTGGGTGGGCGACATCCGCCGCGGGCACCCTCCGAAAGGGCCTGGTGCCCGGCCGGGCACCTGGAAGCGGCGGCGCGCACGCGGGCCTGCCGCGCAGCCGCCGAGCGGGCCGGGCACGACCGGGGCGTCCCTGCCGCATACGCTGTCGCTGGCCGCTCCGGTCAGCTGGTGCAAGCGCCGGATGAAGGGCCACGGCGTGGGTCCGGGCCCGTCAAGCGGTGCCCCCTCTGCGCGCGTTTCGGAGAAGGTGTGTCCGGGAGGTACCGTCGATGCCAGTCCCGCAGTTGCTGACCGTCGACGGACCGTTCACGCCGTCTGCCGTCGGCCGGTCACTCGTCTCCCAGCTGGAAGCGCCCATGCCTCGCCGGTCACCGGGCGAGATCAGAACCGAACAGTCCCGCCGCAGGGGCGCCAGGAACCGGCAGGTCATCCCTGGCCTGTCCACGGCGACGAACCGGCAGATCGCACAGTTCGAAGCTCAGCACGGGCTGCCTCCCGGTCACGTCGCCCACGCCTTCCAGGCATGGGCCCTGGCGCTTCACTCCTGGCCCGACCACGGCCCCGGCCACGGACGCGGAACCACGCTCTGGCGGGACGCCCACGCGCGGACCCTGCTCCAGGGCGCGGCCTCGGCCATGAATCGCAAGGCGCGCCGTCAACTTCTCGGAGCGGTTGCTCCCCTGGACGACCGCTTCTTGACACGGACCCTGCCAGATCCGTTCTCACCGCCCGCAGACCCCTGGTGGAAGCGCCGCCTCGCGGACTGATCTACCCCACGGGTCAGGCCCACAGACGGGCACGCTGTTCTGCGCACCCCGGCATGATCGTTCTCACTCCGGGTTCCCTGTGCCGGTACTGCTCACGTCTGGTAACCGCGTTTCAGAAGCACGCCGTTATCGTGTCCACGACGGATCTGCGGAATGCCTCTTCGCCCGGGGATACCACCGTGACCGTCCACAGTCGTGAGCCGGTAAACGTGATCTCGTACGGCTCATAGCCGCTGCTGGTGCGGACGTAGGGGTCTTCGAGGGCTACGGCCTTCAGGGTCTGCCATTCTGCTGGCTCGTACACGAGGGCAAAGGGCCCCTCTTCCCTGGCATCGAGCGCGTAACCGAACTCGTCCCAGTGCGCCAGCATCTCCTCGTCGCGTGCCACGAGTACATGGTCCGTGGACTCCGCCCATGTCATTGCTCCGGGAGCCCACGGCAGGAAATCGCCGGAGCCCTCGCTGTCCGTCGCGATCCGGGGCTGTGGCCACCGCGCGGACCACCGGCCGAAGAACCGCTCCATCGCCGGCGGAACGGGACCGTGAGCCACGAGTACGGTGTCATAGCCTGTGATCATGAATTTTTCCCTCCAGAAGTGAGGCCGGGGTGCCTGGCCTTGGCGCGGTCCACCGTAGTCCCGCCCGGAGCAGTGGCAGGCCGGTCACCAGGCGTTCGGCGAACGCGACCTGTCCAGCGGCGACTACGTCTGCGTGTGGGCCATGGCATCCACCCGCGCGTACGCCTGCGGGAGGCGAAGCCGTGGGCGCTCGTGCTGACGGGTGTGCGCGGACGGCGTCAAAGGAGCTGATCGCCATGAGCGACGGCCACCGGTAATCGGCCGACTCCTGGCCGACCTGCTGCGTGGCTGTCAGCGGTGCGGGGCGCGCCCCTGTCCTGGCGGTCAGCGATGAGGCACTCGGGGGCCGACCGCCTCCAGCTGCCCTGCCTCGCACCTGCCGAGCACACTCTGGCAGCGCCCTGACCACCCACGGAAGCGGCCCGCATCCCGCTCCCGCTCCCCGCCGCCGTCCCAGTCCTCCGACGACCGGCCACCACCGGATTCCAAAGGCGTGTCAACCACACGGGGCAAGGGCCGCCGTGCCGCTCAGCTCGCTGTGCGGCATCAGCCAGCCGGCTCACCCCACATCGGCGTCGGCCCAGATGGGTGGCGGAGCGGGTTCATCTGGAGGACCTCGTGCTGGGCGAGGCGGATGAAGCCTCGTGCTGGGCGAGGCGGGTGAAGCGCTGCCTGGTGAAGATCCGGGAGGAGAGCATCAGTTCAGTTAGCCGTGAACCTCGCCTCGCCGGACCCGGTGTCCACCCGGAACGCCTCCGCCAGTTCCTTGAGCGGCCTCTTCTCGAACCCGTCGGGGACCACTAGTTCGACCACCCCCGCTCCGTCCGCCCCCTCATGCCGCTCGCCTCCGGGACCGACTCCCGGGGGAAGCGGCTTGCACGTCACGCGTTCGCCGCCCTCTACGATCTCGGAGAGGGCCATGATGCGCCCACTCGCATCGAACGCCGCATACACACGCATAGAGACCACTCCTGGTTAGTCCTGGCTAAAGGGCTGTCCCGTAATACCTGGCGGGCGTGCGACGACAGCCAGGGCACCTCGCCGCGTTGCCGGAACGCCCGGATACATCCAGCATTCGGGCGTCCCTCCGCTGTGCGATGCACCGCGTCTGACGCGGCACGCTGATCTACCAGGGATGACGGACAGCCCTCAGGTCACGGTGATCATGCTGATAGCGAAGCTGGAGGCGTTGGCCGCACTCAGATGGACCCAGCGCTTTTGCGGAATGCCCTGACTGTTGTCCCAGGTGACAGCCTCTCCCAGGTAGTACAGGGTCGCGGTCTGGTCGCTCAGCGGGTTCTGGCTGACACACATGCGTACCCAGAATCCGGCACTCTGGTCATTGGGCCACTGCCACTGCCACCACTCGTCCGCACCATTTGCCATGAAGAGCGCGCCACTGGCTATCCGGTAGACGTCCGACGGCATGACACACACTCCTGTCTTCCAATCACCCCCCTTCTTCAAGAATGAACCCATTTGGGCGAGTCGCAACCGAATTCGACGGCGTGCTTTGGGCCGTGCTCGCCTCCGTCTCCACGGCCCTCCGGTCCAGCGGGCGGGACCAGGGTGCGCGAGACGGCGCCTTCGACGTGTTCGGGGAGGATGGGGCCGAGTGCCTTCGCGGCCGGAGCGGAGAAGCGGACCACGTACGGCTGTGCGGTCGTCCGTGCCTTCCCCGCGGCTCTGCCATGCCGGTGAACTCGCTGTCCTCGTAGCCGAAGACGACGAACACCGCGGTCAGGAAATGCGATGCCGCCTTCGAGGACCGGTGCGGCTCCGGCGAGCGAGAGGCGGGCGCGGCAGCGGAACCGCCCGGCCGGGAGTTCTCCGAGGAAGCCAGGGTGATGTGCCGGTCCTCGATACGGCTCCACCGCATCCGGGGGTGCGTGCCGTGGGCGGGGGCGCAGTTCCCGGGCCAGTCCTTCTCTGGCGTGGCCGGGCGGGGCGAGCGCGATGAACACGCGCACAGTCGCGGGCCGAGTCCGGTCGTTCACACCGGACTTCGTACCGCACCCGGCAGTGGGTGCGACGACCCGGGTGCGGCGGGCGGGCGCCCGCGGCCGCGACGCCCGGGACCATTCCCCCTTCGGCCGCATCGGCAACAGCGCCACCCCCCACGGGCGCACGAGCAGGACAACAACCGCACGGACGGTCATCCCGCGCCCGCCTGCCCTGTCGCAGCGAAGGTGCAGCAGTCTCACCGAAGTGTGAGCACGGCCTCCGCGGTCTCCCCCGCGGTGAGGTTGGTGGAGTCCAGGACGTTCTTCTCGTACGGGCCGAGGTCGGCGAAGCTGTCGTATATCTGGTTGAGGATCTGGCGGTCGGTGAGCGGGTGTTGAGAGCGGGACGTCCCGCGGTCCAGTGCGACGTCCCGGTCGGGCCGCAGCACCACGTAGACGAGTCCGACGCCCACGGCCTTCGCCGCTTTCTCGTACTCCTCCAGGAACCACGGCCCGACCACCCCGTCGACCACGGTGTGGTAGCCCCCGGCGGCGTAACCGGCGGCTGCCCTGGCGATCACCCCCGTGACCGTCCGGTTCTGCTCATGCGCCTCCGGCAGGTACGGCGCCAGCGCCCCCTGCTTGATCGCCGCGTAGAAGTCGTCCGTATGAAGATGCACGCTGGGAGAGAGCCTGTTCTGGGCCAGGATGCGCGCGACGGTCGTCTTCCCTGAGCCCGAAGGCCCGCTCACCAGGATGATTTGCATCCTCCCACCGTAGGGGCAGGTGCCCAGTCTCGACGCGGCAGGACACCACCCTGCACAAGACTGCGCAGCAGAGCCGGGGAGCGGGGCTGCGGACCGGTCGAACCGCAGCCGCACCGAAGGCGGCGTCGTCCAGGGTCAGCCGAGGGTGTTCTTGTAGATGCGGCCGTCCTTGATGATCACGGCGAGGTTCTTGTCCGGGTCGCCCAGCACGGTGAGGTCCTGGGTGGGGTCGCCTTCGACGAGGAGCACATCGGCCCAGGCTCCTTCGGTGATCTGGCCGAGACGGGCCGCCTTGTAGGGGTCGCGCTCGCCGGAGAGCCGGAAGAGCTCGGCGTTGCCTGATGTGGCGATCCGCAGTGCCTCGGCGGGCTTGAAGCCGAAGTCGGTCGACAGCCGGGTGAGCATCTCGTTCTGCAGCCCGGCCTTCTCCGGTTCGAGGAGCAGGTCGGTGCCGAAGGCGATCTTCGCGCCCTGTTCCCGCGCCCACCTGAAGGTGTGAGCGACGCCTTCGCAGACCTGCTTGTTCTTCTCGGTGTTCTCCGCGCTGGGGTATTCGTGGTCGCTTTCGAGGAAGGGCTGGGTACTCAGCCACACGTCCTCGTCCGCCATCAGCTTGACGGTCCTGGGGCCGTTGACGAGGTGGCCGTGCTCGATCGACTTGATGCCGGCGGCGATCGCACGGCGGATGCCCTCGTCGTTGTAGACGTGCGCGCACACGTACGTGCCCCAGTCCGTGGCGGCCTCGACCGCGGCCCTGAGTTCGTCCGGCGTGTACTGCAGCACGTCCAGCGGGTCGTAGGCGGAGGCCACTCCGCCGCCCGCCATGACCTTGATCTGGGAGGCCCCCTTCTTCAACTGCTCGCGCACGGCCGCGAGAACCTGGTCGCGGCCGTCGGCGACCCGCAGGAATCCGATCTGCTCGGCGCGGGCGTGCGCCCCGCAGGAGAAGGTGTTCGCGTCCTCGTAGACGTGGGAGAAGTCGCCGTGCCCGGAGGTCTGGGAGATCGCCGCCTGGCTGGGGTAGATGCGCGGGCCGGGGAACGTCCCGGCGTCCAGGACCTGCCGCAGCGAGGCGACGTCGCCGGCCATGTCCCGGACGGTGGTGAAGCCGCGCATGAGCATCTGCCCGGCCGCGGCGAGTGCGTGGTAGTAGCCCGTTCCCGTCGCGCCGGTGGTCAGACCCGCGAGGGAGGTTCCGGCCGCGAAGAGGTGGACGTGCGCGTCGGTCAGGCCGGGGATGAGCACCCGCCCGCCGCCCTCGATGACAGCAGTCCCCTCCGGCGAGCCCTGCGTACCGATCGCGGCGATCCTGCGGTCCTGGATGAGCACCGACGTCGGCGGGGTCAGCCCGGACCACACGGCGTCGAAGACACGCACGTTGCTGATCAGGATCGGTACGGGGGGCTGCTGCTGGGTCACGGTCTTCCTCTCGTGGCGGGTACGAGCCGACGGGGTTCACCGGCCCGACGGGATCTGGCGGGCACATGGCGTGCTCACTCAGAAGCAGCGCATCAGCGCGTTGCGCAGGGACCTGCTTGGCCAGTCCCGAGCTCGGCCGGAGGACGCTCCTGCCGATGCTGTCGCCGCCGGGACCGCTCCGTCATGTCCGCGGCGACGAAGTCCCAGCCCCGGCCTCGTCCTCCTGCGTATGGACACCGCTCGGGGCCAGCGGGTGCCGCGCGTCCTGTACCGGCGCGGCCGCGCTCAGGAGAGCCGACGAAGTTCCGGTGCGGAACACCCACCGCTCGGCCGGCGGCCGTGACGTCATTCTGCGCGACTGACTGCCGCGCACCCTGGCCTGCCCGTGGACGGCTCCGCGCCCAGCCGGGGGCTGCGCGGTCAGGTCTGCCCGGCGCCCGGAACGGGCAAGACGATCGTGGCGGCCGCGGCCGCGCTGCGGACGGTCCCGCACGGCCTGGCCGGGGTCCAAAGTCCCGGCGCTGGAGCCGCTCGCCCGAACTATCCAGACATGGCGGACCGCCGGGCACACCGCACGCGCGGTCGCGGTGTGCGGCCTGGGGCCCGGCCCGCTCCTCGAATCCCTGGGCGTGCGGTGTTGTACGACGAGTCCCCCGCAGTGCGCACTTGGACGCGTGACGGGAGCGGTCCGGTGCTGGTGCCGCCGGGCCGACCGCGTTCACGCAGCACGCGCCGGCGGAGGTTGCCGTGGCCAACGATGGCGAGGCTGCGGCCACACTTCTCGCGCAGAACGACCGCGGCGGAGGACTTGCCCGAGGCGCTGTTTCCGCGGACCACGATGAGGCGCGTGTCCTGCGTTCCCGCCGCCCCCGGCGCGCTCTGCGTCACGCGTCGTCGCGCTCGATGCTCAACTGCAGCCCGGTCTCGTGGAAGTGCTCCCAGTTCATGACCAGGCGGAAGCGCTGATGTGGCTCCAGGCGTTCCGCGTCGGCTGGCTCCTCGCCGCGCCGCACTTGGGCGTCACCGGACTCCACGAGCTCCGCGAGGGCGATTCGGACGTCGTCGGCGTCCAGACTTGTGGCGGTTGCCAGGCGGTCCAAGGAGGTGAGGATCTCCTGCGGTTCACCCATATCGTCGACCAGATGGTTGATGAGGGTGTTGACGAGCGGGCCGGTGCGCGTCGTCCAGCGGATCCCGTCGAGGCGCTTGGTGAGTTCGGCGTCCAGGGGCAGCAGGTCGCCGGGCAGCGGCAGCGCGGCGGGCATCGACCAACGGGTGCCGTCCGGTGTCTCCTCGCGGCTGGCCAGGCCCCACGTCAGGTAGAGCTCGGACAGGTCTCGCACCGTCTTGGGCACGGGGAAGCCGGCTGTCGTCAGCATGGCGCCGAACTGCTCCCAGCGGCGCGCCTCGCACGCGTCCCGGCCCTCCGGCGCGGCCTCGTAGTCCCACTCCTCATCGGGCCAGGAGAACGTGAGCGTGCCGTCGAGGTCGCCGCCGATCATGTCCCAGTGGCCGTCGAAGATCTCCTGCACCAGGTCGTCCAGCGGGCCGGTGAAGCCGGGCTGGCTCGCGGTCCCGATCAGCAGGGTCAGGGGAAAGCCCTGGCGGGGCAGGACGTGGTCCCAGCCCGAGACGAACCAGTCGTTGTGCATCGCCATGTCCCGGCGCGGGCCGGGCACAGAGGGATTCTCAGTCATCCGCAGTTCTTCCTCGAAAACGGCCGAAGGCCCGTAGTGCTTCTGGCGGGGTGAGGTGAAGCCAGTAGGACGGTGGTCCTGGGAGCCGCTGCTCCGGCGGTGGGAACGGGAGCCACCTGTTGTGCTGGTGTACGACCGTTGAGCCCGGCAGTGCGCCGTCGCCTCGACGAGTGCGGCCCAGGCGCGTGAGGAACGACCGTACAGGCCCAAGGCCCGGGACGGGGACCGGATGTCTGGTCCGGGCGCGTGAGGGACGGCCGCATCGCACCCTGGAGCGGTGGCTGCCGGATCGCGGCCGGGGAAGAGCTCCGCCGGTCTGCCCGGCTCATCGGACGGGTACGTGCCGCCGTTCGGCCGCCCGCAGATGCGCCTGAAGCGCCGCGACGGCCTGATCCGAAGGACACGACTGGCCGCCGGGGGCCGACTGCTTGGACCGCGCGGCCGGACACGGCAACCGAAGGCCCGACCGCCCTGACTCCGAGGTGCTGCGTCGGCCCACGGTGCTCCGGCCGCGCGGCTTCCTCCGTTTCATCACGGGTTTCGGGCTGATGAATGCCACCGCCGACCTGGCGACCTTCGCGGTGCTGGCCGTCGCCCTGCGCGGTTCGGCGACGTGCGGCAACAGGAGGCGTTCCACTCGGGGTGGTTCACCGAGAACCCGCTGCCCCAGGCGCTGGTGATGCCGCTGCTCCGTGCGGGCGGCCGGGCCGTCAGGGGCCAGGACGGCGGCCCCCTCCGGACGGCGGGCCTGTGGTCTCGCGGTGGTCGGCCTGCTGCCGCCGTTCACTCCGCCCGGCGGGCCGCTGGGCATGAGCGCGCTGCCGCCGCTTTACTACGTGTCGCTGGCACCGGTGCTGGCCCTGTACACGGCCGCGTTGTGGGCGGCCCGCAGCAGATGCGAACGGAAGTGGAGCCAGTCATGACCCCGCCGCACGTCTACACTCCCGGGCCCGGCAGCCGCGGAGAACCCGAGAGGCCCCGGACCGTGCTCGCCCGCCGGGCCACGCTCGACGACATACCGGCCCTGGTGCGGCTGCGGGGACTGATGCTGGACGGCATGGGGGTGGAGACCGGCGGCGTCGACGCCCCGTGGCGGTCGGCGTCGGCCGACTGGTTCGCCGACCGGCTGGGGCAGCCCGCCCTGTTCGCGGCGTTCCTGGTCGACGATCCCGAGCTCGGTGTGGTCTCCGTCGCGGCAGGAGCGTGCGACGCGCACGCCCCTGGGCCGATGAACCTCAGCGGCCTTCAGGGGCACGTCTTCAACGTCAGCACCGACCCCCGTCGTCGCCGCCTCGGTCATGCGCGTGTCTGCCTCGACGCCTTGCTCGACTGGTTCCGTACGGAGACCGGTGTCGGTGCGGTGAGCCTGAACGCCACCGGGGACGGGGCCGCGCTGTACGAGTCGTACGGCTTCGCGGCGCCCCGGTATCCGGTCCTGCAGCTCCGGGTGGCCGGGGCGCCGTGCTGACGGCCCGGCCACCGGTGGGCCGTCAGCCGTACGAGAGGTTCGCGCACGGGTCGTCGTCGGCGGAGCGGGCCTGGTCGGCGACGGTGGGGGGCACGGTGGAGGGGGTCGAGGGTACGGGGGTGGCGGAGGGGTTCTGGGCGTAGGAGGTGCCCAGGATCACCTGGATGCCGGGGGTGGTGGACGCGGTCGTCCGGGCTCCGGCGAAGAGCCGCGCGGTGGTCTCGGCCTGCTCCCGCAGACCCGGCCCGTACTCGACGACGGTCGAGGTGTGGTCCTGGCTGCTCGCCGTGGCCGTGGTGGTGACGGTGAAGTCCCGGGAGCGCAGGAGCTCGGTCGCGCGGGCGGCGAGGCCGGTGACCGTGGTGCCGTTGTAGACGGCGACGCTGATGCCCCTGCCGGAGACCGGGGTGTTCCCCGCGGGCGTCCGGCCGCCGCCCTTCTCGTCGTGCCCGCCGGACTTCCTGCCGCTGGCGTCCTTGCCGTCGACCGTACGGTCGGCCTTCAGCGCCGTCCAGAGCGCGTCGGCGTCCGGTTCGACGATGGCGACGCGTGCGCCCTCGTAACGCCAGGGGACGGTGACGAACTTGGTGTTGTGCAGGTCGACGTTCTTCATCGACAGGGCGAACGACAGCAGCTTGTCCGCCGATCCGAGCCCGGGGTCCACGGTCATCGCGTCGGTGGCGGCGTTGGCGAGCGGCAGCAGTGTGGTCGGGTTCAGCCCGTCCGACTTGACCTTCTTGATGAGGGCGGCGACGAAGGCCTGCTGCCGTTTGATGCGCCCTATGTCCGAGCCGTCCCCGATGCCGTGCCGCAGCCGTACGTAGTCGAGGGCCTGTTGGCCGGAGACGGTCTGCGGTCCCCTGGAGAAGACCTTGGCGCCCCGGGTGGGCCGCTTGGGACTGAGATCGCGCTGGTAGACGTCCTGGGGCAGACAGACCCGTACACCGCCGACGGCCGAGGTCAGCTTGGCGAAACCGGCGAAGTCGACGACGACCGTGTGGTCCACCCGCAGGCCGGTGAGCTTCTCCACGGTGTTCTGGGTACAGGCGGGGTTCCCCTCGGCGCTCTCCCCCACCGAGAACGCCGCGTTGAACATCACGTTGCGCTGTGGCGCGGTCCACCGGCCGTCAGCTCCCTTGCAGGACGGGATGTCGACCAGCGCGTCACGGGGGATGGAGACGGCCACCGCGTGCCTGTGGTCGCCGTACACATGCAGGAGGAACGCGGTGTCGGAGCGTCCCACCTCGCCCGTGCCGCCGCCCAGTTCGCTGTTGCCGCCCGAGCGTGAATCCGATCCGACGACCAGGACGTTCTGCCCCTGCTCCGAGCCGGGCGGCCGGTCTCCGGAGATCCCGTCCGCGCTGAAGGTGTCGATGCTGCCGCCGAGCTTGAGGTAGGCCCACCCGGCACCGGCGACCAGCAGCACGAGGAACGACAGCCCGAACGTGGCCGTGCGCCGCAGGCGTACGCCCCCGCCCCTTCCCTGTCCCGCGTTTCGACGTCCCGTCATCGGCCCCACCCCGTCCATCCGGTTCCATGGGGAAGACGTGCTCCACCACCCCACGGTTGTGCAGTTGCGCAACGTAGCAAGTATTGATGCCCGAGTGGATCATCGGACCTGCCCATAGTCAGCCTGAAGCACTGTCCGCCGATACGGAGCATGAACTCCGGTCAAAGCACCGAAAGGAAGGTGAGACGCCCTGTGCTGCGCAACGGCCTCGAACCCTGGCACCTGTTGATCGTGGCGATCGTGCTGTTCGGCTCGACGAAACTGCCGGACACGGCCCGGGCCCTGGGCAAATCCATGCGGATCCTGAAGAGTGAGGCGAAGGCCATGAAGGAGACCGGCACTCAGGCACCCCGCACCGGCACACAGATGACTCACGAGGCACCCGCACCGCGCACCGAGCCGCACGTAGAGCGCACCGGCCGCCGGAGAGAGGCGGCTCACCAACGATCACTTCACGGCTTGCGCAAGCATGGGAACCATGGTCACGGCACCGCCGTTGACCTGGTGACGGCACCGGCGGTGCCGTCACCGATTCGCTGGACCACTGGATCAATGGAGGAAGTTTCATGGGTGTGACCCTGGCCAAGGGCGGCAACGTCTCCTTGTCGAAGGAGGCACCCGGCCTGACCGCAGTGACGGTCGGCCTGGGCTGGGACGTACGGACGACGACGGGCGCCGACCACGACCTCGACGCGAGCGCGCTGCTCTGCTCGGAGTCCGGCAAGGTCCTCTCCGACCTGCACTTCGTCTTCTACAACAACCTCACGAGCCCGGACGGCTCGGTCCAGCACACCGGCGACAACCTCACCGGCGAGGGCGAGGGCGACGACGAGTCCATCAACGTGGACCTGGCGGCAGTCCCGCTCGATGTGGCCAAGATCGTCTTCCCGGTCTCGATCCACGATGCGCAGAGCCGCGGGCAGAGCTTCGGCCAGGTCCGCAACGCGTTCATCCGCGTCGTGAACCGGGCGAACGGCGTGGAGCTGGCCCGTTACGACCTCAGCGAGGATGCCTCGACGGAGACCGCCATGGTCTTCGGCGAGCTCTACCGGCACGGCGGCGAGTGGAAGTTCCGCGCGGTCGGCCAGGGTTACGCCTCCGGCCTGGCGGGCATCGCGTCCGACTACGGCGTCAACGTCTGAGCGGACGACGACCGTCACGTCTCGCGGGCTCGGACCGTCTCCCTCTTCCGGGAGCGTCCGGGCCCGCGGCGGTCCCTCGTCCGCGCCCCGCCCGGTATCGCCTCCACCGCGTCCGCGCGATCATGTCCGTATGACCGACGACCACAGACATGTCCCGGGGTTCTTCGCCTCGCGCGGCCGGCCGGGACAGCCGCTTTCCCGATGACGGCCACGCCTTCGCCACCGCTGCGGACTCGCTCGCGCTGCGACCGGGCGACGCGGTGCCCGACGCCGGCCGGGGAACGGGGCGGGCGCTCCCCGCGCTGCGCGCGGCTGTCGGACCGCGGGGCACGGTGCTGGGCGCGGACCTGCCCCCAGCGATGCTTGAGGAAGGGGGCACGGACGGGGCGCGACCGTGAGGGGACGCCGCTGCTCGCCGCTGCCGCCCGGCTGCCCCTGGTCCCGGGCTCGTTCGACACGGTCCTCGCGTCCGGCCTGGTCTCCCGCCTCTCCCGGCCCGGCCCCGGCCTGGCGGAACTGGCCCGGGTGGTACGCACGGGTGGGCGGGTGGCGCTCTTCCATCCGGCCGGGCGGGCCGCGCTGGCTGCGCGCCACGGCCGCCGGATCACCGACGGCGATCTGAGGGCCGAGCCCCTCCTCCGCCCGCCGCCGGCGCGTTCGGGCTGGCGGCTCGACACGTACACCGATGAGGACGACGGTTTCCTCGCCCTCGCGTTACGGACGCTCTGAGCCCGTCGCGTCCACGCGTGGTCACTCCGTCGGCGCGCCGGACCGGCGGTGGTGCGGGACCGGGCAGCCGCCGAGGCCCGGGGCCGGGAACGTGCCCAGTGCGGAGACCTCGTAGCCGTCCGGATAGCCCTTGATCTCGGGGTTCTGCCGGGCGTAGTGCGCGGTGGTGCGCGGCGGCAGAAGCCGCATCGTTCTGGCCCTGAGCCGCAGGGCGCCCCCGGTCAGACACCGGGACACCGCGCCGGGGCGCGGATAGCGGAAGGCCCGGATCAGGGAGTCGTCGAGCAGCGCGAGGGCGGCCTTGCGGGCGAGGGGGGCCAGCGGGCGCGGGTACCAGGAACTCATCAGGTCCAAGGTGGCGTCGGAGACGCGGCGCGCGCCCTCGTCCCAGCCGAAGCGTTCCGCTTCGTAGGCGTCCAGGGTGTGCTCGAAGTCCTCGTAGGCCGTCGGCAGATCCTTGATGCCCATCCGGTCACCCAGGGCCCGGTAATAGGCGGCGCAGGCCCGCAGTTCATGGCCGGAGAGCCGGCGCCAGCCGTAGGTGTCGAGCCAGCGCTTCGGGGTCACGACAAAGGTGCACAGCACGTAGCGCATGTCGTCGTTGCTGATGTCGTAGCTGCGGTGCATCTGGTTGATACGGCGCAGCGCCGAACGGCCCGATCCGCTGTCGAAGCCGTGCTCCAGGACCGCGTCGAGGAGCAGCGCGGTGTCGTCGTAGCGCTTTTGCGAACGGTCGGTCAGTTCGGCGGTCCGCGCGAGAAGGCGGCCGATGCTGGGCACCGCATAGGTGCGGTAGAGGGCCAGTTCCAGCGCGCGGGCGATGTCCCAGGGGAACTCGTAGGTCGCCGTGATCCGGTAGATGCGCAGGAAGTCGCGCTCCGGGTCGAGACGCTGAATCTCCTTCAGCCGATCGAACCGCCTCACCGCGCTGCCCCCTTCTGCCGGCCGGAGGTCCAACTCTACGTCGATGGGGAAGACCACAGGTGAGTACGGAGATTCCGCACCCGCACGGTTCCACGGAACGACCGGAAGGTGGTCCTCATGACCGGCATACTCGGCGGCCTGCGCAGGGCGGTCACGTTCGGACGCAGGGGGGCGCGGTCCGCGCCGCCCGCCAAGGAGGTCCGGCGCAGGCAGCCCAATCTCTTCGAGGCGGCCGCCGTCTTCGTCGCGGCGTCGGCGACGGAGGACCCGGCGCGGGCCGAGGAGGCGAGCGGCTGGGTGTCGCCCGAGGCACTGTCCTTCGGGGTCAGTGAGCTGGCCTGCCGGGCCGTCGCCACGCTGGCCCGCGAACGCGGCGAGTCTCCGCAGGCCGTGGCCCGTGCGCTGCTCGGCCTCCCCGCCAGCCCAAAGGAGCCGGTCGTGGAGCACCACACCTGAGAAGCGCGTACGCCGGGCCATGGGCCCGCCTCCTACCCCTGTCAAGGGTTTCGGACTTCGGTTGTCAGGGCCTCGACGAGTGGGTTACTCACTCGTTAAGGTGCGCCGACGATCCACGACGAGCGAAGAGGAGGGTGCTGTGGCCACGCCGAACGACATGGTCGCCGACGACGACGCGCTGTACGTGCTGACGGCGGCGCTGCTGACACCGGCGCAGTTCCCGACCGTCCTCGGCGACGACTATCCGGCCGCGTGCGCGCTGCTCGGTGTCGAGCCGTACGCCGAGGGGTACGGGCTGGTGCTCGGGCAGGACGGCACGGGCGCGCGATGGACCGTCGTCGTCGAGGACGTGTCGCTGGTCGCCGTGGCGATCGCGGCCTGGGACTGCGGCATGGAGTACGACCTGTCCCCCGACGACCGGTCGGTGGTCTGCGCGCTGCCGGGCTGGCCGCTCCCGCTGGCGGTCGCGGCTCCGGGTGTGGCCGCGCCGCACGATCCTCTGCCGGACCCGGGGGCGGAGGGCGTCGCCCCGGCTCCGCTGGCGCCGCCCGACACGGCGTCGTGGGGGCCTGCCCAGCGGCGCATGGGCGCGGACGAGATCGCGCATCAGTGGGCGGCCTGGCGCGAGCAGATCGACGACGCGAGCGATTCCGCCTCCCCTGCGGGCCCTCCCGCCTCCGACCCTCAACCTGAGGTGAAGGGTGAGAGTGGGGCTGCTGCCGAGGCTCCGGCGTCCGGCACGCACGCCGGTGTCCGGCGCGTGCTCGCGGAGGCCCGGGGCTATGTCGACTCCCCGCCTCCGCCCGGCCGCGTACGGTCCTCCTTCGCCACCGAGGAGGCCCGGATGCTGCGCGCCGACGGTCCTGGCTGGTCCCTGGTGGCCCGGACCGACGACATCGCCTTCGTGCTGCTGGACGACGAGCCGGGCGAGGTGCTGCCGGTCGGGCGGGGCGCCGAGCTGCCCGGTCTGCTGGAGGCACTGGACGCGCTCGCGGTGCGGCCCGCCTGATGTCGCTGCACGCGCCTGGGCGGGACGGGGCCACGCGCGGCCCCGTCCCGCCCAGGCGCCCCGCTCAGCGGCCTATTTCCTTGCGGGAGATCCGGCGGAGCCTGCGCCGCTGCCCGGGGTCGAGCAGCAGATAGGCGACGGCCGGAACTCCGACCAGGACCAGCAGCGACAGCCAGAAGCCGATGAACGGCATCAGGACGGCTGCGGCGATCACTCCCCCGATGGCTACCTTCGCGCTGTTCGACATCGTCCCTGCCTCCTTCGCGGCCCGCAGCCGCATCTGCTGTGAGAACGCTTGTGCGCCTCTGCCGGTTCCGGGAAGCCGCGTACGTTCAGCGCAGGGGCTCGCCGACCTCGTGCATGTGCCGCAGCGCCTGCCGGTAGGACTCGGCCAGCCCGGTCTCGGCGTACGGCATGCCCAGCGCCTGGCAGTGGGCCCGCACCATGGGCTGGGCCAGGCGCAGGTGGGGCCGGGGCATGCTCGGGAAGAGATGGTGCTCGATCTGGTAGTTGAGACCGCCCAGGAACCAGTCGGTGAGAACGCCGCCGCGTACGTTGCGCGAGGTGAGCACCTGGCGCTGGAGGTGACCCCAGCGTTCACCGTCCGGGTCGGGCATCTCCATGCCCTTGTGGTTCGGCGCGAAGGCCATGCCCAGATGGAGTCCGAACAGCGCGTGGTGCAGGAGAGCGAAGGCGACGGCCTTGCCCGGCGACAGGACCGTCAGCAGCAGGGCCGCGTAGAGGCCGAGGTGGGCGACGAGGAGCAGGGCGGAGAGCAGACGCTCCCGGGCGGGCTGCCGCCTCAGGTACTGGAAGCCGGAGATCTTCAGGGCTATGCCTTCGAGGAGGAGCATCGGGAAGAAGAGGCGGGCCTGGTGGCGGGTGAGCCAGCGGGCGAATCCCGCACGCCGGGCGGCCTGGCGCTGCGTCCAGACGAGTGCGCCGACAGCGACATCCGGGTCCTTGTCGATGTGGTTGGGGTTGGCGTGGTGGCGGGCGTGCTTGTCGTTCCACCACGCCTCGTTCATACCGAGCAGCAGGTTGGCGTGGACCAGGCCGATGGCGCGGCCCGCCCGGCGTCCGCCGGTGATCTGGGCGTGCCCGGCATCGTGCCCGACGAACGCGGTGCGCGCCCAGAAGACCGCCAGCGGCAGCGCGAGCAGCAGAGTCCACCAGGTGTCGCCGAGCAGGAACATCCCGGTGATCACAGCGGCCAGCGCGGCCAGGTTGACGGCGATCCCGGTCGCGTACCAGCCGGTCCGCCGGTCCAGCAGGCCCTGCCCCTTCACCGCCCGCAGCAGGGGCGCGAAGTCGCTTCCCTGGGGTGGCGCGGCGCTCTCGGAGTCCGTCGCGCTTCCCGCTGCGGTGCGCTGGGCTGCGGCGTCCTGCGCCCCAGCGGTTCCCGTACCGTCACGGGTGGCTCCCGCCGCGGTGGCCATGGCCTGGGGCATGATGTCTCCGGTCTCTGAAAAGCTGCGCTGACCTGGAGAAACGTAGGCCTTTCGAGGGTTCCGTGGCCATGGCGCCAGCACCCCGGATATCCGGGGGCAAGCCCCCTTCCCCAAGGGGTGCTGACTCCACCCCGGCACCCGGAGCGGCCTCCTCCGGGAGCGGCCCCGCCGTCGCACTGGTCACCTATGTTCCAGGTCACAGCGATTCCGCTCCCGTTCCCCGGCGGGGGTGGGGTACCCTCGGCGCCCCCGACGCCCCGACACCCACTAGTCAAATTTGAGGAATTCGGCTTCGCTGTGCACAGACTTCCTGCCGCAACGCTCTCCGAGATTTCCGCACTCTCCGCCTGTTCCGTGGTCTTCCTGCCGGAAGACCCCGCCCGTACCGGCCGGATCGCCTTCTGGCACCCGGACGGCAGCGGTCCGCCCGACGGTCCGGGCTCCGTGGCGGACCTGACCGTCACCGGCCCCGACACCCAGCCGTACGCCGTTGCGGCGCGGCTGCTCCCGGTCCGGGACGCACTGCCGGTACTGACGCGCGCGCGTACGTCGGCGCACGCTTCCGCCGCGGCCGCCTTCTGGGGGGCTGCCGCCCTGCTCGCCCTTCAGTTCGCCGCCCGGGGCCTGCTGTTGCCGGGACTGACCGCCACCGATCACGATGCCTGGCGGGTCGGCCCGCTGACCGCCGACGACCAGGCGCTGGTCCGGACGCTCGCGGCCTCGATGCCGCCGTCGGCCCACGCGGTACCGCTCGACGGGATGGCCGCGGCACCCCTGCTGCTGCCCGAGCCCGAGCGGCTGCTGCGCGCCTTCCTCGACGCGGTGGCGGACGGCCTGCCGCGGACCCCGGCCGCCCCGCTGGCCGGTGGCGGCCCGGCGTTCACCGCGGACGAGCCCCAGCACCTGCCCGGCCGGCGGGCCTGGGCCGCCGACATCGCGGCCGGACACGACGCGGGCGTCCGCCTCTCGCTCCGGGTGGAGGTCTCCGGGCTCGCCGCGCCGGACGGGCCGAGCCCGTACGCGGGTGAGGAGGACGGGGGGCGGTCCGGCGGCCCCGCGTTCCGGGCGGTGCTCCAGATCCACAGTGTCAGCGACCCCACGCTGGTCGCCGACGCCGCCGAGGTCTGGGCGGGCGGCGCGCACACCGCCGCCGCGTTCGGGCCGCGTGCCCGGATGGACACCCTGCTGGCGCTGCGCCGGGCCGCCCGGTCCTGGCCCCCGCTGTCCCCACTGCTGTCCGCCGCGGTCCCCGACGCCGTGGAACCGGCCGACGACGAGCTCACCGAACTCCTCGGCCCCGCCGGACGGGCACTGGCCGCGACCGGCGTCCAGGTGCACTGGCCCAGGGAGCTCGCCCGCAAGCTCACCGCACGCGCCGTGATCGGCCCGCCTGACGACGGGCGGGACGGACAGCGGGGCGCCGCGGCCTCCCTGGAGTCGGGGGCTGAGCCGTTGCTGTCCGCGGACGCGCTCCTGGCGTTCGACTGGCGGTTCGCGCTGGGGGATCAGCAGCTCGACCGGGCCGAGCTGGACCGGCTCGCCGAGGCCGGACGGCCGGTGGTGCGGCTGCGGGACCAGTGGGTGCTGATCGACCCGGAAGAGGCCCGGCGTGCCCGCGAGACCCAGGACCGCAAGGTCACCCCGATCGACGCGCTGGGGGCCGTCCTGACCGGTTCCGCCGAGGTCGGCGGACGCCGGGTCGAGGTGCAGGCCACCGGCTGGCTGGAGCGGCTGCGCCAGCGCCTGGCCGACCCGGCCTCGGCCGAGCAGCGGATCGGCCCGCCCGAGGCTCTGGCCGCCACCTTGCGCGACTACCAGCTGCGCGGTCTGAACTGGCTCCACACCATGACCTCGCTCGGACTCGGCGGCTGCCTCGCCGACGACATGGGCCTCGGCAAGACCATCACCCTGATCGCGCTGCATCTGCACCGCCGGACGGTCGAGTCCGCCGCCGGACCGACGCTGGTGGTCTGCCCCACCTCTCTGATGGGCAACTGGCAGCGGGAGATCGAACGGTTCGCTCCGGGCACCCCGGTGCGACGCTTCCACGGCGCCACGCGCAGCCTCGCCGAGCTGTCGGACGGCGAGTTCGTCCTCACCACGTACGGAACCATGCGGCTCGACGCGCCCAAGCTCGCGGAGATCGGGTGGGGCATGGTCGTCGCGGACGAGGCGCAGCACGTGAAGAACCCGTACTCGGCGACGGCCAAGCAGCTGCGGACGATCGGCGCGCGGGCCCGGGTGGCGCTCACCGGAACACCGGTGGAGAACAACCTCTCCGAGCTGTGGGCGATCCTCGACTGGACGACGCCCGGCCTGCTGGGCCGCCTCGGCACCTTCCGCACCCGTTACGCGCGGGCCGTGGAGGGCGGTGACCCGGCGGCCGCGGAACGGCTCGCCGCGCTGGTGCGGCCGTTCCTGCTGCGGCGCCGCAAGTCCGATCCGGGCATCGCCCCGGAGCTGCCGCCGAAGACCGAGACCGACCGCGCGGTGTCGCTGACGCCCGAGCAGGCGGGTCTGTACGAGGCGGTGGTGCGCGAGACGCTGACCGCGATCTCCGGCGCCGACGGCTTCGCACGCCGGGGCCTGGTCGTCAAACTGCTCACCGCGCTGAAGCAGATCTGCAACCACCCCGCGCAGTACCTGAAGGAGGAGGAGCCGCGGATCACGGACCGTTCGGGGAAGGTCGAGCTGCTGGACGAACTGCTCGACACCATCCTGGCGGAGGGGGCGAGTGTGCTGGTGTTCACCCAGTACGTGCGGATGGCCCGGCTGCTCGAACAGCACCTGGCGGCGCGCGGGGTGCGCACGCAGTTCCTGCACGGTGGCACGCCC
This sequence comes from Streptomyces sp. NPDC058195, assembly GCF_042883525.1. NCBI lineage: Bacteria > Bacillati > Actinomycetota > Actinomycetes > Kitasatosporales > Streptomycetaceae > Streptomyces > Streptomyces sp. NPDC058195. The sequence goes on from NZ_JBHVVM010000031.1 coordinate 48,139, forward strand.
GTCGCGGAGCGCGAGGCGATGGTCGGCCGCTTCCAGGCGGGCGAGGCGCCGGTCTTCCTGCTCTCGTTGAAGGCGGCCGGCACCGGCCTCAACCTCACCCGGGCCGGTCATGTCGTGCACTTCGACCGCTGGTGGAACCCTGCGGTCGAGGCACAGGCCACCGACCGCGCGTACCGGATCGGGCAGACCCAGCCGGTCCAGGTGCACCGGCTGATCGCCGAGGGCACCGTCGAGGACCGGATCGCCGGCATGCTGGCCCGCAAGCAGGGGCTCGCGGACGCCGTGCTCGGTTCCGGCGAGGCGGCCCTGACCGAACTGTCCGATGCGGAACTGGCCCAGCTGGTGGAGCTGCGAGGGGGCGCACGATGAGCGGCATGCACGAGAGCGACCACGACGAGTACGGGATCGACGCGTACGCCGGTGACGGCGAGGACGCCCCCGGCCCCGGGCAGGAGCGGACCTTCGCCGCGCTGCCGCCCGCACAGGGCCGGGGTTTCGCCACGACCTGGTGGGGCCGGGCCTGGCTGAAGGCTCTGGAGGACACCGCGCTGGACGGCCAACAGCTCAAGAAGGGGCGGAAGTTCGCCCGGGAGGGCCGGGTCGGCGCGGTCTCCGTACGGCCCGGCCGGATCACCGCGCTGGTCCGCGACGGCGACTCCACGTACCGCAGCGACGTGCTGCTCCAGGAGCTGGGCGGGGCGGCCTGGGAGCAGTTCCTCGGCATGGCCGTCGAACGGGCCGGGCACATCGCGGCGCTGCTGGACCGCGAGATGCCCCCGCATCTGGTGGAGGACGCGGCGGCGGCCGGGGTGGAGCTGCTGCCCGGGATCGGAGATCTGGACCCGGAGTGCACCTGCGAGGCGTGGGACCACTGCCCGCACACCGCCGCGCTCTGCTACCAGGTGGCGCGGCTGCTGGACCAGGACCCGTTCGTGCTGCTGCTGATGCGGGGACGCGGTGAGCGGCGGCTCCTGGACGAGCTCCAGATCCGCATCGCGACCCGCGCGGAGGAACACGGGCCCGTCGCGGCGGAGGACGGCCGCGCCGTCCCGGACGCCACGGAGGCGGGCGTCCCGGCCGACGAGGCGTTCGCGGCCAGGGACATCCTGCCCCCGCTGCCCGCTTTGCCCCCGCTGCCCGACGCCCCGGGACCGGCGCCCTCGCTGGACACCGAGACCGAACCGCGGGCCGGTGTCGACCCGGCGGCGCTGGAGCTGCTGGCGGCGGACAGTGCGGCACGCGCACACCGGATGCTGGCCGAGGCACTCGCCCCCGGCCACGGACAGCAGCCGCCGCCGTCCGTGCTGACGCCGCGCCAGGACGCCGTGCGGCTGGCCGCCGAGAACCGGCCCGCTCCGTGGATCGCGAAGCGGCTGGCCGCCGGATCACAGCGGCGCCCCGCCGAACTCGACGCGGCGGTACGGGCGTGGCGATACGGCGGGGTGGCCGCGCTCACCGTCCTGGAGGAGGAGTGGACCCCGGGCCCGGAGGCGCTGGCCAGGGCACGCGCCCGGATCGCGGCGGCCTGGGAGGAGGGTGAGCGGCCCCCGCTGCGGGAGTCGGGCAACCGCTGGACCGCGGCGGACGACGGCGTGCAGCTGCGGTACGGGCCGGACGGGCGCTGGTGGCCGTTCCGCACCGAGGACGGACGCTGGGTTCCGGCCGGTCCTGCGGACGACGATCCGGCGGCCGCGCTCGGTGCCCCGGGCCCGGCGGACGGCTGAGGGGGCGTACGCGGAGCACGGCGGCGGGCAAGGTGGGAGGGGCGTGCCCCTCCCTGGAGCGGGGGCGCCCCTCCCCGAGAAGGGGAGCGCCCTCCCCCGCCTGTCGTCGCGTTCTGCCCGTACGTTCAACCGGATGTCACCTTCCGTTGAGTACGGGCACGGAACCTGACGGTCGTCAGACCCGCTCGTGCCCCAGGAGGCTCCATGTCCGTGCCTGTTGTCCGTCGTTCCCTCGCTGCCGGCCTGCCGCTCGCCGTGCTCGCGACGGTGTGCGTGGCCGGAACGGCAACCGGCGCGCCGGACCGGCACGAACGCCCGGAGCGTCCGGCGCGGGTCACCGGGACGGCCGTGCTGGGCGCCATTGCGCTGGGCGGCTTCAGCAACGGCCTGCTGCCCGGGACCGTCCCGGACGACCGCGGGGTGAAGCTCGGCGGGATCGGCAGCGACCTCTATCCCGCGGAGCGCCGGGGCGAGTTCTGGACGGTCACCGACCGGGGCCCGAACGGTCAGATCAAGATCGACGGGAAGAAGCGGCGCACCTTCCCCGTGCCCGGATTCAACCCGGCGATCGTCAAGGTGCGGGTCAGCGGCACGCACCTGCGGGTGATGGACGCGATCCCGGTCACCACCCGTTCCGGCGCGCCGGTGACCGGTCTGTCCAACCAGCCGGGCCGCGACGAGGCCCCGTACAGCTACGACGCGCGGACGCCGCTGCCGTACAACCCCAGCGGCCTGGACACCGAGGGCATCGTCCGCGCCTCCGACGGCAGCTTCTGGCTCGTCGACGAGTACGGCCCCTCCCTGGTGCACGTCTCGGCCCGCGGCCGGGTGCTCGCCCGCTACGTACCGCAGGGCCTCGGTCTCACCGGCGCGGACTATCCGGTGGTCGAGGCGCTGCCCGGCGTACTGCTGCACCGCAAGATCAACCGCGGGTTCGAGGGTCTGGCCCTGCTGCCCGGCGGCGATCTGGTGGTCGCGGTGCAGAGCCCGCTCTCGCTGCCCGGCCCGGAGGCGGGCGAGTCCTCCCGCAATGTGCGGCTGCTGCGCTTCTCCACGAAGAAGCACACGGTGACCGCCGAGTACGCCTACCGCTTCGACCCGGTGGGCGTCGTGGACCCGGGCGAGGACGACACCGCGGAGCTGAAGATCTCCTCGGTCGTCGCGCTCGGCGGCAACGACCTGCTGGTCGAAGAACGCACGGACCGGGCGGCCCGGTTGCACCGGGTGACGCTCCCGCAGGGCCGGGGCATCCTCGGCTCCGCCTGGGACCGGCCGACGACCTCCCCCTCGTACGAGGAGCTCACCGACCCCGCTGCCTCGGGCGTGCCACTGCTCCGCAAGAGCCTGGTCGTCGACCTGGGCAAGGTGCCGGGCGTGCCCGGGAAGATCGAGGGGGTGGCGGTCACCGGCCGGAACACCCTCGCGCTCGTCAACGACAACGACTTCGGGATGACCGACGGCCCTGAGGCGTTCGACGCCGACGGGCGCCTGGTCGACAGCGGCATCAGGACATCGGTGACGCAGCTGAAGCTGCCGCGCCCGCTGCGCGGCTGACCGGAGCGCGGCGCCTGCCCGTGGGTGCCGCCCCGTCCCGGTCCCCGGCGGCCTGTCCCGCCGGGGACCGGGATCCTCGCTTCAACCACCTGATTCCCGGCTGCCCCGCATCTGACTCCTGGCTGTCCCCACACCGGGAACCCGGCCGTTCCCGCGCCTGATTCCCGGCTGTCCCCCCGCCTGGAACCTGGCGGTTCCCCCGCCTGGATCTAGCGGTCCGCCCCCTCCTGGAACGGGCCTCACCGCACCCGCCGCCCGCCCCGTGCCGACATCGCCGTACATGCCGGTGTTCTCCTCGCCCGCCCAAGGCCCTTTCGCCCTCAGCAGTCTTCCGTGATCCGTGCGGCGCCCCGTACGGTAGGGCCCGCGAGACGCACGGCCGCACATCGGACACCACCTTCCGGTCATCGGACACAGAAGGAGCCAGGGATGTCGGGAGAATCGAGCAGTGGGCTGTTACGCGACGCCATCGGGCTGCGCGAGGTCCTCTTCCAGAGCGTCACGGCGATGGCTCCCGCCGCCGCCATCGCCGCGTCGATCCCCGCCGGTGCCGCGTTCGCGGGCGGCAGCCTGCCGCTCTCGGTCGTGGTGGCCCTCGTCGCCTGCCTGTTCACCGCGTCGTGCGTCGCCGAACTGGCCCGCCGACTGCCAGCCGCCGGTTCCGTCGCCACCTACTCCGCGCAGGGGCTGCATCCGGCCATCGGCTTCCTCGTCGGCTGGGGCTACGTCTTCGTCGAGGCGCTGGTGCCCGCGCTGCTGCTGCTCCAGCTCGGATTCACCACGGCGGGCACCCTGCACCAGGAGTGGTCCTCCTACCCAGCGGACCTGTGGTGGCCGTGGTCGCTGCTGGGTGCGGTGATCATCGCACTCGCCGGATACTTCGGCGTACGGGCCTCTGCCCGGTTCGGCACTGTGCTCGGCATCTTCGAGGTGCTCGTCTTCGTCGTCTTCGCGGCTCTGCTCATCGGGCAGGCCGGATCCGGCAACACCCTCTCGGTGTTCGGCACATCGCACACCGCCGAAGGGTACGACGGGATAAGCGGCATCTTCGCCGGGTCCGTCTACACCGTGCTCGCCTTCTCGGGGTTCGAGGCCGCCGCGCCGCTCGCCGAGGAGACGAAGAACCCGAGGCGCACGATGCGGCGGGCCGTGCTCGGCGCGGCGCTCTCCATCGGCCTGGTGTACGTGCTGACCACGTACGCCATGTCGGTGTACTTCGGGCCCGACCGGTTCGCCGGGTTCGGCGGTTCGGGCGCGGCCTCGTGGGAGGGCGTGGCCCGTGCCTCGTTCGGGCTGTTCTGGGTGCTGCTCTTCCTCGCCGTGGTCAACTCGACCGTGGCGAACGCCAACGCGTGTGCCAATGTGTCGACCCGAACCGCGTTCGCGCTGGGCCGCATCGGAGTGTTCCCCCGGGGCTTCGCCAGGCTGCACCCCCGGCGGCGCTCCCCCGTCATGGGCGTAGCAGCGCAGTTCGTGATCGCCGTCGGCGCGACGCTCGGACTGGGATTCGCCTACGACCCGGTGACCGCGTTCACGCTGCTGGCGACGGTGATCGTCACCGTGATCATCGGTGTCTACATCGTCGTGAACCTGGCGTGCGCCGGATACTTCCTGCGCCGGTGCCGCGACGCCTTCAACCCCGTACTCCATCTCCTCTTCCCGGTGCTGGGCATCGCGGCGTTCATTCCCGCGCTGCTGACGGCTGCCGGAATCCCGGCCTTCGACTTCGTCTCCGAGCTCAGCGCGCCCGTGTCGTACGCCGGTCCGGTCGTGGGTGTCTGGATGCTGGCCGGGGTCGTTGTACTGGTGGTGCTGATGCGCCGGCATCCGGACCGGGTGGCGGAGACCGGACGGATCCACCTCGACGACGACCCGGCACCGGCCGGGGACACAACGACAGGAGCAGAGCAGCGATGAGCGATCCCCGTGTCCTGACCGTCCGCCCCAAGGAGGGCGAGTACGCCTGGACCTTCGGCGGAGCGGCGCCGGTGGCCCGGATCGAGCCGGGCACGTTCCTCGACCTGTACACGGAGGACTGCTTCGCCGGGCAGGTGCGCTCCGAGAAGGATCTGGTCTCCGAGGTCTGCGCGTTCCCGTTCCTGAATCCGCAGACCGGCCCGTTCCATGTGGTGGGCGCGGAGCCCGGGGACACCGTCGCGGTGCATTTCGTCTCGGTCGAACCGGCCAGGGACTGGGCCGCGTCGACGACCGTGCCGCTCTTCGGCGCGCTCACCTCCACCCACACCACCGCGTCGTTGCAGGCGCCGCTGCCGGAGGTGGTGTGGATGTGGCAGCTGGACCGGGCGCGCCGCACCTGCCTGTTCAGCGCCCGGGACAGCGACTTCCAGGTGGAGCTGCCGATGGACCCGATGCACGGCACCATCGGGGTGGCTCCGGCCAATCTGGAGGTGCGGTCCGCGCTGGTGCCGGACGCGCACGGCGGGAACATGGACACGCCCGAGATGCGGGCGGGTGTCACCTGCTACCTGGGGGTCAACGTCGAGGGGGCGCTGCTGAGCCTGGGCGACGGCCATGCCCGCCAGGGCGAGGGCGAGACCTGCGGGGTGGCCGTGGAATGCGCGATGAACACGGTGGTGCTGGTCGAGCTGCTGAAGGGGGTCAGTACGCCGTGGCCGCGCATCGAGTCCGACACCCACCTCATGTCGACGGGATCGGCCCGTCCGCTGGAGGACGCCTTCCGGATCTCCCAGCTGGACCTGGTCCAGTGGCTGTCCCGCGACTACGGCCTGTCCGAACTCGACGCGTACCAGCTGATCAGCCAGGCGGGTGAGGCGCCGCTGGCCAATGTGTGCGACACGAACTACACCAGCGTGGCGAAGATCCGCAAGGAGTGGCTGCCCGCGGGTGACCCTCACCGCGGTCTCCACCGCCATCTGAGGGAGACCGCGTCACTCCTCGGCCGCTGAACGCCGTCCGGTTCCCGTACCCCGAATCCTGTTTCCCCGCCCCTTCCCTCCCTCCCCCCACACAGGAGTTCTCCATGCACCGCAGAAGGATCCTCCAGGGGGCCGCCGCCACCGCGGCCGCCGCCCTGCTGCCCGCCTCCACCCGGGCCGCCGCCGCCACGACGGCGGGCGACACGGACTACCCCCTCGCGCACTGGACGCCCGCGTCCTCCTCCAACTACACGGTGTCGAGCCGCCCTTCGGCCTATCCCGTGCAATACGTGATCATCCATGTCACCCAGGAGACCTACGCGGACACGATCGGCATCTTCCAGAATCCGGCGAAGCAGGTCTCCGCGCACTATGTGGTGCGCTCGTCGGACGGCTATGTCGGTCAGTGCGTACGGGAAAAGAACATCGCCTGGCACGCCGGGAACTGGGACTACAACACGCGCAGCATCGGCATCGAGCACGAGGGCTGGGTGGACCAGCCCTCCTACTTCACCAACGCCCTGTACGAGCGGTCGGCACTGCTGACCGCCTCGGTGTGCGACCGCTACAGCATCCCGAAGGACCGCGCGCACATCCTCGCCCACGCGCAGGTGCCGGGCAGTGACCACACCGACCCCGGCCCCCAGTGGGACTGGGTCCGCTACATCCGGCTCGTCAACCTGTACTCGGCGGGCTGACCCGGTCGCGTCACCCGAACCGGTGCCCGCGGCGCGCGGCGGTTGTCGCGGCGGCCCCGCCGTGGTGACGATGGGGTACGCACGATGCCCCTGGACCGGAGGGTGAGTTGAAGGATCCCTGGGTGGCGCTGGCCGCCGGTACGGACCCCGGTGAACGGATCGGCCAACTGCGCCGCGCACACGAGACGTTCACCACGGCCGGCCGACTGGAGCGACCGGTACGGCCGGTCGTCGGCGAGTCATGGCGGCGCTCGGCCCGAGCCCGGGTCAGTCCGGACGGCACGGCCCTGGTCGAGCTGGACCCGGACGACCTGGGCCCGTACCGGGACGGGCACCCGCTGGCCGCCGTCATGCCGCTGATCCGCGAGCTGACGGTGGCCTACGCGACGGACGGGGAACACCTGCTCGCGGTGTGCGACGCGCACGGCAGGCTGCTGTGGGTCGAGGGGCCCGCGGGGCCGCGGCGGGCCGCGGGCCGGATGAACTTCGTGGAGGGCGCCCGCTGGGCCGAGTCGGTGGCCGGGACCAACGCTCCGGGTACGGCACTGGCCGTGGACCGCCCGGTGCAGGTCTTCGCCGCCGAGCACTACCTGCGCCCGGTGCAGCGGTGGACGTGCGCGGCGGCTCCCCTGCACGACCCGCACACGGGCCGGGTCCTGGGGGCGGTGGACATCACGGGAGGGGACGGGCTCGCCCATCCGCACAGCCTGGCGTTCGTGCAGGCGGTGGCGCGCGCCGCGGAGACCCAGCTCGCGCTGCTCACCCCGGCGCCGCCGCCGGGTGTCACCGTGCGACTGAGCGCGCTGGGCCGGGACGAGGCGCTGCTGGTGGCGGGCGAACGGCACGTGCGGCTGAGCCGTCGGCACAGCGAGATCCTGGTGACGCTCTCCCGCCGCCCGGAGGGCCTCGGCGGCGAGGAACTGCTCATGGAGCTGTACGAGAACGAGTCGGTCCCCCCGGTGACCCTGCGCGCAGAACTCTCCCGCTTGCGGCGGCTGCTGGGTCCGGAACTCCTGCTCTCCCGCCCGTACCGGCTGGCCGCTCCGGTCGACGCGGACTTCGACACGGTGGCGCGCAGGCTGGCGTCGGGGGCGGTGGCCGCCGCGATGAACGCCTACTCCGGGCCCTTGCTGCCCGCCTCGCAGTCACCGTCCGTCATCCGCCTGAGGCGCCGCATCGAGGACCAGCTGCGGGCGGCGCTCATCGCGCGCGGCGACCCGGGGCTGCTGGCCGACTGGGCGTACAGCCCGTGGGGCGAGAACGACCTCCCGGTCTGGCGGGCGCTCGCCACGGCCGCCGCTCCCGCCCAGCGCCCGGCCCTCCTCGCCAGGGCCCGCACGCTGGAGGCCGAGCAACGCTGCCACCCGACGCAACGGGGTTGCAACGTACCGCCTCCTACGCTCGCCCCAGAGGGCCGCCCAACGGCGGGCGGCACCGGATCCGGGAGGCCACAGAGATGACCCGTTACGCCGCGCCGGGCGACGAGGGCGCACTCGTCTCGTACGAGTCCCGCTACGACCACTGGATCGGCGGTGCCTACGTGGCGCCCGTCCGGGGCCAGTACTTCGAGAACCCGAGCCCGGTCAACGGCCGCCCCTTCACCGAGATCGCGCGCGGGACGGCCGAGGACGTCGAGCTGGCCCTGGACGCGGCCCACGCGGCGGCACCCGCCTGGGGCGCCACCTCGGCTGCCGACCGCGCGGGGCTCCTCAACCGGATCGCCGACCGGATGGAGGCACATCTGGAGGAGCTGGCGGTCGCCGAGAGCTGGGACAACGGCAAGCCGGTGCGGGAGACGCTGGCGGCCGACATTCCGCTGGCCATCGACCACTTCCGGTACTTCGCCGGTGCGCTGCGGGCCCAGGAGGGCACGCTCAGCGAGCTCGACGCCGACACGGTCGCCTACCACTTCCATGAGCCACTCGGCGTGGTCGCGCAGATCATTCCGTGGAACTTCCCGATCCTGATGGCGACGTGGAAGCTGGCCCCGGCGCTCGCGGCGGGCAACGCGGTGGTCCTGAAACCGGCCGAGCAGACTCCGGCCTCCATCCACGTATGGCTCAAGCTGGTCGCCGACCTGCTGCCGCCTGGTGTCGTGAACATCGTGAACGGCTTCGGCGCGGAGGCGGGCAAGCCCCTCGCCTCCAGCCCGCGCGTCGCGAAGATCGCCTTCACCGGCGAGACGACGACGGGGCGGCTGATCATGCAGTACGCCTCCGAGAACATCAAGCCGGTGACGCTGGAGCTCGGCGGCAAGTCACCCAACATCTTCTTCGACGACGTGTGGAACGCGGACGACGACTTCCGCGACAAGGCCCTCGAAGGCTTCACCATGTTCGCCCTCAACCAGGGCGAGGTCTGCACCTGCCCCTCGCGCGCGCTGATCCAGCGCGGGCTGTACGGCGAGTTCCTGGAGGCGGGCATCGCCCGTACCGAGAAGATCGTACTGGGGCACCCGCTGGACACCGACACGATGGTCGGCGCCCAGGCCTCCAACGACCAGCTCCAGAAGATCCTCTCGTACCTGGACATCGGTGTGCAGGAGGGCGCGAAGATCCTCACGGGCGGAGAACGGATCGAGTACGACGGCGATCTGGCGGGCGGCTACTACGTCCAGCCCACCATCTTCGAGGGGGACAACCGGATGCGAGTCTTCCAGGAGGAGATCTTCGGACCGGTCGTCGCGGTCACCTCCTTCTCCGACTTCGACGACGCGATCAGGACCGCCAACGACACCCTGTACGGCCTGGGCGCCGGTGTCTGGACCCGGGACACCAACACCGCGTACCGGGCGGGCCGGGCCATCCAGGCGGGCCGGGTCTGGACCAACTGCTACCACGCGTACCCGGCACACGCGGCCTTCGGCGGCTACAAGCAGTCCGGTATCGGCCGCGAGAACCACCGGATGATGCTGGAGCACTACCAGCAGACGAAGAACCTCCTCGTGTCGTACTCGCCGAAGAAGCTGGGCTTCTTCTAGACGCACGGAAAAAGGCGCCTGGCCTGGGTTTCTCCCGTCAGGCGCCTTTGGCTGAGCCCACTCTCGACCGAGCCCGGCTTGCACGCCAACTCCCAATTCATCCCACAGCCACCCCCCTCCTGACCAGTGCTTCCGGACCAGTCACGGACCACATCCCCTCTTCAGCCCTTGAGCGCTTCACCTTGGCTGACGTGCCGCCACTCGTTCATGGACTGCTCGATGAGGCGGTTCGCCTGCTCTCGCAGGCCGTCGAGGAACTTGGCGTAGTGGCGGAACCTCGATGCTCTGGCCTGCACGGCGGGCACATTCAGCTGGGTCCACTCCGGAGTAGAGCCAGAACGAGATCCCGGCGTGTCGGAGATCGTACGGTCGCTTGGCCAGGCCAGAAGTGCGCTCAGTACGAGTCAGGGCATGCTCCCGGGCCCGCGCCCACGTGATGCCATAGGCGGCAGCGTCCACGTGGTTGCCGACCTGGTTCCGGAAGAGGCCGAACGGATCGGTCAGCACCTGGACGTTCATGCCGTGATGCCGCTTCTTGCCGGAGCAGTAGGGCCGGTCGGCGGCGATCCGGTCGATCGGCAGCACGGTGCCGCCGAGGATCACGTACGCCTTCGTGCGGGCCGTCGCCATCGCTTCGTCGAGCCTCGGCGCGAGCACGGCCAGGAAGTCGATCGCTTCGCGGACGCAGCGGCAGACGGTAGCGAGCCCGATGCCGAACCCGGCCGCGAGCTGGGCGTAGGTGTCACCACACCGCAGGTGCGCCAGGGCGAGCAGGTTCTGACGGCCCGCGGTCAGCCGCCTCCACCGCGTGCCGATCTCCCGCCTACGGGAGTCGAGTTGCCCGGCAAGATACCGCAGAGTGCGAGTGGACAGATCGATCGCCGACGGATAGACAAGCAAGCGAAGCTCCTGGCGGGACACGGCGGATCTTGGTCGAGACACCGTCTACCAGGAGCTTCTTCATAGTGCAGCACCGGCCACCTACCAGACCTCACCGACAGGTTGGGACACCCTCACTGATCTGACACACCATTTTCAGCAGGGACCGCCCGCCTATTTCCTCGCATTCCAGCGGGGAACCGCCGTCCAGCAGAAAGCGCACGCTGTCGGACCAACGGACCGGCTGCACAAGCTGATCGCAGAGCGTCCGGACGATTTCGCTCTCCCGGTACGGGAGTCCGGTGGCGTTGGCGATCACCGGTGTGCGGAGTTCCCCGAACGCAAAGGTCTTCAGATACTTCTCGAATTCGATACGGGCCGGGTCCATGTACCGCGAGTGGAACGGCCCGCCGACCCGCAGGGGGACGAAGCGCACCCCTCGGCGTGCCAGCGCCGCGTGTGCGGTGCGCAGTGCCTCGGCGGGGCCCGCGATGACGGTCTGGGTGTCGGTGTTGAGGCCGGCCAGGTCCACCGCCTCGACCCCGTCCTGCCGGAAGACGTCGAGAAGCTTCTCCACGGGTAGGTCCAGTACGGCCGTCATACCGCCGCCGGAGGCCGCCGCCATGAGTTCACCGCGCCTTTTGACCAGTCGCAGACCGGTCTCGAAGTCGAAGGCTCCGGCGGCCAGCAGGGCGTTGTACTCGCCGAGGCTATGCCCGAGGTAGCAGTCGGCCCGGCGCTCCTCCCGGCGCTCCCTCTCGAAAGAGTGCAGGGCGTTGACGACGAAGAGCGCGGGCTGGGTGTACTCCGTCCGCGAGAGGACGTTGTCCGGGTCGTCCCGGCAGAGCGCGACGAGGTCGTATCCCAGGAGGTCGCGGGCGAACTCCGTGAGTCCGGGATAGCGGTCGAATAAATCCCCGCCCATTCCCCGGGACTGCGCCCCCTGCCCGGGGAAGAGAACTGCAAATGGCATGGCATCTCCCAGAACAGAATCCGCCGAACTACCCGTCACGGCGGCACATCGGCCGAAAAACCCGATCGGTCTTTCGGAAACATCGTTTCCTGGTGGCGACAAGGGTGGTCTCCACCGGATCTCCGAGGCGTCCTCGGTCTCACGTCCCCGATGCCGGTGCGGCGACGGCGTACGGCCGTGCCCGGGGCCCGCTGTCCGCGGTGGTGGCGAGGGCGGCGGGGCCGAGTACGTCGAACAGCAGTAGCGCGCTCTACAACCGCAGGCAGTTATCCTTGACCGGCCGGCCCAGGAGGTGTTCCGCCTTCCGTATCCGGTAGGCGACGCGACTCTTGGCGATGTGCAGCCGGCCGACGGCGGACATACTGCGTTCCGTGTCCAGGTAGCACTTGACGGTGACCCTCAGTTCGGACATCCCGTCGTCGGCCAGCGGTCCGAGTTCACGGTGGCCGAACGCGGCGCTGCGATCCCGCCGCGATCTCAGCAGAATGACCAGCCCCAGATCGGCGTAGTTGTACGGCGACGACCGGACGACGGCGCCGGGACCGACCGCGCGGATCAGCTCGGCCGTCTCGCCGGCCTGGCGGTGACTGGTCCGGAATCCCTCGGTCCCCTCCCCCGGAAGGCCCGTCGCGATGTGCACCCCCGCGTGCCCAGGACGCCCGGGGCGCCGCGGCGCGGCGCGACCGCCGGAGCAGCAGGGGGTCTCCGCTGGCCTTCGGCCCCCAGGCCCACAGGGTCGAGAGACCCACGGGCAGGTTCTGCCGGATGCACTCGCGGACGGACTGGCCGATGACGTCCGGAAGGCCGTCGGTCGGAATCCCGCCAGGGATCGGAGGAAGTGGAGCGCGAGCGCCTCAGCGCAGCGGGCGGTCAGATCGTCGGGGATCCTGGACGGTCCCGCGGACCGGGCCGGGGCGGTCGCGTCCGTCGGCCGGGCGGTCTCCACCGCCCGGCCGACGGCGCCGACGCCGATCTGGAGCCGGGCCTCGCGGAGGGTGGCCTCGTCGCTGACCGCGGCGACGAGCACGGACGTGTCGCGGGGCCGTAAGCGCCGGACCCACGGATGTTCCACCATGAGCCTGTGGCTCGCCGGGACGCCGCTCATTGGTCCACCGCCCACCGTGTCCACAGGGATGCGGGTGTGTCGTCCGGGCCCGGCTGCGGGGTCACGTCGTAACTGACCGAGATCACCGAGCGCAGCACGCTGAGGAATGCCTTGGCGCGACCGCTCATGACGGATCCGGGCATGATGCCCACACCGAGGGACGACGAGGCCAGGTCGTCGACGATGTCGACCGCGCGGACCCTTCGGCCGTCGAACGTGGTGACTGGCGAGGCGCGTTGGTACATCAGTGCGAATCCGAAGCCGGCGGCCACGAGCCCACGCATGGTCTCCTGCGTCGTCGTCCTGATCACCGGGGGCATCGCGACGCCCGCGTCGACGCACAGCTTCTCGAAGTGCCGGAGGAGCGGTGGGGAGTCCAGGGTGACAAGGGGCTGGGCGACCAGTTCACCCAGTGAGACCCGACCGTCATCGGCCCCGGGAGCGTCTTCGGCCACGAGGGCGTGGACCTGTAGCTCGACGAGCGGGTGGAAAACGGATTCCTCCGCCAGGAAGTCGTAGGTCACGATCATCTCGCATCGGCCAGCCCGCAGGAATTTCAGGATTTCCTCGGCGGATTCCTCGTGCACGTTCAACTGGAGCACCCCATGGCGTTTTTCGATCAGCCGGCAGACCAGCGGCCGGAGGAACGGGGCGATCGGATAGAAGAAGCCGACATCGAGAGGACCCGTGATATCGCTCGCCAGGGAGTCGCTCTGTGCCTTGAGGCTTCTGGCCTGCCTCAGCAGTAAATGGGCTTCGTGCAAGAGGTGGCGCCCGCTGGGGGTGAGGCTCACCCCCCGGGCATGGTGGCGAAGCAGTAACTGGACGCCGAGATGGCGTTCGAGGCGGCGTACGGCCGACGACACCGTCGACTGCGAGGTACAGAGCCTCTCCGCGGCCTCGGATATGTTGCCGAGTTCGGCGGAGACCACGAAGTACTGGAGTTGGGTGAGACTGAATCCCAGCTGATCGGTCGTAGCACGCATCCGGCGAAAACCTCCTGGAGGGTAACACTCGAACTTGGGTGCAGATCTTCTTGGGGTGCTGTCGATCAGTCGGTGGGTATGGTCTGGCCGCGTCAACGCGTCTGGTGATTGCGGATGAACTCCTGCTGCTGGTGCAGGCACCTCTTCCATCGTCTCCCGCGCGATCTGCAGCCGCGTCAGCTGCTTCTCCGCACGCGGCAACTCCTCCGACAGACCAGCGATCTGCTCACGCAGCCGCTCGGCCCCGCCTGCGCCTCAGCCCGCCTGGCCTCCAACGCCTCCATCGACGGCGGCACACCGCACCCCCTCTAGCTCAGCATCGGCACGTCTCACGGCTGGCTCGGCCCCGGCGACGGCAGAAGTCGGCACGACCGGCCACATCCCGAATCTCTGTGGATCACCCTAACGAGGCACCCTCAAAAGATGCGTGCACCTTTTCGGACTTCACGTCCAGTCATATTCTTCCTGCGAGGGACTCAAGGGCAATCGGCTCCCGGGGCTTTCGACCGCCTGGAAGTCCCCGGGCCTGTCAGCTATCTCCTCGCCGCCGCCAGAACCGCCCTGTGCCTCTCGCCGCTGGGGACGGCCGCCGCGCTCGGCGTCTTGTCCGGGGCGGGCCACCCGCTCGCCCATCCGGCGCAGACGGTCATCGTGGCCGCAGGTGACACCACCGCCACGGACCACGGGACCGAGTGGCTCCGAGCAGCGGACACCGCTTCCGTGCGGCCCGGACCCCCGCCGGGCCGCATGGAAGTTCTCAGAGCAGGCCGTGCAGCCGTAGATCCGTGACGTACTTCCGGATCAGGGCGGCCGACAGATGGGGGATGTCCCCGTCGGAGCCGACCTTTTCGGCGCGTACGGCGGCGCGGAACCGCTCGGCGGGGAGTGCTGAACCGCCCGGCGGCGTCTCCGGCTCGGCGAAGGCGTGCAGCAACGGGAGCAGCGAGTGCCGGCGCTGACGTTCCGGCAGGGCCCGGAGCGCGACCGTGCAGCGGGTGAGCCACTGGGCGTGGTCGTCGATCCGCTGGACCGGATGGCCGGCCTCGATCAGCCATTCGACACAGGTGTCCAGCGAGACACCGTCGTCGTGCGGGTTGACCACGTTGAAGATCCGGTAGCCGTAAGTGGCCAGCGCGCCCAGCACGGTGACGGCCTCCGCGGTGAAGTCGACGGGCAGTCCGCCGTAGTGCGCGCGTGCGCCGCCGCCGTCGCCGTAGAACGAGCCCGGCGCGACACCGGTGGCAAGCAGGCTCAGCAGCAGACGGGTGAAGGTGTCGGACACATTGAGCTGCCCGGGGTGTGTGCTGTGCGCGAGGATGTTGTCGGACCGGAAGACGGCGACCGGCAGACCGCACAGGTCGTACGCCTCCCGGAGCAGGACCTCACCGGCCCACTTGCTGGAGGCGTAGCCGCCCGCGTAGCTCTCGTCGAGGTGCCGTACCGGCCTGATGTCCCGGATGTCGGCGTCCTCGTCCAGGGAACCGCCTGCGGTCCCGAAGCCCACGGCGACGGTCGACACATAGGAGACGGGCTTCAGCCGTGCGGTGAGGGCGAACCGGATCACCTCGGCCGTGCCGGCCACATTCGGGCCGAACAACTGGCTGTAGGGCAGCAGATGGTTCACCAGGGCGGCCGAATGGACGACCAGGTCCACGGTCTCGGCCAGGGTGCGCCAGGTGTTCTCCTCCAGTCCCAGCAGCGGCTCACCGACATCCCCCGCGAGGACGTCCAGGGTTCCCTCGGCCAGGTCGCGGAAGCGCCGGGACAGTTCGGTGTCACCGCCGCCGAAGCTCTCCTCCAGCCTGCGTCGGGCGGCGGCCGGGTCGCCGCCGCGCACGACACAGACGAGCCTGCCGCCCGCGGGCGCCAGCCGGCCCAGCCACTCCAGGCACAGGAACCGGCCGAGGTAGCCGGTGGCTCCGGTCAGCATTACGGTCCTCGGGGGGCCGTCGGAACGCGGCAGTTCCGCCGCCCCGGCCAGTGTGGCGGCGTCGATGAACTTCTCCAGGGTGAGGTCGGCGGCGCGGACCTCGGTGCTGTGCTCGCCGTGCACGGTGGCGAACGTGGGGCACCCAGCGCGGGCGCGGCGCCGCGCCTCGATGTATCCGGCGACCCGTCTCAGATCGTGGGCCGGGCTGATGATCACCCCGACTGGAACCTCCACCTGGAAGATCTCCTCCAGCAACCGGGAGAAAGAGAGCGCGGACAGCGAGTCTCCGCCCAGGTCGGTGAAGTGGGTGTCGGCGCTCGGCTCGGCGTCCGCGCAGCCCAGCAGCGCCTGGACGGCCCGGCTGACGGTCTCCGCCACCGGCCGGTCCGGCCCGCACCGCCGTACCTCGCGCAACTGCTCGGCGTACCCCTCGGCCAGCTCGTCATACAGACGTTCGAGAGTGGCACCGTAGCGTTCCTTGAGCCGGACGCGCGGCAGTTTGTGACTCTCAGTGTAAAGACCGTTCTCGATGCTGAAGGGCTCGGCCTCGATCAGGAAGTCCCTGGGGATCTCGTACGAGTCGAGGCCGGCCTCCCTGGCGGTCCGCCGGAGCGATTCCGCGAGCAGCGACTTGAGGGACGCGAGGTCGCCTCCGCACCCGGCCAGCGCGTCCGCGGTGGGTACCACCACCGCGAGCAGATAGGCACGCTCACTGTTGCCGTACACATAGATCTGCCGGATCAGCGGGCCTCCCACGAAGACCGCCTCCAGGCGGGAGACGGCCACGAACTCCCCCTGGGACAGCTTCAGGGTGTCCTTGGTGCGATCGACGTAGATCAGCCGGTCGGGCCCGGTCTCGGCGAAGACGTCGCCGGTCCGGTAGTAGCCGTCCTCGTCGAAGATCGAGGCGGTCAGCTCGGGGCGCTTGTAGTAACCAGGAATGAGTGTCTTGGACTTGAGCAGCAGTTCGCCTCGCGGATACGGCAGGTCGGTGCTGTAGTAGCCGAGTTCGGGAACGTCCGCGAGCTTGTAGTCGATGACGGGCGGGCGCTGCACCACCGTGTCCAGGAGGACTCCGCCTGCCTCCGTGGAGCCGTAGCCGGTGTACAGGTGGACGCCGAGACAGGACTCGACGAAAGACGCGATCTCGCCCGAGACGGGGGCAGTCCCGACGAACGCCTTGGCGACCCGGCCGCCGAGGAAATTCTCCCGGAGGTCCTTTCTGACCGCCGCCTCGACATCGCCGGGCTCCCCGGCCCGCCGGTCCAGTTCGGCGCGGTACCGCTCGAACAGCATGTCGCAGATCCGGGGGACCGCGGTCAACTCGGTGGGACGCACCAGCGTGATGTCCTCGAACAGCGTGGACAGGTCGCTGCGCGCGGTGAAGTAGCCGACACCGCCCTTGACCAGGGAGCCCATCAGCGCGTAGCGGCCGGCCAGATGGCTGTGCGGCATATAGAGCACGCTGACCGGAGGCGTGTCCGCAGCCCCGTAGCTGAACCCGTACCAGGCGGTGCCGACCAGCCGTTGGGTGTACATGGCGCCCTTGGGGGCGCCAGTGCTGCCGGAGGTGTAGATGAGCAGGGACAGCGGGTCCTCGCCGGGGGCGGCGGTGAACAGGGGCGCGGGCGGCAGTCGGCGTCCGCGGTCGATCACCTCGGCCAGGGTGTCCACAGCCACCGGCCGGCCGGCCTCGGCGAGGCGCCGTCGGGCGGCCTCCAGCGCGTCCCGCCCCTCGGGTCCGGGGCGCTGATCGAACACGGTCAGCCGCTGGACGGAGGGCGCCGCCAGGACGGCCAGGACCGCGACCTCCAGATACTCGGCGCTGACGGCGAGGACACGCGGTTCGGTCTCCGCAATGATCGGCCCGAGCTGCGACAGCGGCGCGCTGGACTGGAGGGGGACGGGTACCACACCGGCATGGATACAGGCCAGGTCGAGGGTCGCGTAGTCGACACCGGTGAAACCCAGGGTGCAGATACGGTCGCCCGGCCGCAGCGGGTACTCCGGGTCGTGGTGCCACCGGCTCGCGACGGCGCGGACCCGCGCCCACAGTTCGCGGTAGGTGAGGGTGTCGAAGAGCGGCAGCAGCTGTCCGGTCGCCGGGTCCGCGGCGCGTTCGCCGAGGGCCGGGAGGTCCCCGTGGTTCTCGAAGATGGCCGCCATGACCTCAGCGAGCGCCTCGCCCAGGTCCACGGACGCCAGAACCTCGGCGAGTCCCCGGCCCGGCTCGGATGCGGCCGCGGTGCTCGCGTCCTGTGGTTCTGCCATGAACAGCTCTCCCTTGGCGTTACGGCGAGGTCGCCGGGTCATATGCGAGCGGGTGGGCGCCGGGACGGCCCGGCGGTGCGCCCCTGCCGAAGCCGGCTCCGGCACATGTCACGGTGCCGGGCGCACGGCGGGGTGTCTCACCAGCCGACCGGAAGTGCGGCCACGCCCCGAACGAGGCGCTCGGTCCGCCAGGCCAACTGGTCGGACTCGACCGCGAGATGGAGTCCGGGCAGCCGCCGGACCAGGACTTCGAGCACCACGTTCAGCTCCATCCGGGCCAGTTGGGCACCGAGGCAGTGGTGGATGCCGAATCCGAAGGTGACATGGGGGATCCGCTCGCGCCCGAAGTCGATCTCCTCGGGGCGTTCGAACACCTCGGGGTCGCGGTTGGCCATGCCCAATTCGGCGACCACCGCGTCACCGGCCCGGATGATCTGCCCGCCCAGTTCCACGTCCTCGGTGGCGATCCGGGTGAAGCCGGCGGTGGCGCTGATCGGGATGAACCGGGAGAGTTCCTCGACCGCATCGGGGATGAGAACGGGATCGTCGACGAGCCGCCGCCAGAGGCCGGGCCGGGTCAGCAGGGTGTAGACGAAGTTGCCGATCTGGTTGGCGGTGGCCTCCTGACCGGCGGAGAGCAGGCTCACTCCGAGGCCGACGAGTTCACCCTCGCCGAGCGGTTCTTCCTCCTCCCCCGCCACCAGCTCGCCGAGCAGGTCCTCGGTGCGGGCCGTACGGCGCCGCGCGATCAGATCGGCGAGGTATCCACAAAGCTGCTCCCGGGCCGCGGCAGACTGCTCCGGGTCGGAGAGCATCAGCAGGCCGTCCACCCACTCGGTGAACCGGTCGTGGTCGGCCTTGGGCACGCCCAGCATCTCGCAGATCACGGTGATCGGCAGCGGCCAGGTGAGGGCCTGGGTAAGATCCGCATGGCCGCCAGCGGCCACCATGGTGTCGAGCAAGCCGTTCACGATCTCCTCGACGCGCGGGCGCAGTGTCTTCAGCCGGCGAGTGGCGAACGCGTTCGCCACCCGGCGGCGCAGCCGGGTGTGATCCGGCGGGTCCATGCTGAGCATCGAGGTGGCGGGCAGTCCGACCGCGACCGTGCGGGGCACATGGTCGCCCACGGCGGCGGCGCGGCTGAAGCGCGGGTCGGCCAGCACGGTCCGGACATCCGCGTGCCGGGTGACCAGCCAGCCGTCGCCGCCGAAGGGCAGACGCACCCGCAGCACAGGCTGCTCACTGCATATCTCGACCAGATTCGGGTCGATGTCGAGTCGGGTTATCGGTCCGAACGGATACGCCCGGAGGCCGCCCGCAGCTGTCTCGGTCATGGTGTCGGTCCTTCCAGGACTACGTGTGCTGAGGTCGGGTTTCTCCGGCGCACGGACGGGCCGGTTCCCCGCCTCTAAAAAAGCTGGCCGGACTCCTTCATCGAGGAAAGGAAGGGGCGGATTCCTCTATTCGCGAATGACGGGGCAAGATCCCGGCGTTCAGGAAAGGCCGGCCGTCTTTCCGCCGTCAATGACGATATTGCTGCCGGTGATCCATGAAGCGCGCGGGGAGACCAGGAAACCGACCGCTTCGGCGATGTCCTCGGCCGAGCCGAGCCGCCCCAGCGGAATTTCCGCAGCCCAGTTCCCGGCGAGGGCTTCGAGGCCGGCCGGGTCGGCCACGCCGCCGAAATACTCGACCGCCTGTCCGCGCGCGATCTTCGAGGCGGGTGTCTCCACATTGCCCAGGCACACGGAGAGGACCCGGATGCCGTCCGTCGCCAGCTCGGCGGCCAGACCCTTGCTGTACGTCTCCAGCGCGGCCTTGGCGGCGGCGTAGTGGTAAAGGATCGGGTAGGCCGCGATGGTGGCGATGGAGGAGACATGCAGGACGGCCCCGCCGCCGCTCTCGCGCAGCGAGGGCACCAGGGCCGCGTTGAGCCGGACCGCGGCCAGGAAGTTGATGTCCATCGTGTACTGCCAGTCCTTCTCCAGGTCCAGCACACTGTGGAAGGAACGGCAGCCACCCGCGTTGTTGACCACGATGTCCACGCCGCCGAGCGTCTCCAGCGCGGCGTCGGCGAACTCGCGCACCCCGTCGGAGGTACTGAGGTCGGCCTTGACGAAGGTGACGCCGGACGGCGTCCCCTCGTCCGGGTTGCGAGCGGAGGTGACCACGGTGGCACCGGCATCGAGGAGGTTGCGCACGATCGCGGCGCCGATCCCGCGGCTGCCGCCGGTGACCACGGCCCGCTTGCCTTCCAGCTCCCCAACGGACGGCACGAGAGAACGGCCATGGCTCGTCATATGGGTTCCGCTCTTTCATTCTCGGGCAGCCCTGGGAACAGCACGCATCGTGCCGGAATTCCCTGGCTGCGATAACGAAATAAGTAGCGCACCAACTGCCCCCGTGATGCAAAGCCACGGGATCAACTGTCGTCGCCCTCGTGCACCGGGTCAACCCAATAATTTCGTTGCAGTGCATCGCATCATGCAATGCAGGAGTCCGCTCGTGCAGGTCTGTTATTTTCCATCAGGGCGGTGTGGCCAAAGACGCCGTCGATCGGGCACTATCCAAGCGTGACCGAAGTACTTCCCCACCGGAAATCCTTCGTCGGTCCGCATTCGACTCGGAAGGCAACGATGGCCAGTCTCGATGAACCGTTCACCGTGGGCAGCCTCACGGTCCCCAACCGGATCGTCATGGCCCCGATGACCAGAACCGCGTCCCCCGGCGGGGTGCCGGGTGCCGATGTGGCGGAGTACTACGCCCGGCGGGCTACCCACCAGGCCGGACTGATCATCACCGAGGGCACCTACATCGACCGCCCCGCTGCCGGGGCCTACGACAACGTGCCCGACTTCCACGGGGAACGGGCGCTGGCCGGCTGGGCCCATGTGGTGCGCCGGGTGCACGAGTCAGGCGGAAGGATCATTCCGCAGCTCTGGCACACGGGGCTCACACGTACCGCCACCGAGCCGCCCGCCGAGGGCCCGTCCGGCATAGGGCTGGACGGCGGGCCGGCCGGTGTGGCCATGACCCGGCGGGACATCGACGACACCGTCGCCGCCTACGCGGAGGCCGCGCGGACCGCCGAGCGGCTCGGGTTCGACGGCGTCGAGGTACACGGCGCCCACGGCTATCTGATCGACAGCTTCCTGTGGAGCGAGACCAACCGGCGTACGGACGGCTACGGCGGCAGCCCCGCCGCCCGCGTTCGGTTCGGCGCCGAGGTGGTGCGGGCCGTCCGCGCGGCCGTCAGCCCGGGTTTCCCGGTCTTCTTCCGCTTCTCCCAGTGGAAGCTGGGCCGTTACGACGCCCGTAACGCGCGGAACCCCGGCGAGCTGGAGCAGTTGCTGGTGCCGCTGGCCGAGGCCGGGGTCGATGTGTTCCACGGCTCCAGTCGCCGCTACTGGCTCCCCGAGTTCGAGGGCAGCTCCCTCAACCTCGCGGGCTGGGCCCGCAAGCTCACCGGGAAGCCCGCCGTCACGGTCGGCTCGGTCGGCATGGTCCGGCAGTACGGCGATGGCGACTTCACCTCGGGCTTCACCACGCCGTCCGACACGACCGGCATCGACGAACTGCTGGCCCGGCTGGAGCGCGACGAGTTCGACCTGGTGGCGGTCGGCCGGTCGCTACTGGCCAACCCCGACTGGGCGGCGCGGGCCCTCCGCGGCGAGTTGGAGTGGACGGTCGCGTACGACCCTGCCGTGCTCCAGAGCCTGGTCTGACGGCCGTCCGGCACCGCGTCGACGCGGCCGAAGACGCCGACCGGTCGTCAGCGGGCGCCGGCGACATCGGTCCCGCGTCGGCCCGGGGCAGCGCGGAACCGGGGAGTGGTACCTCACTCGTCCGGGGAGAACCGGATCGTCCCGGCGGGGACGGACGCCCCGCACCGGATGCGTTGCACCGAGTCCTGCCTCCCGGCGGGCGGAAGGTCACGCGACGCTTCCGCGGACCGTGTGAGTGTCCACCGTGGGCGGCGTCACCGCGCGTTCTTCTCCGGCGCGGTGTACACGTACTCCTCGATCCGGTCGATGTGATCGCCCTCGAACCGGAAATACACCACGGCGTGGACCTCATCGGAGGAACCGTCGGCCAGATTCAGGCGCAGCACATGCTGCTGGAAGAGCTCGCTCCCGTTGTGAACCTGTCGGGTCACCTCGTACCGGAGGGAGTCGACGTTGGTGACAAAGGACTTGAAGTGGTCGAGGCGGTCGCTCATCGCCACCTCCCCCTCACCGTCGTTCTGCCATACGACGGCCTTTTCGGTGCACAGCTCCAGGGCACCGGAAAAGTCGCACGCCTCCAGCCGCCGCAGAAACTCATTGACGGGCACACGCAGGCCCTGTGTCATGCCGGACCACCTTTTCACGTCGAATGATTGCCCTCACACTATCGAGGAGTCACATTCTCACGGTCAAGATGATTATTTCGATGCACTGGATCGCCTAGGTCCATGAAGCGCTGCGGCCGGACTGGATCACAGAGTGCGATGCACTAGATCGACAGAATGAGTGTGACTTGTTTCGGCCGACTCATTAGCAGGAGCCAGGACGCCTCCGCAGGAATATTGGAATTCGCTCAGGATTCATACCGCCTTGGACGCCGGAAATCCCAGCGACCCCGCCATTCTGGAGCTTCTCACCATGACGAACATTCACCGTGCCGCCAGTGCCAAGATTCCCGATTTCCCGGTCGGCAGACCGGAATCCTGCCCTTTCGACCCCGATGAGATCTACACCCGGCTGCGCGCCGAGGAACCCATGACGCTGGTCCACTGCCCTGCCGGAATGGACGCCTGGCTGATCAGCCGGTACGAGGACATGCGGCACATGCTCGCGGACCGGAGTCTGAGCTCCCGCGCCGCCGGCTCGGACCACATGCTGCCGTCGTACGACGGGCACGAACCGCTTCCCGGCTTCATGATCCAGTTGGACGGCCAGGAGCACGCGCGGCTGCGTCGGCTGCTGATCGGGGAGTTCACGGTCCGCAAGATGGAGGCGCTACGACCCTGCGTCCAGAAGATCACCGACGAGCACATCGACGCGATGCTCGCCGGGGCCGGTGCCGATCTGGTGCGGGACTTCGCCCTGCCGATCTCCTCGAAGGTGATCTGCGAGATGCTCGGGGTGCCGTACAAGGACCACGAGATGTTCCAGCTCGACAGCCAGGTGCTGATGAGCTTCGAGGCGGACGAGGTCAGCCGGGGCGCGGCCACCCGGCGGCTGGAGGCGTATCTCGGCGAGCTGGTCAGGCAGCGGATCGCCGAACCACAGGACGATCTGCTCAGTCGGCTGATCGCCCGGAGCAACGATACCGACCGGCCGCTGGAAGTGGGCGAGCTGGCCACGCTCAGCGTGCTGCTGCTGGTCACCGGGCACGAGACCACCGCCAACATGATCACGCTGGGCATGCTGATGCTGCTGGAGAACCCCGGGAAGCTGGCCGAGTTGCGGGCCGATCCGGACCTGATCGGTACCGCCGTGGAGGAGCTGCTGCGCTATCTGTCGGTGATCCAGTTCGGTCTGCTCCGCTATGCGACCCAGGACGTCACCATCGGCGGTATCGAGGTGAAGGCAGGCGAGTGGCTGGTCGCGGCCGTCCCCTCCGGCAACCGGGACGAGAGCGTGTTCCCGTCCTCGGACACCCTGGACCTCGGGCGACAGGTCCGTACCAACCTGGCATTCGGCTTCGGCGCACATGTGTGCATCGGCCAGCACCTGGCCCGGATCGAGCTCCAGGTCGCGCTGTCCACGCTGCTGCGCCGCATACCGGAGCTCCGGCTGGCCGAACCGCTGGCGCAGTCCGAGTTCAAGCGCAACGACATCGTCTACGGCCTGCAGAGCATGCGCGTCACGTGGTGACGACCGGGCCGATCAGGCCGTCCGGCCGCGCGGCGAAGACCTCGGCGTTCTCCACCCCGAAGGCGGGTTCAGCCGCGAAACTCCGCCGGGCGCTCGGGGGACGCCTCGGACAGCGCTCGGGCGACCGCGTCGGCGCCGGCCTGCAGCCCGTACACCGGGGTGCCCGGCTGCTGGCGCCAGGAGTCGTCGAGGGAGCCCGCGTCGACGGTGTCGAAGCCCAGTTCGTCGATGAGGGCCCGGACGGTCTTCTTCGCGGCCGGGTCGTCGGCGGCGACCGGCAGGGCGAGCCGCTCGGGCGAGCCCGCCGGGCGGAACGCGTTCAGCAGGTCCTCCGCGTAGGTGCCGTTGAACGCCTTGACGACCGGGCGGCCGAGCTGGCGCTCGGTCCAGCGGCTCTCGGTCAGCTTCTCGTCCTCGATGCCGGCGATACGGCCGTCGCGGGGCCGGGGGTAGTAGTTGCCGGTGTCGATGACGACCAGGTCGCCGGACGTGCCGTCGAAGAGCCCCGAGGGCAGGTCGGGCACGCTCTTCAGGGGGAGAGCGACCACCACGACCTCGGCGTCGCGGACGGCGTCGGTGACGGTGGCGGGGGTCGCGCCCGTCTCCTCTGCCAGGGCGGTCAGCGTCCCGGGGCCGCGCGAGTTGGCCACGGACACCTCATGACCGAGCGCGCTGAGCCGCCGGGTGAGGTTGCCGCCGATATTCCCAGCGCCGATGACACCGATCTTCATGAAGACCTCCCGCAGGACGTACGAACTTCGCTGCCGCATGACTTTACCCGGGCAACGTGAATTTATGTAGCTGTTTCCATTGAATCGTACAAAGCGATCCAGTCCATCAATAAGTTCCGCTTGACCGGCATCAGCGAAACCATTGATAGTGAAATGTAGTGTGACCGCGACCGGTCAATGGGAAGGGGCACCGGATGAGGGGCGGCCAAGTAATTCCGGACCGCCGACCGATCTCGTCGGCGGTATTCGCCACGATCGATACGGATGGGTGATGGCGCAGTCGCACTCTCCCAGCGACCACCACGCGGCCCGGCGGAGTTCTCGCACGCCTTCGCACGCCCCCGAGGGCGTCGCGCGACGTCCCCGTGATGACAAGGAATGGGTCAGTGACCAGGACGGACAAAATCATTCGGTTCGTGGAAGAACAGTTCTTGATCGACTTTGGTGACGACGTGACACCGCAGAGCGATCTCTTCAAGGAAGGGATCATCGATTCCTTCGGATACGTCCAACTGATGTCCTTCCTGGAGAAGGAATTCTCGCTGGAGATCGAGAGCGCGGAGTTCCTGCTGGAGGTCCCGGCCACGCTGGAGGCGATCGACAGGTTCGTGGCCGCCCGGATGGACCGCAGCGGTACGCCGGGAGGCGCCCCGTGTGCGGAGTAGCGGGGTACGTCCCCTCCTCGCCCGGTGCGGAGCCCCGCCCCGAGGTCGTCGCCGGCATGCTGTCGGAGATCCGCCACCGCGGACCCGACGAGGTGGGCTACTACCTGGACGACGGTCTTGCCATGGGGACCGTGCGGCTGGCGATCGTCGATCTGGCGACGGGTGCGCAGCCCATGTCGGATGCCACGGAGCGCTACTGGATCTGCTTCAACGGCGAGTTGTACAACCACATCGAGCTGCGTGAGGAACTGCGCGGGCTCGGCCGGCCGTTCCGTACCCGGTCGGACACGGAGGTCGTCCTCCAGGCATGGATCCAGTGGGGGCCGGACTGCCTGACCCGGTTCAACGGGGCGTTCGCCTTCGCCGTCCGGGACGCCGTCGCCGACGAACTCCTCCTCGCCCGCGACCGGTACGGCAAGCGCCCGCTGTTCCACACGAGCGGCCCCGGCGGGTTCCTCTTCGCCTCGGAGATGAAGGCGTTCCGCGCCGTCCCGGGTTTCCGTTTCGCACTCGACCCCCATGAGCTGAAGACGGTCTTCGGGATCTGGACCCCGCTGCCGGACCGGTCCCCGTTCAAGGGGGTGAGCCAGCTTCCCCCCGGCAGCTTCCTCACCCTCCGCGGGGGCCGGCCCACGGTGCACACGTATGAGGAACTCTCCGTCACCGCCGAGCCGTTCACCGGTACGGCGGCCCAGGCGGCCGAGCTGGTGCGCGACACCCTGCGCACCAGCGTCGATGTACGGCTGCGCAGCGATGTCGAGGTCGGGGTCTATCTGAGCGGCGGCCTCGACTCGTCCGTCATCACCAGGCTCGCCACGGACCTCTCCTCCCACGAGGTCCGCACCTTCTCCGTGGAGTTCGAGGACCGGGCCCTCGACGAGTCGGGCAGCCAGCACTCCGTCGCGGACTACCTGGGCACCCGCCATTCCGCCATCACGATCTCCACGGCCGACATCACGGAGAACTTCCCCGCCGCCGTCCATCACGCCGAGTTCCCCGTCTTCCGTACGGCCCTCGTCCCGATGTACCTGCTGTCGCGGCACGTACGCGACGCCGGAATCAAGACGATCCTGAGCGGAGAAGGCGCGGACGAGGCCTTCCTCGGCTACTCGCTGTTCCGCGAGACCATGCTGCGCGCCTCCTGGAACGGCCTCTCCCCCGAGGAGCGACAGCGCCGGATCGCGGTGCTGCATCCGGAACTCGGCCACTTCGGACCCGAGCACCGGGTCCATGTGGCGGGGCTGCTCAGCCAGTTCTCCGAGGAGCGGCTGCCGGGGCTGTTCTCGCATGAACTGCGCTACCAGAACGGCCGGTTCGCCCAGCGGCTGCTCCAGGACCGCACCGAGCCGTTCGCCGATCTGCTCGCGCTGGTCGGGAACACGCCCGGCTATGCCGGCCTGTCCCCGACCCAGAAGGCGCAGTGGCTGGAGTTCCGGACCCTGCTGGCCGGCTATCTGCTGTCCAGCCAGGGGGAGCGGATGGGGCTCGCCCACGGGGTGGAGAACCGCTGCCCGTTCCTCGACCCGGCCGTGGTGCGCGCCGCCGCCTCGGCCAATCTGCGCTTCGACGACGGATGGGAGGAGAAGGCCGTGCTCAAGGAGGCGTTCCGCGGACTCCTCCCGGCGGATCCGCTCTCCCGGCGCAAGCAGCCCTACCGCGCCCCGGGCGGCGTCGCCTTCCAGGAGCACCGGCCGGACTATCTGGAGCTGGTTCTCTCGGAGCGGGAGCTCAAGAAGATCGACGGTATCGAACCGGTCTTCGCCGAGCGGCTGGTCCGCAAGGTCCTGGCCACTCCCCCGGACGGGATCAGCACCAAGGAGGACCAGGCGTTCGTCCTGCTTCTCTCGACCGCCCTGCTCAACCAGCAGTTCGTGACGGACGGGAACGGCCCCATGCGTAGTCCATCGGACGCCCAGATGAACCTGACCACGGTGATCGACCGCCGCGGGTCCTCACTCCTTCCCGGAGGGCGGCGATGACCACGCGCGCGTACGTTCCGGCCGAGGACGGCGTCGCAGTGATCGGGCTGGCACTGCGGATGCCCGGCTCCGAGACCCTGCCGGAGTTCTTCGGCCATCTGGTCGCGGGCCGGTCGCTGATCTCCGAGGTGCCGCCCGAACGATGGTCCAAGGAGCGTTGGTTCGGCAGCCCCAGGCGAGGCGCCGAGAAGACGAACAGCGTCTGGGGCGGCTTCATCGAGGAGGCGGACCGTTTCGACGCCGCCTTCTTCAGCATCTCCCCGCGCGAGGCGGCGAGCATGGACCCCCAGCAGCGCTTCGCCCTGGAACTGGCCTGGCACGCCATCGAGGACGCGGGCTACCGCGCGGGCGAGCTGGCGGGCACCCGGACCGGCGTCTTCATGGGGGTCTGCCACGCCGACTACGCGGAACTGATGGAACGCGACGGGGCCAGGACCGACGCCTATTTCCCCACCGGCACCGCGTACTCGATCATCTCCAACCGGATCTCGTACCACCTGGACTTCCAGGGCCCCAGCATCACCAATGACACCGCGTGCTCCAGTTCGCTGGTCTCGGTCTACGAGGCGGTGTCCGCGCTGCGCAACGGCGACTGCGCGCTGGCCCTGGCCGGCGGGGTGAATCTGTGCTGGTCGCCCAAACACTTCGTCGCCTTCAGCCAGGCGAGCATGCTGTCGCCCACCGGCCGCTGCCGGGCCTTCGACCAGGGGGCCGACGGGTATGTGCGCGGCGAGGGCGGCGCAGTGCTGCTGCTGAAGCCACTGGCACAGGCGGTCGCCGACGACGATCCGGTGTACGCGGTGATCAGGGGTGTCGCCACCAACCACGGCGGCCGGACCAATTCGCTCACCGTCACCAATCCGGTCGCGCAGGCGAGCCTGATCGAGGGGCTCTACACCCGGGCGGGCATCCGCCCGGAGACCGTGTCCTATATCGAGGCCCATGGTCCAGGTACGCCGGTCGGCGACCCCATCGAGGTGCTCGCGCTCAAGCGCGCCTTCCGCGAGCTGCACCGGGCACAGGGCACGGAACCCGTGCCGGGAACCATCGGCATCGGCTCGGTCAAGACCAACATCGGGCATCTGGAGGGCGCGGCGGGCGTCGCCGGGATGGTCAAGGTGATCGCCGCCCTCCGGGAACGGGTGCTCCCCGCGACCGCCGGTTTCACCGAGCCGAACAAGCTGATCGAGCTGGATGGCAGTCCCTTCCGGATCGTGAGCGAGACCGAGCCGTGGGCCGAGCCGCCCGCGGGTCCGGACGCCGCCCCGGTGCCCCGGCGCGCCGGGGTCAGCTCCTTCGGCTTCGGCGGGACCAACGCTCACGTCGTCCTGGAGGAGTACCTGCCCGGCGACCGGCCGGACTGCGGGGCCGAGGAGCCGGGCGCCTGTGTCGTACCCCTCTCGGCACGTACCCCGGAGCGCCTGCGCCGGGTGGCGAAGGACCTGCACACGTTTCTGACCGCGTCCTCCACCGCCGATACTCCGGCCGGTGCGTCGCCGCGCCTCGCCGATATCGCGTACACCCTCCGGACCGGCCGTGAGCCGATGCCCGCGCGGGTCGCCTTCGTGGTGACGGACCGACGGCACCTCCTGCTCGCTCTGGGCGAGTTCGCGGATGGAATGCTGAGCGACACCGCCGCGCACGACCGTACCGGGGCACCGGACACGGACGGTCTCGCCGAGCTGACGGAGACCGCCCAGCGGTGGGCCGCGGGCGGCGAGACGGGCTGGTCCCCGCTGCCGGGCCACCCGCACGGGCGCCGAGTGCGGCTGCCCGGCTACCCCTTCGCCCGGGAACGCCACTGGTTCCGGACCCGCCCCGAGAACGAGAACGCCACGACCACCGGCACGCTCCACCCCCTCGTGCACCGCAACACCTCCCGCCTCGGCGAACAGCGCTATACCTCGGTCTTCACCGGCGACGAGCCGTTCCTCGACGACCACCGCGTGGACGGGGCGCGGGTGCTGCCGGCCGCCGCCCAGCTGGAGATGGTCCGCGCCGCGGTGTCGTACGCCACCGGTCACGAGGACCCGGCCGCCACGGCACTCCGGCTGACCGACACGGCCTGGCTGCGCCCGCTGGTTGCGGACGGGCAGCCGCTCCAGGTTCGGGTGGTGCTCACCCCCGGGGACGACGGCGCCCTCGGGTACGAGATCCGTACCGGGGACGAGGAGGCCGGCGCCGCCGTGGTGCACAGCCGGGGCATCGCCTCGGTCGGCCCGGCGGAGGAGTGCGAGACGCTCGACCTCGACGCGCTGCGCGCGTCCTGCACCGCTCGCCGCGACCCCGCCGAGGTGTACGCGGGCTTCCGCGAGGCGGGACTGCGGTACGGGCCTGCCCTGCGCGGACTCACCGGGATCCACCTCGGGTCGGGGGAACTGCTCGCGCGGATCGAGCGGCCCGCAACGGACATCGCGGTGGCGCTGCCGCCGAGCGTGCTGGACGCGGCGCTCCAGGCGTCGCTGGTCCTCCGGTCCGCCCTGAACCCCGGGGCGGAGCAGGCGCTGACGCTGCCGCTCGCCCTTGACCGCCTCGACGTCCACGGCACGTGCGGGGACGCCGTCTGGGCCTGGGTCCGCCACCAGCGCGGCGGCAAGGAGCTCGCCGTCTTCGACATCGACCTGTGCGACGGCAACGGCACGGTCCTGGCCCGGCTGCGCGGTCTCGCGCAGCGGACCGTCACCGAACCGGCGGAACCCGCCGAACCGTCCGCCCCCACCGGGCCGGGCGTGGTGGCAGCCACCTCGCGCTGGGTGGAGGCTGCGCCCGCCGGCACGGCCGAGCCCGGCACGGTGCACGGCTTCGTCGCCGGGATGCCCGAGCCGTTCGTCTCCGGGCTGTCCGGTGCGACCGGCCTCCCCTTCACCGCCCTGCCCGGCGTCCCCCTCGACGCCGTGGCGGACGGTGTCACCGTCGTACTGGACCGTGTCCTCGGGCGGATCCAGGAACTGCTGCGCTCGAAACCGAGGGGAACGCACCGCTTCCTCGTACTGGTCGACGACCGGGTGCCGCGCTTCTGCCACGCGCCGCTCGTCGGCCTCTTCCGGACCCTGCACCTGGAGAACCCGTCCGTGTCCGGGCGGGTGGTCCGGGTCGCCGGCCTCGGCACCGCGCCGTCCGGGCGGATCGCGGAGATCGTGCGCCAGGAGGCCGCCGATCCCGTCGTCGCCGACGCCGAGATCCGTCGCGGCGCCGACGGCGTCCGCCGCACCTGGCGTCCGGTCGCCGTCGAACCCTCCGCCGGTCCGGAGGTCCCGCCGCTGAAGAAGGGCGGGGTCTACTGGCTGACCGGGGGCCTCGGCGGCCTCGGCCGGAACGTCGCCCGCTACTTCGCCCGGCAGGACGGTGTCACCGTGGTGCTCAGCGGCCGGACCCCGGCCGGGGCGGCGACCGACGAGGCACTGGCCGGGCTGCGCGCGGCCGGGGTCGACGCGCACTACCTCGCCGCCGACGCGGGCAGCGCGCAGGACGTGGAGCGCGCCGTCCGCACCATCGTGCGCGAGCACGGGTCGCTGGACGGAATCGTGCACGCGGCGGGGACGCTGCGGGACGCCTATCTCCTCACCAAGGACCCCCGCGAGGTGGCGGAGGTGCTGGCGCCGAAGGTGGCCGGTGTCCTCCACCTCGACGTGGCCACCCGCGGCCTCGCCCTCGACTTCCTGGTGCTCTTCTCCTCCGTCGCCGGGGTGTACGGCAGCGCGGGCCAGGGCGACTACGCGGCGGCCAACGCCTTCCTGGACGCCTTCGCCCGACACCGGCAGACGCTGGTGGACGCCGGGGAGCGGACCGGCCGGACCGTGGCGGTGAGCTGGCCGCTGTGGGCGGACGGCGGGATGACGATGGACGAGGTGACCCTCGCGTCGATGCGCCGGCAGCGCGGCTGGGAGCCGCTGCCCACGGAGGACGGTCTGCGGGTCCTGGGGCGCGCGCTGCTCGACTCGCCGGAGCACCTCGTCCTCGCGTACGGCGCCGACGCCTCCCTCACCGCCGAGCCGCAGGCCGCGCCCGCCGCGGTGCCCGCCGCGGTGCCCGCCCCGCCCGTCCGGGCCCCGGGCGGGCTCTCCGGGGACGACCTGGTGGCGCGTACGACGGAGGTGGTGAAGCAGGTGCTGGGCGAGGTGCTGCACCACGACCCGGCGGCCCTCGGCACCACCGTCGGCCTGGTCGACTACGGGATCGACTCGCTCGCCATCCTGGAGGCCACCGAGCGGCTCGGCGAGGTCACCGGGCCGCTGCCCAAGACGCTCTTCTTCGAGTACCTCGACATCGAAGGCGTCGTCGGCTATCTCGTCGAGGAGCACCGGACGGCGCTTGAATCCCATTTCGGCGCGGCACCGGAACGGACGCCCGAGCCGGTGGCGAGGACCGAGCCGTCCGCCGTACCTGAACCGTCCGCCGTGTCCGGAGCGTCAGCCGCGCCCAAACCGTCGGCCGTCCCCGGGCCGGATGAGGCGTCCGCACGCCGGGACCTGGCACCGGTGGAGGTCCGGGCCGCCGCGGCCGGGGCTCCGGCCGCCGCCGCGTCCGACGACCGCCACGACATCGCGATCATCGGTATCTCCGGCAGCTACCCCGGCGCCGAGACCCTGGACGAGCTGTGGTCGGTCCTCGAAGAAGGGCGCCACCTCTTCCGGGAGGTGCCCCGCGAGCGCTGGGACCACGACACGATCTACAGCAACGAGCGCAGTGTCCCCGGCAAGAGCGCCATCCGTACCGGGACGTTCCTCGGGGAGATCGGCACCTTCGACCCCCGATACTTCCGGGTCTCCAAACGCGAGGCGGAACGGATGTCACCGGAGGTCCGCCTCCTCCTGCGGGCCGGTGTCGAGGCGCTGGAGGACGCGGGGTACTCCCGCGAGACGATCCAGCGCCAATACCAGGGCGACGTCGGCGTGCTCGTCGGCTCCATGAGCAACCACTACGGTCTCTACGGCTTCCAGAACAGCCTGACCCGCGGGGCCCCGGCGACCGGCAGCTACACCGGCACGCTGCCCAACATGCTGTCGTACTTCTACGGGTTCACCGGGCCGTCGATCTTCCTCGACACCATGTGCTCGGGTTCGTCGACGTGTGTGCACCAGGCCGTGCAGATGCTGCGGGCCGGCGAGTGCCGGATGGTAGTCGCCGGAGGGGTGAACCTCCTGCTGCACCCGTACAACCTCATCACCTCCTCACACGAGCACTTCACCACCGCGACCTCCGATGTCATCCGGAGTTTCGGGCTCGGCGCGGACGGGACCATCCTCGGCGAGGGCGTCGGCGCCGTGGTGCTCAAGCCGCTGATCGACGCCGAGCGGGACGGTGACCGGATCCACGCCGTCATCAAGGGCACCGCGATCACCAACGCCGGTGTGCGCAACGGGTTCACCGTGCCCAACCCGCGGATGCAGGCCCGTGCCATCGAGAAGGCGATCGACGACGCCGGCGTCGACCCGCGCACCATCAGCTATGTGGAGGGCCACGGTTCCGGCACCTCGCTCGGCGATCCGATCGAGGTCAGGGCCCTCACCACGGCGTTCGGCAAGTACACCCGGGACACGCAGTTCTGCGCCCTGGGGTCGGTCAAGTCCAACATGGGACACCTGCTGCACGCGGCCGGCATGGTCGGCCTGGCGAAGGTGGTCCTCCAGCTCAAGAAGCGCACCCTCGTCCCCTCGCTCCACAGCGAGCAGCTAAATCCCGACATCTCCTTCGCCGACACGCCCTTCCGGGTGCAGCGGGAACGCACCGAGTGGGAACCGGCAGTCACGGTGGAGAACGGATCCACGACCGTCCATCCACGGCGGGCCGGTATCACCTCCATCGGTGCGGGCGGTATGAACTCGCACATCGTCGTGGAGGAGTACATCGACCGAACCGGCCCCCGGGCACCGCGGCCGGACGGGCCCGAGTTGTTCGTCTTCTCCGCGATGACCGACACCGTGCTGGAGACCTCGCTCCGGCGGTTCAGGGACTTCCTGGCGGCGGCGGACGAGGCGGACCTGCCCTCGATCGCCCATACGCTCCGGGTCGGCAAGAACGAACTGCCGTGCCGCTGGGCCTTCCTGGCCCAGAACCTCGCCGATGCCGTCGCGGCCGTCGACCGCTATCTGGCCGGTGACCGTGACCAGGCCGCCGCGCTCACCGCTACCGGCCCGCGCGCCTCGGCCGCCCGTGAACTGGCCCTCGCCTGGACCGGTGGCGGTGGCGTCGACTGGGCCCCGCTCACCGGCGCCCGCCCGCCCCGGCGGATCTCGCTGCCGGCCTACCCGTTCGAGCGGGTGCGGTGCTGGGTGGACCCGGAGCCGGGCGCACCCGACGTCACCGCGCCGCTGGTCCTGAGCGGGAAACCGCATCCGTTCCTCGGGGCCAACCAATCCGACATCGACGGGCTGCGCTACGGTCTGGACGTCCACCTCGACGACCTCGCCGACTACGGCTGCCCGCAGGACAAGGTGCGGGGCATCGTCCCGACCTTCGCCGTCGATCTGGCGCTCGCCGTCGGGAAGGTCTCCGGACTCACCGGCACCCCGCGCGTCAAGGGCCTGCGCCTGTACGGCCCGGTCCCCTGGGACGCCACCGCCCGTCTGGTCACCACGGTCACCGTCCGGGGCCGGGAGGAAGCCGTCGGGGCCGTGTTCCGCGAGGACGGGACGGGAGCGCGTACCCCGGTCGCCGACTTCGCGGTGTACCCGGACAACCGGCGGGCCGCGCCGGACACCGTGCGGCTCGGCGGCGACGGTACGCGCGCCCTGGACCGGGAGGAGGTGCTGGCCGAACTGGCCGAGGGCGGCATCACCCCCGACCCCTTGCTGTGCGGGGTGCACGGCGCGCACTGGCTGCCGGACGGACAGCTCGTCCTCGATGTGTCCGTCCCGGAGCTTCGCCTGGATCACACCCGGAGAAACATCAGTATCGCCCCGCATGTCCTCGCGGCGATCGCCCATGGTGTCCAGCTCTTCGCCAGGCGGGCCGGTGAACCCGCCTGGGCACGGCAAGTCCCGTACCGGATCGACGACATACGTCTCTTCGGTGACGCACGGGACGGCGACGACGTGGCCCAGGTGTTCCTCGACCTGCCGACGCGGCCCGATACCCCCGGCGGCCGGGTCCGGCTGGCGGACCGCGACGGCCGGGTCCTGGCCGAACTGGTGGGCGTGCGGTGGGGCGAGGGCGGTACGGAGTCCGCGGCCACAGAGGCGGAGCGCAGCAG
Source organism: Streptomyces sp. NPDC058195 (assembly GCF_042883525.1). NCBI lineage: Bacteria > Bacillati > Actinomycetota > Actinomycetes > Kitasatosporales > Streptomycetaceae > Streptomyces > Streptomyces sp. NPDC058195. Next base: position 82,564 of record NZ_JBHVVM010000031.1, read on the forward strand.
TACGCCGGTGCCTGCCATGGCTGAGCAGCGGGCGCTCGCGTCCGGCCCTCCGGAGCCGCCCGAGGACGAGAGCGGGGCACTGGTCGCCTTCACGGTCGGTGAACTCCGCCGTATCGCGGCGGACATCCTGAAGTTCGATGCCGAGGAACTGGATGTCCACACCGGTTTCGACGCCTTCGGCTTCGACTCCATCTCGCTCGTCGCGTTCAGCACGCTCATCAAGGAGTCGCTCGGTGTCGAGCTGACCCCCGCGGTCTTCTTCGATCTGACCACGCTGGACCGGCTGGGCCGCCATCTGGTCACCGAGTTCGGGCACCAGCTCGACACCGCGCGGGAAGGCTCGAAACCGCCGGTCCCGTCGATGCCTTCGGTACCGCGGACGGCCGTGACCGAGCCGGCTCCGTCCGCCGCGACCAGCCGGGAGAGCCGTGCCCCGGAACGCCGCGACGGGCCGGTGCCCATCGCCGTCATCGGTGCCGCCGGGCGCTTCCCCGGCTCACCCGACCTGGACACCTACTGGTCGCGGCTCGTCGAAGGCCGGGACTGCGTCTCGCAGTTCCCCGTCCACCGCTACAACGACGCCTACCGGCGGATCGTGGAGAAGGCCGATTTCCCGCGCCACGCGGGTGTCGTCGACGATGTCGACGCGTTCGACGCCGGCTTCTTCCAGATCTACCCGCGGGAAGCCGAGCTGATGGACCCCCAGCACCGGCTCGCCCTGGAAACGGTCTGGAGCGCGATCGAGGACAGCGGGTACACCCGGGCCGGACTACCGAGGAACACCGGGCTCTACTTCGGTGTCTCGGGCACCGACTACGCCACTCTGCTCACCACCCACGGCGTCGAACCGGACGCGTTCACCTCCACCGGCAACGCCCATTCCATGCTGGTCAACCGGATCTCGTACATCCTCGACATCCGGGGCCCGAGCCAGCCCGTGGACACGGCCTGCTCCAGTTCCCTGGTCGCCGTGCACCGCGCGCTGGAGGCCATCCGCTCCGGCGTGTGCGATCTGGCGATCGCCGGCGGAGTCAATCTCCTGCTCAGTGTGGACACCTTCGTCAGCGCCCACCGCGCCGGGATGCTGAGCCCGACCGGCCGGTGCCGGACCTTCGCGCGGGACGCGGACGGCTATGTGCGCGGGGAGGGCGTCGGCGCGCTGGTGCTCAAGCCGCTCGACGCCGCCGAGCGGGACGGTGATCCGATCCTCGGCGTGCTCGTCGGCAGCGCCGAGAACCACGGCGGCCGCGCCAACTCCCTGACGGCGCCCAACGCGGACGCCCAGGCCGAGCTGGTCCAGACGGCGATGGCGGGCATCGAGCCGGACACCGTCGACTACATCGAGACCCACGGCACCGGAACCGTGCTCGGCGACCCCGTCGAGGTACGCGCGCTGCGCACCGCCTACAAACGGCTCGGCAGCACCCCCCTGGCGGACGTCGTGCTGGGCTCGGTGAAGACCAACATCGGCCATCTGGAGGCGGCGGCAGGTGTCGCCGGGCTGCTGAAGGTGCTGCTCGCCCTGGAGCACGGTGTCATCCCGGCGACCCGTAACTGCGCGGACCTCAACCCCTATCTCGAACTCGAAGGAGGCCCTTTCCGCGTCGGGCGCGAGAACGAGCCCTGGCGACGCCGCTCGGTCCCGCGGCGGGCCGGGATCAGCAGCTTCGGCTTCGGCGGCGCCAACTGCCATGTGGTCGTCGAGGAGTACACCCCGGGCACCCTGCCCGACCCGGACGCCGAGGACACCCCTGTGATCGTCCCGCTGTCGGCTCGTACCCCAGGACAACTGAGCCAGGTCGCCCACAGGCTGCTCGCCCATCTGGAACGGACGCCCGAGCCGCCGTCGTTGCGCGCGCTGGCCTGGACCCTCCAGTCCGGACGGGAGGCGATGGCCGAGCGCGTCGGCTGGGTCGTCGGATCGCTGCGTGAACTCACCGACCACCTGCGGAACTTCACAACGGACGGCGAGAACATCGGGAACGGGGTCAGGGGCAGTGCCGTCCGGCCGGTCACCGATTCCGTGCCCCTGGTGCCGAACGGCGACCCGGCCCGTCTGCTGGCCCGCTGGACCGCGGGGGCGGCCGTGGACTGGCGGCCGCTGTACGGGGCGTCGGCGCCCCGGCGGGTGCGGCTGCCCGGCTATCCCTTCGCCCGTGAGCGCTACTGGATCCCGGATGCCGCGCCGGAGCGGCTGGACGACCCGGGCCGAGCCTGGAGCGGCACCGCGCTGCTGGTCCCCCGCTGGAGGCCGAAGCCCGCGCCCACGAGCGGCCCGCAGCGGCCGGAGCGCCATGTGGTGATCCTGTGCGGGGCGCTCGCCGCCGCGCGGGAATCCGCCGAGCGCCAGGTGACGGGCGTGCGATGGGCGACGGCCGAAACCGGCGCACAACGCCTCGACAGCTGTTTCGGCGCTGTCTCCCGGCAGGTCTTCGAGACCGTGCGCGAGCTGGCCGCCGACACCTCGGCCAGCCGCACGCTGGTCCAGGTGGTGGCGCCCATCGGTGGCGACGACATCGTTCATCTGGCCCTCGCCGGTCTGCTGCGTACCGCGGCGGCGGAGGACCCCACCCTCACCGGGCAGCTCATCGGCCTCGACCTCACTGGTCGCGACGGGCCGGACGGCCCGGCGCTCGCCGCCCTGGTGGCGGAGAACGCGCGGGCCACCGGGGACGAGGTCGTCCTCCAGCGGGACGCGGTGCGCTCCGTCCTCACCTGGGAGCGGGCCGAGCCCGCGCCCGGGAACGACGCCTCCGGACCGTGGCGCGACGGCGGCGTCTATCTGATCACCGGCGGCGCGGGCGGCATCGGTGCGGTGATCGCCCGTGCCATCGCCCGGGACGTCGCCGGTGCAACGCTGGTCCTGGCCGGCCGCTCGCCCCGGGACGCGCGGATCGACGCGCTCCTCGCGGAGCTGCGTGCAGCGGGGGCCGCCGCCCGGTACGCGCGGGCGGATGTCTCACGCTGGGAGGAGGTGCGCCACCTCGTCGAGGACGTCCGGGAGCGGGACGGGGGCCCGCACGGGATCGTGCACTGCGCGGGGGTGGTGCGCGACGGCGCCCTGGTACGCAAGACGGAGCGGGAGTGGGCGGACGTCCTCGCGCCGAAGGCGGACGCCGTCGTCCACCTCGACCGCGCGGTGGGCGAAGCGCCCCTGGACTTCCTGCTGCTGTGCTCCTCCGGCTCGGCGGTCACCGGCAATCCCGGTCAGGCGGACTACGCCACCGCCAACGCCTTCCTCGACGCCTTCGCCGTACGACGCAACGCGCGTGCCGCCGCCGGGGAACGCTTCGGACGCGCCCTGTCGCTGGCCTGGCCGCTGTGGCGCGAGGGCGGAATGACCGTCGACGACGCCGTCCTGAAGCGTCTGTGGCAGAGCCGGGGCCAGGCCCCGATGGATTCCGCGGACGGCATCGGCGCACTGGTCCGTGCCTGGCGGCTGGACGGCGAGGGGCAGGTCTGGATCCACCACGGAGACCTCGACCGGATCCCGGTCACCCCCTCACCGGCAACCGCCGTGCGGGACGTAACAGAAGCACCGGCAACCGCCTTACGGGACGTAGCAGAAGCACCGGCGACATCCGTGCGCACCGCCGCGGAGGCGCTGCGCGGCCTCACCGGTCTCTTCGCCGAGGTCACCAAGGTCCCACCGGGCGACATCGACCCGGACGCGCCGCTGCACACCCTGGGGCTGGACTCGATCATGGTGGTGCAGCTCAACAAGGAGCTGGCCCTCAGACACGGAGAGGTGTCGAAGACCCTCTTCTACGAGCTTCCGACGCTCCGGGCGATCGCCGGGCACCTCACCCCTGCGCAGGACGGGCCGCGCGATGCCGACGGCAGGTCCGGCGAGCCCACCCGGGACTCGGGGCCGGCGCCGTCCGAGCCCCGGCCTCTGCCCGCCACGCCCGCCGGGCGGCGGGAGCCCATCGCCGTCATCGGGATGAGCGGACGCTACCCGGGTGCCCCGGACCTCACCGCGTTCTGGGAGAACCTCAAGGCGGGGCGCGACCGCATCGGTGAGATCCCGGCCGACCGCTGGCCGAGGGAAGGCTTCTACGAGCCGGACCGTGCCAAGGCGATCGCCACCGGGCGCAGTTACAGCAAATGGGGCGGGTTCCTCGACGGCTTCGCGGACTTCGACCCGATGTTCTTCCGGATCGCCCCCCGGGACGCCTACGCCATGGACCCGCAGGAGCGGCTGTTCCTCCAGGCGGCCTGGGAGGTCGTGGAGGACGCCGGTTACACCCCCGGGGAACTCGGTGGCCGTCATGGCGGCCGGGTCGGGGTCTTCGCCGGTGTCACCAAGTCCGGCCACGCCCGCTACGGCGCGCGCAGACTGCCCTCGGGCGAGACGGTGGTCCCGGCACTGTCGTTCGCGTCGCTGAGTTCCCGGACCTCGCACGTCCTTGATCTGCACGGGCCGAGTCTGACCATCGACACGATGTGCTCGGCGTCCCTCACCGCGATCCACGAGGCGTGCGAGCATCTGTACCAGGGCTCCTGCGAGGCGGCCATCGCCGGCGGGGTGAATCTGTATCTCCACCCGCTGGACTACATCGAGCTGTGCCGTTCCAACATGCTGTCGACCGGCCCCGAGCTGCGCAGCTTCGGCAGCGGCTGTGACGGCTTCGTACCGGGCGAGGGTGTGGGCGCGGTGCTGCTCAAGCCGCTCTCCCGGGCGCTGGCCGACGGCGACCGGGTGCTGGCGGTGATCCGGGGCACGAGCGTCAACCACGGTGGCCGCACCCACGGTTACACGGTGCCCAGTCCCACGGCCCAGGCCGAGGTGATCCGTGACGCGCTCGACCGCGCGGGTGTCTCGGCCCGGGACATCGGCTACGCCGAGGCGCACGGCACCGGCACCGAACTCGGTGACCCGATCGAGGTGGCCGGTCTGACCCTGGCCTTCGCGGCGGACACGGACGACCGGGGCTTCTGCGCCCTCGGCTCCGTCAAGTCGTCCATCGGGCACCTGGAAGCCGCCGCCGGCATCGCCGGACTGACCAAGGCCGTCCTGCAACTGCGGCACGGGCAGTTTGCCCCGAGCCTGCACGCCGAGGAACTCAACCCCAACCTCGCCCTCGAACAGACCCCGTTCTTCGTCCAGCGTGGCCTCGCCCACTGGCCGGGCGACCGCCCTCGTCTGGCGTCGGTCTCGTCGTTCGGTGCCGGAGGCTCGAACGCACATGTCATCTTGGAGGAACACGTGTCAGAGCCCGTAGCCGACCGGGCCACCGCCGAACACCTGGTCGTCCTGTCCGCGCGCACCCCGGACCAGCTGCGTGCTCAGGCCGCCCGTCTGGCGGAGCATCTGGACGGCGCGGGAGCGCGGGAGCGTCTCGCCGACATCGCCTTCACCCTCCAGATCGGGCGGGAGGACCGGGAAGAGCGCCTCGCCGTGGTCGCCACCTCGGTGTCCGGACTGCGCGCCGTGCTGCGCGCGCACCTGAACGGGGAAACGGACACCCCCGGCGTCCACCGGGGCACCGTCGGTAAACCCCGGAGCGCCGTCGCCGACCTCGCGGCGGACGAGGAGGTCGGGCATCTGCTGGTGGCCCGCCTGGCCAGGCAGGGCAAGCTCGCGGAACTCGCGGAGCTGTGGACCCAGGGGGTGGCGCCGGACTGGTACGCCCTGCACGGTCCGGACACGCCCCGTCGGATCTCGCTGCCCAGCTATCCGTTCGCCCACGACCGCTACTGGGCCGGCGACCTCGAGCCTCTCGGCACACCCGACGCGCCCGCCGCTTCCCCGGTGTTCCGCGTCGAAGAGGCCGCGCCCCTCGTGTCCGACGTCCACCACCAAGCCGCTCCCGGGGTGCCCGACATCCGGGAAGCCGCCCCCTTCGTACCCGGAGCCGTACCCGCAGCACGGCCCGGCCGCCCGGCACCGGCGCCCGCGGTGGCGGACGCGCGGCCCGCGCCGCCGCTCGACGAACGGGTCCGGCAGGTGGTGCTGGAGAAGCTGGCCGACGCTCTGGCCATGGAGGCCGGGGCGGTCGCGAGCGGCCACGCGTTCGCCGACTACGGGCTGGACTCCATCCTCGGCGTCCGCTTCGTCCACGAACTGAACGAGGCCCTGGGCCTCGATCTCACTACCGGCGTCATCTACGACCACAGCACGGCCGACCGCCTGATCGCCCATCTGCTGCACGAGCACCGCACGGCCATCACGCTGCCCGTCCCGGACGCCCCGCCGGCCGCCGGGCCCGCTCCGGCGGCCGAGGTCGAGGCCGAGGGCCCGGCTCCGGAGGCGGGCGGCCGTGAGCCAATCGCGGTCGTCGGCATGAGCGGACGGTTCGCCGGCTCCGACTCCCTGGAGGAGCTCTGGAAGCATCTGGCGGCCGGTGACGACCTGATCGGCGAGGCGACCCGCTGGCCCCTCCCGGCGGCCGACGACACCGGCAGGCCGCGCTGCACCCGCGGTGGATTCCTCGACCGTATCGACGAGTTCGACCCGCTGTTCTTCAACATCTCCGGGGTCGAGGCCGCCGTCATGGACCCGCAGCAGCGGCTGCTGCTCGAAGAGTCCTGGAAGGCCCTGGAGGACGCGGGCTACGCTGGACGCGCGGTCGCCGAGCGCACCTGCGGTGTGTATGTCGGCTGCTGGGACGGCGACTACCAGCAGCTCGTCGGCGAGGACGGGCCCGCGCAGGCGTTCTGGGGGAACATGGCGTCCTTCGTCCCGGCCCGTGCCTCGTACTTCCTCGATCTGAAGGGGCCGGCCATCTCGGTCGAGACCTCCTGTTCCAGTTCCCTGGTCGCGATCGACCTGGCCTGCAAGGACCTCTGGTCGGACGAGACGGACATGGCCCTCGCCGGCGGTGTCTACGTCCAGACCTCCCCGCGTCTGTACGACCTCGCCGGACGCGCCGGGATGCTCTCGCCGACCGGGCGCTGCCATGCCTTCGACCACCGCGCCGACGGCTTCGTACCGGGTGAGGGTGTCGGTGTCCTGGTCCTCAAGCGGCTGGCGGACGCACTCGCCGACGGCGACCACATCCACGGTGTGATCCGGGGCTCCGGCACCAACCACGACGGCGCGACCAACGGCATCACCGCCCCCAGCTCGCTCTCGCAGGAACGGCTGCTGAGCGAGGTGTACGACCGGTTCGGCGTCGATGTCGAGACGATCCAGGTCGCCGAGGCCCACGGGACCGGCACGAGGCTCGGTGACCCGATCGAGTTCCAGGCGCTGACCCGCGCCTTCCGCAAGGGCACCGACAAATCCGGTTTCTGCGCCCTCGGTTCGGTCAAAACGAACCTCGGGCACACCCAGTCCGCCGCCGGTGTCGCCGCCGTCTTCAAGGTCCTCCTCGGCATGAGGCACGGGCAGATCCCGGCCTCGCTCCACTTCGAACGGCCCAACAACGCCGTGCAGTTCGACGGCAGCCCCTTCTATCCCAGCACCCGCACCCACCCGTGGCCGAAGCCCTCGGGCACCCCGCGACGCGGTGTGGTCAGCTCCTTCGGGGCCAGCGGCACCAACGCGCATCTCGTCCTGGAGGAGCCGCCGGCGGTGTCCCGGCCGCGTCCGCAGAGCCCGGCCCATCTGGTCGTGCTGTCGGCGCGTTCACGTGAGCAGCTCCAAGAGCAGGTGGCGCGTCTGGCCGCGCATCTGCGCCGGGAGACCGCCCTGGACTGCGATGACATCGCCTGGACGCTCGCCGCCGGACGCGAGCACTTCGCCCACCGCTTCGCCTGCGTGGTACGGGACCGCAACGAACTGCTGGACGTCCTGGACCAGGGGATCGACGGGCCGCAGGCGCACACCGGGGAGGCCGCCGGAGCAGGGCTGCCGGACGCCGAGGAGGCGCTGCGCCGCTGCGCCACCGGGACGGCCCTCACCCGCGCCGCGGACCTCACCGTGCTCGCCGAGCTGTTCGTCGGGGGCTCGGTGCTCGACCCCGCCCGGATCTTCCCGAGTAAGGGGCCGCGCCGGGTTCCCCTGCCCACCTACCCGTTCGCCCGCGAGCGCCACTGGGTCGGCGGAAGCCCTCTGCCGGGGCCGGCCGTCACCGAGGCCGCGTCCGACCGGCTCGCGCCCCTGGAGCCCCGCCATCCGATCCTGGTCGGTACGGCCCCGGTGCCGGGCGAACCCGGCACCGTTCGGGGCACAGCGAAGCTGACCGGCGAGGAAAGCTTCCTGCGCGACCATCTGGTGCGCGGCGAGCGGGTCCTGCCCGGGGTGGTCCATCTGGAGCTGGCCCGTGAGGTCGCCGCCCGTGCCCTCGGCACGGACACCGCGACCCCGCTCACCCTGCGGAACGTCACCTGGGTCCGCCCGCTGGTCGTGGAGGGCGCTCCGCTGGCGGTGGATATCACGGTGCGGCCAGAGGGCGACGGCGTCGCCTTCCGGGTGGCCTCCGCGACGGACGACACGGACCCGTTCTGCGAGGGACGTGTGCTGCCCTCTGTCTCCCCGCGTCCGGCCCCGCTGGACCTGGACGCACTGCGCGCGGGCTGCCCGGTCCGGGTGCCGGGCGCGCGGATCGGCGAGGCGATCGCCGCCAAGGACATCACCCATGGGCCGAGCCTGCGCGCGATCGAGGAGGCCCAGGTGGGGCCGGACCTGGTCGTCGCCCGTCTCTCGGCGGCACCGGGTGAGCCCTATCCGTACGGTCTGCATCCCACGCTGCTCGACTCGGCGATCCAGGCGTCGGCGGCGCTGGACCTCGACGGTGCGCAGACCCCGCCCGGTGCGGTGATGGTGCCGTTCGCCCTGGACACGCTGGAGCTGTACGGCCCCTGCGTGGACGCGATGTGGGCCGTGGTCCGTACCGCGCCGGGTCGGGAGGGGCCGGACGCGCTCAGCAGGCTCGACATCGACCTGGTCGACCCAACGGGGGCGGTCCTGGTACGGATGACCGGTTACACCTCGCGGGCCGTGCCCGAGCCCGTGCCCTCGCTGTTCGCCCCGGTGTGGGAGCCGGTGCCGGAAGCGGACCTCGGGGTGTCCCCCGCGCCGCTGCCGGAGCGGACCCTGGTCGTCGGCGCCTCTGACCGGCAGTTCGCCGAGATCGCCCGGCGCTGCCCCGGGGCGCGGGCATGGCGGCTTGCGCCGAGCGCGTCGGCCGAGGAGAACGCCGCCGCGCTGCGGCCCGGCGGCCCGGTCGGACATCTGCTGTGGGTCGCCCCGGACACTGCGCCGCACCCGACGGACACCGCCGCCTTCGCCGCCGCCCAGGAACAGGGCGTCCTCGCCGCCTTCCGGATGGTCAAGGCACTGCTGCTCACCGGTCAGGACGCCCGTCCACTCGGCGTCACCCTGGTCACCCGCGGCGCCCAGGCCACCCATCCGGCCGAGGAGATCCGGCCGGCCCAGGCGGCCCTGCACGGCCTGTTCGGCTCGCTCGCGCAGGAATACCGCCACTGGGAGGTCCGCCGCTTCGACCTCGGCACCACCGACGGTCCGAACGCCTTCACGGACCTTCCCGCGCGGTCCACCGGCGGCACCTGGGCGCGGCGCTCGGGCCAGTGGCTGCGGCGGCGGCTTGTGCCGTGCGCGACCGAGCGGCCGACGGTGGCCCCGTACCGGGAGCGCGGTGTATACGTCGTCATCGGCGGCGCGGGCGGCCTCGGTGAGGCGTGGACCCGGCACGTGGTGGAGCGCCATGGCGCCCGAGTGGTGTGGATCGGCCGCCGCCCGCAGGACGCCTCGATCGAGGCGCGGACGCGGGCGGCCGGACCCGGCGGAGAGGTCAGCTACCTTTCGGCCGACGCCACGGACCCCGAGGCGCTGCGCGCGGCCTGTGCGGAGATCAAGGCCCGGTACGGGCGAATCCACGGTGTCGTCCACGCGGCCCTGGTGCTGCGCGACCGCGGCCTCGCCACCATGGAGGAGGCCGACTTCCGGGCGGGCCTGGCGGCGAAGACCGACACCAGCGTCGCCATGGCACGGGTCTTCGCCGGGGAGCCGCTCGACTTCGTCGTCTTCTTCTCCTCGCTCCAGTCGTTCGTCACGGCGGCGGGGCAGAGCAACTACGCGGCCGGTTGCGCCTTCTCCGACGCCTACGCGCATCTGCTGGCCACTCATCTGGACTGCCCGGTGAAGGTGATGAACTGGGGCTGGTGGGGATCGACCGGCAGCGTCGTCTCCGCGCTCCACCAGCAGAGCATGGCGCGGTGGGGACTGCTGTCGATCGAACCGCCGGAGGCGATGGCCTCGCTCGCCACCCTGCTCGGCGGTCCCCAGCCGCAGGTGAGTTTCGTCAAGATGACTGATCCGGAGGCGATCGAGCCAATCGACATGACGCTGCGCACGACCGTGTACGGGCGTTCGCCCATGGGTGTTCCGTCCGGGGCGGCGCTGGCCCCGGCGGACCTCGACGACGGGGACGAGTGTCTCCTACGGAGCGTGGCCGACTGGCGCCGCACCGAGCGTGATCCGCTGCTCGCCGAGCTGATGCGGGCCCATCTGGAGGCGCTGGGTGTGCTGCGGCCAGGGGAGCCGGCCCCCGCCGATCCGGCGGCGGCGCGTGAGCGCGGCGGGATCGACGAGCGGTACACGATGTGGCTCGCCCATGCCCTGCGGGTCGTACCGGACCGGGCGCGGCCTCTCGACGTTCTCGGACAGCGGTGGGCCGAGCAGTGCACACGGTGGTCCGCCGATCCCGACAAGAGGGCGGAACTCGCCCTGGTCGACGCCACGTTGAAGGAGCTGCCGCATATTCTCACCGGGCGCGTCCCGGCGACGGACAGCATTTTCCCGCGCGGCTCGGTGGAGCTGGTGGAAGGCTGCTACCGGAACAACCGGGTGGCCGACACCTTCAACCGCACCATGGCGTCGGCCGCCTCGGGGATCGTCTCGGAGCTGCTGCGGAGGAACCCGGGTCACCGCATCCGGATACTGGAGATCGGGGCGGGCACCGGGGGCACCAGCGTCGGCATGTTCGCCGCGCTGCGCCCGTACTGGCACAGTGTCGAGACCTACACGTACACGGACCTGTCGAAGGCGTTCCTGAACCGCGCCCAGGCCCGGTTCGGTCCGGATGTCCCCTACCTCGACTGCCGGCGCTTCGACGTGGAGCAACCGCTCGCGGGGCAGGGCATCCCGGAGGGCGGCTACGACCTGGTCATCGCCGCCAATGTCCTGCACGCCACCCGGAACATGCGCAACACGCTGCGCAACGCCAAGTCGGCGCTGCGGGACAAGGGCTGGCTGCTGCTCAATGAGCTGACCGCCTTCGATGTGTTCAGCCATCTCACGTTCGGGCTGCTCGAAGGGTGGTGGCTGTCCGAGGATGTGCCGCTGCGTGTGCCGGGCTCGCCCGCGCTGGCGCCGGAGACCTGGCGGGAGGTGCTGCACGGCGAGGGGTTTTCCTCGGTGGTCTCCCTGCTGCCGCACGCCCGCGACCTTGGCCAGCAGATCCTGGCGGCCGAGGGCGACGGTGTCGCGCACCGGCGGGTGCCCGCGCGGGCCCGCGCGGCCACCGTGCCACCACGGCCCACCGCGGCCGTCCCCGCGCCCCCCACCCCGGCCCCGGCCGTCGTACCCCCCGCCCCCGCCGCGACCCGGGCTTCGCTCCTGGCCTCCTATCTCACGGACAAGGCGGCGGAGACACTGCGGATACCGGCGAAGAAGATCGACCCGGGGACGTCCTTCGCCTCGTACGGGATGGACTCGATCCTGGTCCTCCAGTTCGCCAACGCGCTCCGGCAGGACCTGGGCGAGCTGTCCTCGGCTCTGCTCTTCGAGGAGGACTCGGTGGACCGGCTCGGCGCCTACCTGCTGGAGCACCACCGCGCCGAGGTGGACGCGCTGACCGGGGCCCGGCTGCCGGACAGCGGCAAGGACGCAAACCCCGATGCCGTTCGGGGGCCGTCGGCCGCGTCCATCGGCTCGCTGTTCACAACGCTGGCGGGGTCGGGTGACCCGGCCCTGAGCAGCTCCCTGCTGACGGCCGCCGCGCGGCTGCGGCCCGCCTTCGCCTCCGGCGCGGACGGCCGGGAGCCGGAGGCCCTGCATCTGGCCGACGGCGCGGACGGAATCGGGCTGGTCTGCCTGCCGTCGCTTGTCGCTCCCACCGGGGCGCACCAGTACCTCCGGTTCGCCCTCGCGCTGCGTGGTCTGCGGTCCGTCTGGACAGCCGGTGTGCCGGGCTACGGCGCGGGCGAACCGCTGCCGGGGAACCTGGACGCGGCGATGGACCTCCAGGCCGATTTCCTGCAACGCCGGTTCGCCGGCCGCCCGTTCGCGCTGGTGGCGTACTCATCGGGCGGGTGGGCTGCCCATGAGGTGCTGCGGCGGCTGGAGGCCGCCGGAGCCGCCCCGGTCGCGCTGGTGCTGCTCGACTCCCCCGGGCGGCCCGACGACGATGTCGCCGGGGGCATGGCCACCATCGCCCACTGGCTGACCAGTCGGTTCCCGCAGCTGCCCGTCGAGGACGAGCAGCTCACCGCGATGGCCCGGTACGCGGAGCTGTTCGACGGCTGGCGGCCCCGCCCGGTGTCGACCCCGACGCTGTTCGTGGGCGCGGCTTCGGAAGGACCCCTCTTCGAGGTGCTCGGTGACCGGTCGGGACCGCTGTGGCGGCCGGAGTGGCCGCTGGAGCACACCCGGCTCGACGTTCCCGGCAGCCACTTCACGATGCTGGACGAACACGCAGAGTCCACGGCGCTCGCCGTCCACCAGTGGCTGGTCCAGCGGTCCGGCTGATCGGAGGTTCCGCGACACGAAAGCCGTCTTCGTCGTGGGCCCGGCCCGGTCGCCGAGCCTGCGTCGAGGACGGCCCGTGGTGGTTCATCGTTGTCCTGCCTGAGGACAGCGGCCACCCGCTCGTCGCCCGTGGACCACGTGACCTTCATCCATAGGGCCGTGGTCTTCAAGAGCTGCCAGTCGTGGCCGGCCACCCAGGCGTGGCATCAGCGGGAAGGTGAACTGTGAGGTGATTTCATCCTGACGCGGCCGCGAGCGGAAGGGCGAGAACAGCCTTGCCGATCGCGGTGATGCGGGTGGTGCTGCAGCGCAGCTTGCGCAGGAGACGCCAGCTCTTGAGCGTGGTCATGGCCTGCTCACCGACGCAGCGGATTTTGGCGTGGGTGGTGTTGTGGCGTCGTTGCCACCGCTTGAAGCGGCGCCCTTTGAACGGGGATCCGGACGTTCCGTTCCGTGCCCTGATACGCCTCGTCGGCCCAGCATGTGAGGTCCGCCTCGGCAAGGGCGTCGATGAGGCCGTGCTCGCGTGCCGCCGTCAGGTCGTGCCTCGCGCCGGGCAGCGCGGGTGAGGCCCACAGCAGCCGGCCCAACGGATCGGTCAGCACCTGGACGTTCATGCCGTGATGCCGCTCCTTGCCGGAGCAGTAGGGCCGGTCGGCGGCGATCCGGTCGATCTGCAGCACGGTGCCGCCGAGGATCACGTACGCCTTTCGTGCGGGCCGTCGCCATCGCTTCGTCGAGCCTCGGCGCGAGCACGGCCAGGACGTCGATCGCCTCGCGGACGCAGCGGCAGACGGTAGCGAGCCCGATACCGAACCCGGCCACACGCTGGGCGTAGGTGTCACCACACCGCAGGTGCGCCAGGGCGAGCAGGTCCTGACGGCCCGCGGTCAGCCGCCTCCACCACTTACCGATATCCCGCCTACGGAAGGCGAGTTGCCCGGCAAGATACCGCAGAGTGCGAGTGGACAGATCAATCGCCGACGGATAGACAAGCAAGCGAAGCTCCTGGCGGGACACGGCGGATCTTGGTCGAGACACCGTCTACCAGGAGCTTCTTCATAGTGCAGCACCGGCCACCTACCGGACCTCACCGACAGGTTGGAAGAGCCTCAATCTGAACACCCACCTGGCTGCTGGACTGAAACCGTACAAGGCCGAAAACGACTGGGTTACCACCATCCGCCTCCCGCCCTATGCACCCGACCTGAACCCGTCGAGGCCATCTGGTCACTCCTGCGCAGAGCCACGGCCAACACCGCCTTCAACACACCCCACGACCTCGACCGCAAACTTCGCCGCGAGTTACGCAGAATCCAAATCCGGCCCCACCTGATCGACGGCTGCCTCACCGCCACGGGCCTGGCTATCAACCCACCGACCCCACCCTGAAAACCTCAGCAATCAGCTCTATCGTGGACCTCCAGTCCGCACTCGTAACGGACGGGGACTGGGGCGCGTATCGAGTCGTGATCAATGTGACTGCTTGAGTCCGCGCCGAGCTGTCCGCCAGCGTGGCAGACGGGCACGTTACGTCATGGGCCTGGCCGGAACGTAGAGCAGCGCTGGCGCTTCTCGGGGTTCCATCGATGGGCCGAGTAGGAGCCCGCGGTGGCGCGCCCTCATGTCAGCTGTGGGGAAAGTGCGTTGACGCTTTTCGGACGGTGGTCAATCATCGCTGCTCATGCTTCAAAGTGAGATTTGGGATGACCGGGCCGCTCAGAGCTACGACACACCTGGGACTGGCATGTTCGCACCGGAGGTGCTGGGGCCGACGGTGGACCGCCTGGCGGAGCTCACCGGGGGCGGGCAGGCGCTGGAGTTCGCCATCGGGACCGGGCGGGTGGCACTGCCGCTCGCGGAGCGCGGCGTCCCGGTCAGTGGCATCGAACTGTCGGAGCCGATGGTCGATCAGCTCCGTACCCAAGCGGACGAGGCGGCCATTCCGGTCGTCGTCGGCGACATGGCCGCTGCCCGAGTCCCGGGCGAGTTCCAGCTCGTCTACCTCGTCTACAACGGCATCTCGGTCCTGCTCACGCAGGCGGAGCAGGTTGCCTGTTTCCGAAACGCCGCACGCCACCTCGCGCCGGGTGGGCGGTTCGTCATCGAGCTGTGGGTTCCCGAGCTTCGCAAGTTGCCGCCAGGCCAGCAGGGCGTGGTCTTCGGGTCGGCGCCGGGCTATATCGGGCTCGACACCTACGATGTTTTGCGCCAGCAGGTCGTCTCGCACCACTTCGGGTTCGACGCCGACAGTGGCCGTGAGGCCAGCCTGTTTCGCAGCCCACACCGATACATCTGGCCGGCTGAACTTGACCTGATGGCCGAGCTGGCCGAAATGACGCTGGAGTCCAGGCACGCAGACTGGACGGGAGCGGAATTTACCGCAGAGTCGCGCTCCCACGTCTCCGTCTACAGGACGTCCGGCCCACTCTGACCGGGCAAGTGGCTCGTGACTGTCAGGTCACCCGCATGCATCGAGCTGCGCTCACTGAGCGTTTTCAGCGTTGCCTCTCCAGGGTGAGGACGGCTTTGGCGATGACGGTCATGCGGTTGGGGCTGATGCGGGATCGGCGGAAGATCTGCCAGGACTTCAGCCGTGCCATGCCGCGTTCGACCGGTGCTCTTGCAGCGGCCAGGGCCCGGTTGAAGGTGCGCTGGGTGGGGGTGAGTTCACCGCCCGGTGGGCGTTTGAGTCCTGTGGTGACCCAGGGGCCGGCGCCCTGGTAGGCGCGGTCGGCGACGATGGGGACGCCCTGGCGTTCGCAGATCCGGATGATGCGGTGGGTGCGGGCCGCGGTCAGGTCGTGGGTGCGGCCCGGCAGCGCGGGCGAGATCCACAGGATCTCACCGGTGGGGTCGGTGACGACCAAGCTCGTCGAGGCCGCCCAGGCCCGCTGGCGAGCCGTGAATGCACCCCACCTCGTTGCTCTCGTCCGCGCCGGGGCCCGTTTCGAACGCGGCCAGCTCGTTGAACGGCCGCAGACGACCGCGGCGTGAATAGGGTGGCGGGCCTGCCTCGAAGTTCGAGATCATCCGGTCATGTTGGATGGCACGGCAGGACAGGACCTTCCGGTCGGCTTCGGGTTCCGGCCGTATCGCGGCGACGAAGACCACGGCGCCATGGCGGCGGTGCGGCGGGGGTGTGCTGAACGGGACCGGGTCGATGCCCAGTCGGTCGTGGAAGGGCTCCCGACAGCAGCCGAGATCGCGGAAGCTTCTGCCAAGTTGGAGGAGCCGTCCAAGAACCAGATCCTGGTGGTGTGCGACGGGAGCGTCGTCGGCTACTCGACGATCCGGTGGTGGCAGGAGCGGGACGATACGTGGCTATACCTGCACCGCGGCTACCTCTTGCCCGAGCATCGCGGTCAGGGCATCGGCTCAGAGATGCTGAGCTGGGCCGAAGAGCGGATCCGCCGGCTCGTCAAACAGCATGGAACGGCGCGGACGGCAGTGATCGGCGCGAACGCCATGACCTCCGAGCAGGATGCCACGGCACTTCTGCGCGCAGTCGGCTACCGACGTGTCTTCAGTCTGGTCGAGCTGGAGCTGGGCGATCTGCAGCAGATGCCCGAGCCGGGCGACGAACTGCCGGCCGGGATACGGACGGGGCCGATCAGGACAAGCCACTACCGTGCAGCCTGGAGGACGGTCGTCGATTCGTACGCGGACAGCGGCTTCACTCAGAGATGGCCGTTCCAGGACTTCGTCGACACCGCCGACCCGGCATGCTGGAGGGCTGCCTGGAACGGGCAGGACATGGTCGGCGTCGCCCTCTGCTCCATCCGCCGTCACGACCACACCGTGGGCGAGGTAGAAGAGCTGAGTATCCGGACGGACCAGCGACGCCTCGGAATCGGCCGGGCCCTGCTGCTGGACGGGCTGCAAAGCCTTCGCGAACAGGGTGCAACGACCGCCCGGCTGTTCACGGGCACGGCAAATCCACACCGGTCCTACAACCTCTACGAGAGCGTGGGGTTCCGGCGGCAGAACGAATACGTCCGCTACCGCAAGCCGCTTGCTTGATCGACCGGCCATTGGGCTGTCCGGTCATCCACAGGATTTGACAATAGCTCGTCACCCGATCAGTGGCCACGCTGAATACGCTCAGTGATCGGCACTCACCTACATACTTTCAGTGTCGACGTGAGGGGCAAGGCGTGCGACCACGGCAGCGAGTTCCCGGCGTCTGTCCGCGTGAGAGATCGGGGCGCCCGATGGCAGGGGCAGAATGAATTCTGTCGGCGATTTGACCTTTATGCCCTTGCGATCGACGGGAATCGCGGCCGATTTGCGCACTGTGACCAGGACGTCTTGTCGGCCGAGAGTGTCCTGCTCGTGGGGTGCGATGGATACTATTTCCAGCCAAGGAATGGATGCGCCATACCCACTATCCAGGACGACGGTCAATTCGTTAGCGTCAAGTTTCAGCTTCTTCGATCCTATACTGCGGACCGCCATCACGACGGAAATAGAGCATGAGATTCCCAAAGCCCAGAGTACGATGTCTTCTGGCGGGTACTTCTGTTCGGCCAGCACGGGTAGATAGATCCCCTGAGTCGCGGCCGCCAGGGCATATCCCAGGAAAGGGAGCCATTCTGCGCGCATGCTGGCGTCGAATACCACGGTGTCGGTGGTGATGTAGGCCTGCTGCGGCGAAGAGGAACTGGCACTGGCAGATTCTTCGGTGCCCGGCTGAGGTCGATCGGGTTCAGTGGGCGTGCGACTCCCAGCACCCTTTCTTGGCCACACGTCTTCGGGTGCTGCCGCAGCGGGCTGGGGCCCGGCGAAGAAGGCGAGCAGCTGTGTGGGAAAGGGGCGGTACATTGCGCGCTTCGCCATACAGGAGGCGACGAGCGGGCGCAGCTCGGCGGGCACCGCAGTGAGATCCGGCTCGCTGTGAACGGCTCGGTACAGCAGGGCCACGGGTTCGGCTTGGCCGAAGGGCAGGGCGCCGGCTGCATGAGCAAGGACAGCGCCGAGGGCGAAGACATCGGTCGCCGGGCCGATGTCCCCGCCGGTGATCTGCTCAGGGGCGAGGAAGCCCGGGGTGCCGATGACGGTGCCTGTGTCAGTCAGCCGGGTGTTCTGTAAGGCCCGTGCGATACCGAAGTCGACAACCCTGGGGCCGTCATCGGACATGAGAATGTTGGCCGGCTTGAGGTCGCGATGGACCAGCCCGCAGGCATGGATGGCCTGGAGTGCCTCGGCGAGGGCCGCACCGAAGGAGCGCAGGGCCGGTTCGTCGAACGGTCCGTCTTCAAGAAGGACGCGGTCGAGTGAGCGGCCTGCTATGAAGGCCGTCACCATCCAAGGCTGCGAGGCCTCCGGATCGGCGTCGACCACCTGGGCCGTATGGAATCCCCCCACTCTGCGGGCCGCGGCGACCTCAGCGCGAAATCGCTGACGGAAGCCGGGGTCTGAGGCGAGTTCGGGCCGGGCCAGCTTCACAGCGACCGACCGTCCGCCTGGTGACCGGCCCTTGTAGACGTGCCCCATGCCTCCTTCGCCGAGCTTGCCGACGATGTCGTATACGCCGACCCTGCGAGGATCAAGCGGACCGAGCCCTTCCATGAACACCCCCGGATCGGTGGTACGCGGTCGAAAAGACTACTGACTAACAATCAGGACAGGAAGCCGCCTACGGGTGCTTCGCGGATGACTGAAGATCTTCAAGGTGCCGTGCCCCACGTGCTGAAGCACAAGGTCCTGAACATCTTCCCCAGCGTCGACACCCCGGCCTATGCGACCTCCGTCCGGAAGTCAGGCGGAAGGGGCACCGCGCATGTCGAGGTTCGTCTCTACGGCGGCCAGCCTGGTGACGGACAGCAGTGTGTCGGTCAGTTCGAACGAGCGCATCCCGCCGAGCGGCAGACACGCGTAGAAGTCGCCCCCTGGCGGTTACGGGAGCGGCGTGACTGCAACTGCGGTGCCGACTGGTGCCCTCCACCTCGTCACCCGATCGGTGGGCACGCTGAAAACACTCACTGGGTGGTACGGGTGAGGTCTTTGATCCAGATCATCGAAGCGCGCAGGTGCAGGCCGGCGAGGTAGCTGCCGGGTGTCTTGTCATACCGGGTCGCGATGCCCCGCCAGGCTTTGAGCTTGTTGATCATGCGTTCGACCGTGTTCCTCTCTTTGTAGAGGCTGGCATCGTGACCGACGGGTCGACCGCCTCTGGAGCCCCTCTTCTTACGGTTGGCGGCTTGGTCCCTCTTCTCCGGAATAACCGCCTTGATGCCGCGTTGCCGCAGGTGTGCCCGGTTGCCGCGCGACGAGTAGGCCCTGTCCCCGGCGACCGCGTCCGGCCGGGTCAGGGGGCGACCGAGGGGCCCTCGGACCCTGATCTTCCCCAGCACAGGGATGAACTGCGGACTGCCCGCGGACTGCCCCGCGGTCAGGACGAACGCCAGAGGGCGACGCTTGCGGTCGGCAGCGAGGTGGACCTTACTGGTCTGCCCACCCCTGGAGCGTCCCAGGAGGGCGGCCTTGAGCCGGAGCTTGCGCCGCCGCCGGATCCGCCGTCGCTCCTTCCGCTCGGGATCGCTCTCGACTGCCTGCCCGTTTTGTCCTCCAAGGCCGCCCCCTTTGACCTGGCCTTCTCCTCCTGGGTGGCGACCTCCTCCAGTGCGGTGAAGACGCCCTCGTCCAGGTGCATCCCGGCAGCGTCGTGGTGAACCCGCGCAGTGGTGGAGTCGATGCTGACCAGCGACAGGTCCACCTCGCCCCGCTTCGCTGCTTCAGCGATCAGCCCCTCCAACAGGGCCTCGAACACTCCCGCGTCCCGCCACTGGCGGAAGCGGTTGGAGACGGTCGACCAGGCACCGAACTCCTGCGGCATTTCTCGCCACTGCCAGCCCGTCTTGAACCGCCAGATCACGCCCTCGAACTGCTGCCGCAGTCGCTCGGGATACGGACCGTACTCACCGATCGGCAGGTACGGCCCGATGAACTCCCACTCTGCATTGGTTAGTTGCACTCGCGTCACGCAAGACGATCTACCGGATCACGCCTCGCAGCGAGGCCGAATCCCGCAGATTGATCAGGACTCGATACGCGCCCTAGGCCCTGTCGTCAAAGTGATCTTGGATTGTGGATCATGGAGTCGTGATACGTCGCCATGAACTGTCCGATGCCGAGTGGGACCTCATACGC
>NZ_JBHVVM010000032.1:0-96614 GCF_042883525.1 Streptomyces sp. NPDC058195
TACTGCAGGGGGGACCCTGTGGGAGAGTAGGACGCCGCCGAACTCCTTTTCGGGAAAGCCCCGTGTCCGTCAGGACACGGGGCTTTTTCGCGTTTGCCCACCAGTTTCTACTGGGGCGTGACCAGGTGGGTGTCGTAGGCCAGGATGACCGCCTGGACGCGGTCGCGGGAGCCGGTCTTGGCGAGGATGCGGCTGACATGGGTTTTCACCGTCGATTCGGCGAGATGGAGCCGTTCGGCGATTTCCGTGTTGGACCAGCCCTGGCCGATGACGGTGAGGATTTCCCGTTCCCGCTCGGTCAGTGAAGCGGTGCGCGCGTCCACGGTGGCGGGGCCGCCGGGAGCGGTCGGCAGGTGCTGGACGTATGCGTCGAGCAGGCGGCGGGTGAGGCTCGGGGCCACCACCGCGTCGCCGCCCGCCACGGCCCGGACACCGGAGAGCATTTCCTCGGGCAGTGCGTCCTTGATCAGGAAACCGCTGGCCCCGGCGCGGAGCCCGTCGTACGCGTACCGGTCGAGGTCGAAGGTCGTGACGATGAGGACGCGGGTGCGGGCACCGGTTCTGACGAGGCGGCGGGTGGCCTCGATGCCGTCCAGGAGCGGCATGCGGATATCCATCAGAACGACGTCGGGCTGGTGCCGCTGGACCAGCTCCAGGGCTTCGAGGCCGTTGCCGGCCTCGCCGACCACGGTCATGTCGTCCTGGCTTTCCAGCAGCATGCGGAAGCCGAAGCGCTGCATGGGCTGGTCGTCCGCGATGAGCACGGTCGTCACGAGGGTGCGTCCTCCAGGGGGAGCCGGAGCCGTACCCGCCAGCCGGGTGCGGGGGTGGAGTCCGGCAGCGGGCCCGCTTCGAGCATGCCGTCGTAGAGGGACGCGCGCTCGCGCATCCCGGTGATGCCCTGACCGCCGCTGTCCCTGGGGCCAGGGCGGTTACGGGAGCCGGTGCCGGTGTCGGTGATGACGGCCTCCAGTTCGCCGGGCCGGTAGGTCAGGGTGACCTCCGCGGACGGCGGCGGCTGTGTCCCGCCGTGCTTCAGCGTGTTCGTCAGAGCCTCCTGCACCACCCGGTACACCGTCAACTGCCGCCCGGCGGTGGGCGCAAGAGCCGGGGGGACGCCGTCGACGCGCAGCTGCACGGGGAGGCCTGCCGCTCGTACGCCGGTCAGGAGCGTGTCCAGGTCGTCCAGGGTCGGTTGCGGGGTGCGGTCGGCCTCGGCGGGGTGCTCGCGCAGGACGCCGAGCAGGCGGCGGAGTTCGGTGAGGGCCTGGCGGCTCGTCGTGCCGATGGCCTCCAGGGCCTGGGCGGCGCGTTCGGGGCTGCGGGCAGCCGCGTAGGCGCCGCCGTCGGCGAGGCCGGTGATGACGGACAGGTTGTGGCCGATGATGTCGTGCATCTCGCGGGCTATGCGGGTCCGTTCGGCGGCGGCCACGAGGAGGGCCTGCTGGTCGCGCTCATGCTCCAGGCGGCGGGCCCGGTCGACAAGCGCCTCGGTGTACTCCTTGCGCGTACGGACCACGATGCCGAGCATCGCCGAGAGTGCGAACGCCCAGAGGTGGGGGACGGCCGTGCGGTCCCAGCCGTGCGGCTGGAGCACCGCTGCGGCCAGGAGCGGGGCGGTCACCAGGACGCCGGCGCGAGCCAGTGCCCGCCCCGGCAGCCGCAGCGCGATGTGGAAGACGACGACGTCCTGGACGTAGGCGGCCTGGATGACGGCGCCGCACCAGATGTTGACCAGCGCGACGGGCGTCATGAACGCCAGCACGGCCATCGGGTGCGTACGCCGCCACACCAGAGGCGCGGAGAAGGCCACGCTCATCAGCAGGACCAGTGTGCCGGGCGCATCCGGATCCAGGGCCACGGTCCGCCAGCCGCCCGAGGTGACGTCGAGTACGGCGAAGAGCATCCAGGCGCTGGTGAGCAGTACGTTCCAGACCATCGGGCGGCGGTGGTCGAACGCGCGGACGCTGTGGAGCAGATGCTGGAGGTGCTGGGTGACCGGGGCACCACTCTGGTCACCCCCGGGCGTGCGGTCGGTCTCGCTGCCCGTGTTGCCGTCCGTCGTCACGTGCCCGTCCCCCGGCCCGTCGCCCACTTCTGTCTCATGCGTCGCGTCGGCGTAGCAGCAGGGCGGCGCAGCCCAGGATCGCACTGCTCCACAGACCCAGGGCGAGCAGGGCGCCC
Source organism: Streptomyces sp. NPDC058195 (assembly GCF_042883525.1). Taxonomy (NCBI): domain Bacteria; kingdom Bacillati; phylum Actinomycetota; class Actinomycetes; order Kitasatosporales; family Streptomycetaceae; genus Streptomyces; species Streptomyces sp. NPDC058195. The sequence continues at coordinate 2,185 of NZ_JBHVVM010000032.1, forward strand.
GTGGTGGTGGCGTCGTCCGCCGACGGGGTGGCGGTGCCGAGGGCGGCAGCCGCCTGGGTGGGGAAGTACGCGACGGCGCTCTTCAGTACCTCGTACGGAAGCGCGGCGAGGATCTGGGGCACGATGAGCACGCCGCCGATGTAGGCGCCGATGGCCCCGGGCACCGAGCGGATCAACGCGCCGAGCCCGAGCGCGATCAGGCTCAGCAGGGTGATGCCGACGGCGGTGCCGACGATCGCGCCGATCACCCCCGGGTCGGAGAGCGAGGCCGCCTGGTCGGTGTCCTGGAGCCAGATCTGCGCGAGGACGAAGGTGAGCAGCGAGGTGACGAGCATGGTGCTGAAGACCGTGGCGGCGAGGACCGCCGCCTTCGCCCACAGGACCGGCAGCCTGCGGGGTACCGCGGTGAGCGAGGCGCGGATCATGCCGGTCGCGTACTCGCCCGCCGTCATGAGGATGCCGAGGACGGCGATGCACGGGATGGCGAGCAGCGAGCCGTAGAGCACCAGGACCACGGTGTCGACGTCGGAGTCACCGCCGTTGCTGGTGTACGTGATGCCCATCAGGAGCCCGATGGCGAGGATCAGGGCCGACGCCGAGGCCAGGGTGACCCAGGAGGAGCGCAGGGAGCGGAGTTTGTGCCACTCGGAGCGCAGGATTCGGGCGGGGGTGATCCGGTACGGGCTCGGGGAGTGTCGGTCGAGGTGGGTGGCTGTGGTGGTCATGCCGAGGCTCCGGTGGCCGAGGTGGGCGAGGTGGGCGAAATGGTCGAGGTAGGCGAGGCGGGTGCGGAGGCTGTGGTGGGTTCGGTGGTGGCGATCCGGTATTCGACCGATTCCTGGGTCAGGTCCATGAAGGCCTGCTCCAGGGAGGCGGTCTGCGGGGTGAGTTCGTACAGCGGGATGCCGTGGGCGGCGGCGGTACGGCCGATGTGGGCGGCGTCCGCGCCCCGGACCATCAGGTGGTCGGGGGAGGCGGGGATGGTGGAGACGGTGGTGCTTATGTGAGCGGTGGTGTGTGTGGCGCTTGTGGTGCTGCTTGTGGGAGTGAGCAGCTTGCGCAGGGTGTCGGCCTGGGGGGTGACGACCTTGACCTGGATGTCGCCGGCCGAGGCGATGAAGTCGCTGACCGTGGTGTCGGCGAGGAGCCTGCCGCGGCCGACGATGATCAGGTGGTCGGCGGTGAGGGCCATCTCGCTCATCAGGTGTGAGGAGACCAGGACCGTGCGGCCTTCCTCTGCCAGGGATCGGAGAAGGTTGCGGATCCAGAGCACGCCTTCCGGGTCGAGGCCGTTGACGGGTTCGTCCAGGACGAGCGTCGCCGGGTCGCCGAGGAGCGCGGCGGCGATGCCGAGCCGTTGGCCCATGCCGAGCGAGAAGCCCTTGACGCGTTGGTGGGCGACCGCGGTCAGCCCGGCCAGGTCGAGGACTTGCTCGACACGCCCGCGCGGGATGCCGTGGGTGTGGGCCAGTGCCATGAGGTGGTGGAAGGCGGTGCGTCCTGGGTGGACGGAGCGGGCCTCCAGGAGTGCGCCCACCTCGGTGAGGGGTGCGCCGTGGGTGGCGTAGGCGCGGCCGCCGATCGTCGACCGGCCCCGGGTGGGCGCGTCCAGGCCGAGCAGCATGCGCATCGTGGTCGATTTCCCGGCGCCGTTCGGGCCGAGGAAGCCGGTGACGGTGCCCGGCCGGACCGTGAAGTCGAGGTCCCGGACGACGGTCTTGTCGCCGTACTTCTTGGTGAGTTCGTATGCCTTGATCATGCGTCGGACACTACGGAGCCGGGCCCCCGGGCGGCGTCGGACCGGGGGCGGTACCTGGCGGTGCGCGTAGTACCGGGGTACGACGCGGCAGCCGTGGGGGAACGCGGCGGGGCGGCGTCGCACGAGGTGTCGCGGGGAGTGCCGGGGGAATGTCGTTTGCGCAGGTTCCGGGCGGGCGACAGGATCGGTGGATGGAACATGTGGTGAGAACCGTGCGCGCCGACGAGTGGCCGCAGGTCAAGGAATTGCGGCTGGCGGCTCTGAGTGATCCCGTCGCGGCGGTGGCGTTCCTGGAGACGTACGAGCAGGGCGTGGAGCGCTCCGACGCGTTCTGGCAGGAGAGGGCGTTCAACGCCTCCGAGGCCGGGAGCGGTGAGGTGCGGCAGTTCGCCGCCGTCGCGCCCGACGGGCGGTGGGAGGGGAGCGTCACCGTACTGATCGAGCGGCCGGACGCGGAGCTGGTGTTCGGCGAGGGGGTCGCGGTCCACCAGGCGCATGTGGTCGGTGTGTTCGTACGGCCGGAGGCGCGCGGCGCGGGCCTGGCCGATGAACTGTTCCGGGTCGCGATGGACTGGGCCTGGTCGTTGGCGGAGCCGAGGATCGAGCGCGTACGGCTGTACGTGCACGAGGACAATCCGCGGGCGGCGGCCTTCTACCGGCGGATCGGTTTCTCCCCGACCGGGCGTACGGTGCCGATGCCGGGCGATCCGTCCTCGCGGGAGATCGAGCACGCGGTGGAGCGGGAGGAGACGGCTTAGGGTCTTTCTCGCCCGGCTCAGGTCGACGGGGTGAGTTCCTGGGGCCAGCGGGCGCGGCCCTGCTCCTTGGAGCGGAGCAGCGCCAGGGTCGGCAGGCCCAGGGCCGGGCCGGTGGCCAGCAGTTCGGGCAGTCGTGGGACGGGGGCCACGGCGGCGACGTCGTCGAGCACCAGCGTCATCGGCGGGTCGAGCCGGCCTTCGGGGGACCGTGCGGCCAGGCGGCGGCTGTGCTCCACCACGTGGGCGGCGAGCGCCGTGAGCAGGGGCATCGCTCCCGGACCCGAGCGGGGGTCCTCGATCGGCTCGCCCACCACGTAGAGGGTGCCGCCCTCGGCCACGAAGGAGTCCAGCGCGAGCGAATCGGCTCGGTTTGGGGTGCACGCGTCGCGGATGTGTACCGACGACAGTGCGCTGAGCGCCCGTACGGTCAGCTCTTGGGCCATTTCGCGGCGTTCGGGGTGGGCCGTCAGTGCCGACTCCAGGAGCCCGGCGATCCCGGAGGCCGCCTTGGGGTGCGTACGGAGCAGGCGGACCGGTTCGTGGGCGCTGCCGCCGAGGGCCCAGCGGTGGACCTGGCGGAAGGGGCGGCCGTCGACGGCGGCGGCGTGCAGCCAGCACTGGAGGAGCGTTTCGGCGGTGTCCGCGGTAGCGGCGTCGATCCTGGCCTGGGGGCGGACCGGGGCCAGCAGGGCGGCGGAACGGGCGGCGGCCGTCCCGGGGAGCTCGCAGCCCGCGGTGGGCGACCAGTGGAGACGCGCCGGGGTGTCGCAGAGGTGGCCCGGGTCGTAGAGGAGGACCGGGCCGAGCTTGGCACGGGCGTCCTTCGTCTCGTCCCAGACCGTGGGGTCGGAGGTGATGACGAGCGCGGGGCCGACGGCTTCGCGGATGGCCTGCACGGTGGTGGGGCGGCGGGCCGGGGGCGGCCCGTAGACGACGGGGGAGGGAGTGGGGGACGGGGGCACGGCGGGGACGGGGGCTGCCGGTGTCTGTTCCGGGGAAGCGGTGGGGGGTGCCTGCCGGGGAAGGGAGCCCTGATGCCGGGGTGGTACGGGGGCGGCTGCGGGGCCGGCCTTGCCGGGGGCCCCGTGCCCGTGCCCGCAGCCGTGCCCGTGCCCGTGCTCGTCCTTGTCCTCGTGCCTGTCTTCGGTGCCGTGCTCGTGCTCGTGCCTGCACCTGTTCATGGTGTCGTGCTCGTACCTGTTCACGGTGCTGGGCTCGTACCTGTTCTGGGTGTCGTGCTCGTCTCCGTGTGACTGCTGCGGGTCGCGTTGGCGGGCGCGTACGGCTCGCCAGCGGGCCACCACGCCCAGCACGAACACCGTCAGCACCAGCAGCACCATCAGCTCGCCGATGAACAGGCCCCAGAAGAGCCCGTACCCGGAGAGTTCGCCCGCCGGGGTGTTCGGCCAGGCTGCCGGCAGGTCGTGTGGTGCGGTGATGAGGCGGCGCATCGCCAGGGGTGTCTCGGCGAGCGTGACGCCCTCGGGCCAGGCGCCGTGCGCGAACAGCCCGGCCAGGCCGGTGGCCGTCCACGCCAGGACCGACAGCCCGAGCAGGAAGACGAGCAGGCCGATCAGGAGGCCGTCGGGGATGCCGCCGCTGCCGCCGCCGTTGTGTTCGTGGTCGGCACGGTCGCGGCCGGTACGGTTGTGAGGACGCCCCGCCATGTCAGGCCACCGTTGACTCGGACGACTCGTTCAGTCGTTGCTGGCGCTCGATCCGGGCCGCGCGCTGCTCCGCCTCCAGGTCCGCGGCGCGTACGTCCTCCGGGAGGGAGTCCGGGAGAGACTCGGAGACGGAGGACTCGGTCATCGCGCGGTCGGTGAAGACCAGAGGGCGTTCCGCCTCGGTGATCAGGTGTTTGACCACCTGGACGTTTCCGTTGACGTCCCAGACGGCGATGCCGGGAGTGAGGGTCGGGATGATCTCGACCGCCCAGCGGGGCAGGCCGAGGACCCGGCCCGTTGCCCTGGCCTCGTCGGCCTTCTGGGCGTAGATCGTGCGGGTCGACGCCATCTTGAGGATCGCCGCGGCCTCGCGGGCGGCTGCCCCGTCGACGACATCGCTGAGGTGGTGGACGACGGCCACGAACGACAGGCCGAGCCGACGCCCGAACTTCAGCAGGCGCTGGAAGAGCTGGGCCACGAACGGCGAGTTGATGATGTGCCAGGCCTCTTCGACCAGGAAGATGCGCTTCTTCCGGTCGGGCCTGATCCAGGTGTGCTCCAGCCAGACGCCGACGATCGCCATGAGGATCGGCATGGCGATGGAGTTGCGGTCGATGTGCGAGAGGTCGAAGACGATCAGCGGGGCGTCGAGGTCGATGCCCGCGCTGGTCGGTCCGTCGAACATGCCGCGCAGGTCACCGTCGACCAGCCGGTCCAGGACGAGCGCGACATCCAGGCCCCAGGCCCGTACGTCGTCTATGTCGACGTTCATCGTCTCTGCGGACTCGGGTTCGGGGTGGCGGAGCTGCTCGACGATGTCGGTCAGGACTGGCTGCCGGTCGGTGATCGTCTCGTTGACGTAGGCGTGGGCGACTTTCAGGGCGAAGCCGGAGCGTTCGTCCAGACCGTGTCCCAGCGCGACCTCGATGATCGTACGGAGCAGCGCGAGCTGGCCGGTGGTGGTGATCGAGGGGTCGAGCGGGTTGAGCCGGATGCCGCCGTTGAGGGCGGAGGTCGGGTCGAGGCGGATGGGGGTGAGGCCGAGCTGCTGGGCGATGAGGTTCCACTCGCCGACGCCGTCCTCGCCCTGGGCGTCCAGGACGACGACCTGGCGGTCGCGGAAGCGGAGCTGGCGGAGCACGTACGTCTTCTCCAGCGCGGACTTGCCGTTGCCGGACTCGCCGAGCACCAGCCAGTGCGGGGCCGGGAGCTGCTGCCCGTACAGCTGGAAGGGGTCGTAGATGTAGCCCTTGCCGGAGTAGACCTCGCGGCCGATGATCACGCCCGAGTCGCCGAGGCCGGGGGCCGCGGTGGGCAGGTAGACGGCCTGGGCCTGCCCCGTGGATGTGCGGACGGGCAGCCTGGTCGTCTCCACCTTCCCGAAGAGGAAGGCGGCGAAGGCGTCCGACAACGCGGACAGCGGATCCCGCATGGCGTGACCGACCTCCCTTTCGTCTGGGGTGTTCGGGACGGGGGCGTCAGCGGCGGATGCCGGTGGCGAACGGAAGGGTGTTCACGAAGGCGCGGTGGTGCTCGCGGTCGCACCACTCCAGCTTGAGGTAGGACTTTCCGGCCGAGGCCCGGATCGTCCGCTTGTCGCGGGCGAGGGCTTCCGGGGAGCGGGAGGACACGGTGATGTACCCGACCAGGTTGACCCCGGCCGCGCCGCTCGCGAGGTCTTCGCCCCGCTGGTCGAGGCGGCCGTGCGCGGCGATGTCGCGGGGGTCGACGGTGCGGTTCATCTTGGCCTGGCGGCTGGCCTCGGCCTCGTCGTTGGTCTTCTCGGTGAGCATCCGCTCGATGGCGACCTCGGTGGGTTCGAGGTCCATGCAGACCGCGACCGTACGGATCACATCGGGGGTGTGGACGAGCAGCGGGGCCAGGAAGTTGACGCCGACGGGGGTCATCGGCCACTCCTTCACCCAGGCCGTGGAGTGGCACCAGGGGGCGCGGGTGACCGACTCGCGGGTCTTGGCCTGGAGGAACGTGGGCTCGACCGCGTCCAGCTCGGCGGGCCAGGCGTTGCGCTTGGTCATGGCCTGGATGTGGTCGATGGGGTGGTCGGGGTCGTACATCGAGTGCACCAGGGAGGCGAGACGGCTCTGGCCGAGCGGCTGGCGGACCCGGATGTCGGCCTCGGCGAGGCGGGCGCAGATGTCGGTGAGTTCGCGGGCCATGACGACGGCGAGGCCCGCGTCCCGGTCGAGCTTGCGGCCGCCCTGGGGGCGGGCGGCGCGGGCCATGGCGTTGGCCTCGGCGGCCAGCTCGCGGGTGTAGTGCATGCAGGCCACGAGGTAGGCGCGGTGCTGCTCGCTGGAGGTGGAGACCATGGACTGGAGCTGGTCGTACGAATCCTGCAGCCAGCCGGGGGAGGACTTGTCGCCGCGCTGGGCGACGTCCTTGGCGTGGGCGTCGGGGTCGGCGGGCAGCGTACGGGCCAGCATCTGGATGCGGGTCACGAAGCCGTCGCCGTTGGCCACATGCTTGAGCAGGGTGCCGAAGCGGTCGACGAGGGCTTCCTGGTCCTCGCTGTCGCGCAGGCCGACGCCGGGGCCCTCGATCTCGATCGCGGCGGTGACGGTCCGGCGGTCGGCGTGCAGCAGTACGGCGATCTCGTCGGGGCCGAAGGGGGCGGCGAGCCAGCTGATCCGGCCGATGCCGGGGGGCGGGCCGATCTCGACCTCGCGTCCGTCGGCGCCGACGCCCGCCTCCATGGCCGCGGAGCGGTAGGCCGTACCGCGGCGCAGGGTGCGCTTGTAGCTGCGGTTGATCTCGAACCACCGGTAGAAGGTGCGGTGCTTGTACGGGAGGTACACGATCGCCAGGGCCAGCAGTGGGAAGCCCATGAGCAGCACGATCCGCAGGGTCAGTACCTGCACGATCAGGCCGCTCATCATGCCGAGGAACGCTCCGGCGATGATCAGGGCGATCTCGCCGGTCTCGCGGTTCTTGCCGACGATCGCGTTCGGCCGGGCCCGGCCGATGAGATACGTACGGCGGGGCGCGATCGTGTGGGACGGAGTCGTCAACGCCCTCCACCTCCCGTGCTGTTGTTACCTGAACTGCCTGATCCGCCGCGGTGCGGGCGGCTGCCGTGCGGGGTGCCGGAGGTGGGCGACGATCCGCTGCGCGGCGGCGGTGTCACGGAGCCGGTGCTGCCGGAGCCGGAGCCGGAGCCGCGGGAGCTGTGCGCGGCCATGCCGCCGCTGGCGGGGTTGGCGGACCTGCCGCCGCCGGTGCCACCGTCGCCGCTCTGGCCGCTGCGGCTGCTGTGCGTCTTGATGCCCTGGGAGACGAGGGCGGCGGGGGAGCTGACGAGGGCGGCGGCCTGGGAGCCGTCGGTGGCCTGCTTGCGGTTGGTGCGGGCACCCTGGATCTCGTCGCCGAAGCCGGGGACGAAGCGGTAGATCATCGCGGAGGCGAAGATCGCCAGCAGGATGATGGCCAGGCCGGAGACTACGGCGGAGACGGCGTTGGGCCCGTCGTCCTGGGAGAGCGCGCCGGCCAGCCCGAGGACGACGACGATGACCGGCTTCACCATGATCACCGCGATCATGATGCCTGCCCAGCGCCGGACGTGGCCCCACATGTTCTTGTCGACGAGTCCGGCGTAGACGACGGTGCCGAGGAGGGCGCCGACGTAGAGCAGGGCGGCCCGGATGACGAGCTCCAGCCAGAGGATGCCTGCGGCGAGGATCGATACGAGCGAGACGACGATCAGCATGATCGGCCCACCGCCGATGTCGGAGCCCTTCTTGAGGGCTTCGGCGAACGAGCCGAAGAAGACGTCGGTCTGCCCGCCCGAGGAGCTGGCGATGATCTCGGTGACGCCATCGGTCGCGGAGACGATCGTGTAGAGGATCAGCGGGGTGAACGCGGACGCGAGGACCGTCAGCCACAGGTACCCGACGGCTTCGGAGATCGCGGTGGTCAGGGGCACGCCGCGGATCGCGCGCTTGGCCACGGCGAGGAGCCAGAGGACGAGCGTGAGGACAGTGGAGGCGGCGAAGACGATCGCGTACTGCTGCAGGAACTTGGTGTTCGTGAAGTCGACGTTGGCGGTGCTCTTCACGGCCTCGCTGAGCTTGTCGACAATCCAGGCGGCGGCGTCGGCGCAGCCGCGGGCCAGCGAGGAGAGCGGGTCTTGCGAATTGTCCAGGGTGGTGGGGACACGGCGTGAGCCGGATTCGCCGGATTCGCAGTAGTCCTTGGCGGGGCCGCGAATCAGGTCGCAAGCGTTGTTGCTCTGGGCCGGAGTCGGGCTTGGAGAAGGGGCAGCGAATGCGCGGCTGGTCAGCATCACCAGGAGCACCTGCAGACCGATCGCTGCGGTTGCGAATGGAAGGGCTCGGCCAGATTTACCGGGCATAGGTGAAACCTCCGAACTGTTCCACCGCATCGGCCATTTCATCAGCGGGAGAGGCAGCTTGATCACGACCGACCGGCGTAGGGCCGTCCTTCTGGGTGAAGTTTGTTACCTTCCAGTCACCATCCAGCCATGTCAGTTCGAACGTATTGGTGAACCAGCTCTCAGCCACAGGGTTCTTGGAGCCCTCCCCTGCCAGTCCGAACAGGGCTGAGTACCACACTGCGACACTCGCGGTGTCACCATCGAACTTCACTACCCTCGTGCCGACAGGGTTAGAGCGGGAGACGAAGGTCAAGCCAGCTGGCGCCGTACCGTCAGCCTCGAGGCCAATGCTGGTCAGGAAATCACGACCGGAATACACCTTGTCGAGATCGCCTTGACGAGCAGCAGCGACCTCGGGAGCGTATACAGATGTGATGATCGCGCGACGGCGGCCTTTGTCGAACATCTCAGCCGAGCCCAGCGCCACCGCATAGTTCGCCGCCGCGCTCTGTGCACCCTGTTCGTTGTGGGCGAAGCCGGAGGCGATGGTGCCGTTCTTCCCCTGCACGGGCTTTGTGCCCGTGGCCGCCGTGGACGACGTGTTCGGGCTGCCGGCCGCGCGGCCTGGGTCTCCGTTGTCGCGGTCCCCGCCGCCTCCGCTCATGTTGGCGAACGCGATGGCCGCCACCAGGAGGACGACTACGCCGACCATCATGACCATGGAGCGGGGCTTGCGGACCGGGCGGCGAGGGCTGCCGTAGCCGTCGCCGCCCTCGCCGTCGGGGAGGCGCGTACGGGTCTGGCGGGTGCCGCCGATGGTGCTGTATGCATCGTCCGTACGACCTGAGTCGTTGCGGTAGCCGTTGTCGTCGCCGAGGCTCATGCCGCGTACGCCCCCTCAACCGTTTCCTGAACCGGGTAGTACGACGGTAGCCGTGCGGGTTTCCGCGCGGACGCGGTGTGGTGACTCGACATCAGGGAACGCAACCTCTGCCGGTGGGCACGACGGGCGGATGACGGATGGTGGTGGACGGGCTGGACAGCCCCTGGCGCGGGATGACAGCCGGTCAGACGGCCATTCCGTAGACGATGGTGAAGACGGTTCCGAGGGATCCGATGATGAACACACCGGTCAGTCCGGCGACGATCAGGCCCTTGCCCTGTTCCGCGCTGAAGGTGTCGCGCAGGGCCGTCGCACCGATGCGCTGCTTCGCCGCACCCCAGACCGCGATGCCGAGGCAGAGCAGGATCGCGATGGCCATCACGACCTCGATCATTACGCGGGCCTCGTTGCCCAAGGTCCCGAACGGACCCCAGTTCGGGGCGATTCCGCCGATGATGGTGGTGATGTCGCCCTTTTCCGCTGCCAGGATCATGTAAGTCACCGCCCCTGTTGGGTAGTTCGTTTCCCCCTGCCCCATGGCACGGGTCGCTCTCTATCTTCGCTGATGAAACTGCTCTCGGGCGACGACTCGACAGCTCTCTTTACCCCGACCTCGCACATTTGGCCGGTCGGGCCGCCCTGGCCTGCGGGGCGGAACGGTGCATGACTGAAATTGTATGGTTACTCTATGTATCATGGGGTGTGACCCCGGGCAATGATTGCCATCCCGCCATCGTGGCCTGAAATGGGTAGATTTCCTGGTCGGCGCGGTGATGATGCTTCAGGTGAAGGGCCATCAGAGCAGCGGGTGGCGGGAAACGGGTGGCCGAGGCGGAGTAGTCCAGGTGGGTGGCGGCCGGAAATCGCACCAGGTGCCGTCAAAGGGAAACGTTCCGGCCTCGGCGAGCCGAACCACCGCGGCGCCTTCGTCCCGGATCGCGGAGGCTTCGTCGGCCGACCAGTAGACGGGGTGACCGGTCTTCTCGGCGAAGGACTCCTCGTCCTTCCACTTCCAGCTCCGGTCCGGTGCCACATTGATGTCGAGCTCGTGGTCGGAGATGTCGATGTCGTCGCCGCAGTGGGTGCGGTGCTCCAGATTGACGTACCAGCCGCGGAACTTTCGTCCACGTCCGAAGAGCCAGAGCACCGAATGCGCTGCGCCGGTCGGCTGGTAGAAGAGGGCGTTGCCCATCGGCCAGCGTCCGGCGACGACCGGATAGCCGTCCACCGGCCGCTCGTCCGGGGCTATGTCCCGGAGATGGGCCCCGCGCGGAAGTTTCGTACGCCACATCGGCGTGCCGGACTCCATCCACACCAGCTGGCCCGCGTCGGTGCGCTGGACCAGGCGCACGGGCACCGAGGAACTCAGGTGGCCGCCGATGAAGAAGTTCCAGCGGAGAATCCTGCCCGGTTCGTCGCTCATGTCGGTGATCATGCCCGCGACGGAGCGACCGGACACGTTGTCGGATCACCTGACGGGAGGACAGCAAGAATGCGAGTACGGCTCAGTCGGAGGCGATGCCGCGAGCGGCGAGGACTTCCTCGGTGAACGGGACGCCCATCCCGCAGTCCTGAGCGCCGCTGATCCGGCGGAGGTTCGGCAGCAGGTCGAGGTCGTCGAGCGAGGACACGTCGAAGAGCTCGTCCTCGCCGTCCCAGACCGGGGAGCACTCGTAGTACACCTGGTGACCGCCGTCAACGAGGAGGGTGTCCACCGTGGCGAGCAGCTCCTCGCTGATCTCCAGCGCCTCGAAGTAGGCACGGGACTCGTCGAGCACCGTGTAGGCGAGGTCGTTCTCGAACGCGTAGGTCTGTGCGTCCCCGATTCCCCTCGCGCGCAGGAGCTCGTTGATACTGAAGGCGGGAGTGAGCGTCCGGTCCTCGTACATGAGCTTCTCGATGACCAGCAGCTTGAAGTTGAAGTCGCGGAATGCGGGCATGCCGGGACCTTACACAGGGGCTCTGACAGTACGGGCGGACGTCGAGGATCCTCGCCCACAGGCCGTTCCGGCCGGTTCTGCCCCGGGAGGTGACCGTTCGCGACAGCATGGCGGTGTGGCCGCCGATGCCCGCGCCCGCGGCGCTGGCCGCGGACACCGAGGCGATCACGAAGTGCACCGGGCAGGAGTAGGCCCGGGGGCCGTCGGCCAGCGCGTCCCCACCGAGATCAAGCACGGAGACAGCCAGTGCGGCAGCAGGACGTGTGCTTCGCGCTGATCAACGGATGAGCCCGATCCGGAGCCTGCGCGTAGCCGGGGCTGGGGCAGGGCCGGGGCACATGCCGAGGGCCCGGACCGCGATGTGCGGATCCGGGCCCTTCGGCGTTGGGCGCGGGCTACTTGCCCGCGGACTGCATGGACTTCACCGCGTCGGCGACGCTGGCCTGGTACAGGCCCAGCTTCGGGTCCAGCACCTTGACGTCCGGGCCGAGGTCAAAGTTCTGCGTGTCGGCGTTGGGCATGTGCTCGTCGTCGGCCAGCACGTTCATCTCGTTGATCCAGGTCACGCCACCCGCGCCCTTCGGGTTGAGGTCGATCACGGCGATGGCGGCCGTCTTCGGGTTGACCGGGTACGCCGGGGCGCCGCCCAGGCCGCCGGGAACCGCCGGAGTGATGTCACCGCTGTGGTCGGAGGCCTTCGAGGAGCCCAGGCTGACCCGCGGGAAGTAGCTCAGCCCGCAGGAGTTGGCACCGGTGTTGTTGACCTCGATCACGTGCTGGGTGGCCGAGCCCTCGCGGGGGTACACCCGGATCGACAGGTCACTGGCCTGGCACGGGTGCTTGTAGGCGTAGCTGTCGCTGGTGTTGCCGCCCCCGGCGGAGCTGCCGCTGTCCTTGGAGCTGCCCGCGGACGAGGAGCCGGTCTTCGATCCGGCGTTCTGCGCGGTGCCACCGGACTTCGAGGCGCCCGTGTCCTTCGAGTCGTTCCCGCCCGTCTGTGCGCCGTCCGTCGAGGAGGCGGCCGAGGAGCTGTTGCCCGCGGCGCCCGCGGGCTCCGTGCCGCCGTCCTCCTCGTTGCAGGCGGTGAGCGCCAGGGCGAGTACGGCGGTGACGACACCGAGGGCGGCGGTGTGCTTGCGGGTGCGGTTCGTACGCATCGTTTTCTCCCAGGATGAGCGTGAAACAAGGCCCGAATCCTGCGGCGAACCGCTTGCTCCGACCTCTTGACATGAAAAGCATCCTGTGGATCGCTCACGTTCTGCTGACGTCCCACTGACGTCCCGCTGACGCCGCCTCGATCCCTTCGCCCGCCCTCTTGCGAAGGCACCACCGACCTGCGCCGCCATCTGTCTGGCGGGATCTGAGGGGCCGCGGTCCCGCTCCAAAGCGCAGTCGTCGATCTCTGCGAAGGCTTCGCCAGGCACGCAGCCGTGCTGCCGCTCTCCTGCAGCACCGCGCCTGGTACCTCCCGGATAGCGGCGGCCGCCCCCGAGGGCCGGGCGGCCGCCGCGCTGCGCCGCCTCGCGACGGAGGGCCTGAGGACGTATGGCAAGGGGTGGTGGGCGGGTAGTTCCCGGTCGCCGCCATCGTCCACCGTTCGGGTGATCCGCGCGCGCCGTCGCCGCGCCGGGGCGTCCGTTTTGGCACAGTGCCGCTGCGCGAACGACGAACGGGGTGGACGGACATGACGACGGTGAGGCAACCGGTGGGACAGGTGGCAGCCGGTGCGGGTGGCGGTGGCGGCGTGCTGAAGCACAGCGGCGGCCCGTGGCTGCGGGCCGCCGACGGGGCGGACGGTATGTACACGCACCTCGGGCCGGTGAAGGCGGAGCTGGAAACCGCGCACGAGGGGCTCCTCGCCGCGAACTGCGGGCTGACCGCCCCGGCGGAACTCGCCGCGGTGCGGGACTCGTGGACGCGGAGGTTCGAGGCGGCACGTACCGAGTGCCAGGAGCTCGCGGGGAAGCTGCGTGCGGTAGCCCGGACTCAGGGGGAGACCGAGGAGGCCGTGAAGTCCGCCTTCGCGCGCATGTCCGTGGCGGACGGCGCGGGACGGACGGAACGGGCGGAGCGGGGTGTGGCGCGATGAGCCTGAATTGGGGCCAGCTACGGGATCTGAAGTGCGGCGACCTGGAAAAAGCGGCCGATGGCTGGGGGAAGGCGAGCAACCGAGCCGACGCGGGGCGCGACCGGATCGAGAACCAACTGCTGAACGGCCTGCGCAGCACCCAGCACGGAGAGGCGGCGAGTGCAGCGGTGAGCAGGCTGCGCCGGATGAGCCGGAACCTGGGGTACGTCTACACGGAGTGCGGGCTGCTCCGTACGACGCTGAACAGCATGGCCTACGAGCTCCGTGTCCAGCAACGGGAGCTGAGCCGTACGTTGGAGGAGGCTGATGCTCTGGGACTCGGCGTCCGGGCGGACGGATCGGTGGCCTACCCAGCGGCGGGCGAAGCCCTGCTCGGAGGTGAGCCGCTGCCGGGCGGCACGGCGACGGCCGGGGCGTCGGCACCCGGACTCCGTCCGCCTACGGGCCTGTTCGGCCCCAACCCGAGGGCGGCTGAGGCCCAGGACATCGCGGACCGGGTGGCGAAGGCGGTGCGCACGGCCGCCGAGATCGACTGGCGGTACGCCCGCATTCTGCACGAGCTGAGGGCCGAGGAGGGCGTGAGCGTCCCGAACTCCGCCTGGCGGGACGCGGCGGGTGACGCGGCCGCGGTCCGGGGCGCCGCGCTCGGGTACTTGAAGGAGGAGATTCCACGCGACGCCTCCCCCGCCGAACGGAGGGACTGGTGGGCTGCCCTGACGGACGAGCGGCGCGAGGAATACCTGGCGGTCTACCCGGACCAGATCGGCAACCTGGACGGCATTCCGTCTCTGGTCCGCGACGCGGCGAACCGGGACAACCTGCAGCTGTTGATGGGTGAACTGGAGGGCCGAGACGACGCCACATCCAAGACCCAACTGGCCGCACTTCACGAGATCGACCGTCAGTTGCGGGCGGAGAGCAATCCCGGGGAGCCTCCGATGTATTTGCTGGGACTCAGTGGTGAGGGGAATGGGCGGGCGATCGTCTCCTATGGGAACCCTGACATTTCGAAGAATGTTTCTGCCTATGTCCCGGGACTTAACACATCCCTTGATGAGGAATTTGCTAAGAGTGACCTCAAGCGTGCCCGTGACACTGCCATCGGTGCTCGTATGTACGACCCCTCTGGCGCGGCGATTGTTTGGCTCGGGTACGACGCGCCGCAGTCGCCCGACGGGTTGAACAGCTTGGCGGTGATAGGGACGGAGAGAGCAGAGCATGGTGGGCGGGCCTTCAACGAGTTCATGGGTGGTCTGTCAGCCACGCACAACCAAGAGAGCCCGCACTTCACAGTCATCGGGCACTCCTACGGTTCGCGAACGGTGGGCGCTGCGACGCAGCAAGGCGGCGGTATCCCCGGAGTCGACGACATCGTCCTTGTTGGAAGCCCTGGGGTGGGTGTGGATCGTGCCGAAGACCTCGGGGTTGGGCGTGATCACGTCTTCGTCGGGGCAGCGGAGCATGACGTGGTGACCAAGCTTCCGTCAAAGCGGCAGAGCGTCGCAGGTGTAGTGGGGGCGGTTGCGGCTGGCCCAGTGGCCGGGTATTTGACTGGCGATTTCGTAGATCAGGGCGACGACGATCTGTGGTTCGGAAGAGACCCAGCGAGCGAGGGTTTCGGTGCGAGACGCTTTCCTGTTGGCGTGGGCCCACGCTTGATCAGTGGTGGATTCGACGCGCACAGCCAGTATTTCGATCCGGAAAGGGACGCTTCATCTGCCAACAGTATCGCCCTGATTGTCGCTGGAAAGCCCGAGAGGGTAAAAGTCGAGGAATATCGATGACGGGACGCTTCCGGGGAATGATGACGGCACTCGTTCTGGGTGTGCTGCTTACTGGATGCACGGGTGGGGCAAGTGTGGATGGAATGAACATGCAGGAGGCGGCTAGCCGCGCAGATGAAATCATGGATGCGACAGTCAACGACATCAAGCCGCAGGTTGAATGGGTGTACGGGCCGACAACCAAAGGCAGCTGTTCGGTCACGCGTAGGCGTGCAGTGATGACTATCGTGTCCCGGGTGCGCAGAGGTAATTTCCTGGGCGTGGTGGAGCGTATGTGGGGAAGTCGCGACTACAGGATCAAAAGCGTCAACAATGACATGGATTTCCCAGCCATCTTTGCTCAGACGCGAGATGGCTTCGGTGTCGCTCTGATCGTCGGGGGTGAAGGGCAAGTGTTCTTCGAGGTGGACAGCCCGTGCGTAGAGGAGTCCGAGGTCGTCGGTCCTGTTGCTGAACCGGGCAGGCAGCTTCCGGTGGGCACCGAGATCATTCCTCGTCCCAACATTCACTCCGACTTCTGGTCCGGGGCTGGTGGGGGTGGGGGTTCCTGAGGGGCGGATCGTTTCAACTGGCCCTAAATAGTGGAGTGGTGGGGTAAAGCGGGCTGGACATTGAGTCCGGCATTGGGCCCCAGGGCCCATGCCGGGCCCTGGGGTGTTGTGGTCGCATACGGATACCGGGGGGAACTGTCGCTGCACCCACTCACAAAGCTGGGGAGACCTGCCGTGTCTGGCATACGAGAACTAGCGGTACCGGGCGGTGCTGACCTGAGCACCGTCGAGGACCGTCCCGGCAGACAGCCACTGTCACGCTCTCTGCAGGCAGTGCTGATCCTCGTCCGATTGCTCTTCGCGGTCACGGTCGTGGGCGCGTTCGACGCGTTGCTCGTGGCCTCGTCCGTCGATGCGGTGGATGGGCATCTGCTGGGCATGGTGCTGTACGCCTCGTTGCCCGGCGTCGCCGGGTTCGTGTTGTCGCTGCGTCTGCGGACCGGGGGCGTCTGGGTCTGGCGCGGGCTGCTGGCTGTGCACGTCTGGCTCACGCTCGGGGCGCTGGCCACGCTGAACGACGCGGAGGACGGCCGGGGTGTGACCCAGCTGGTGCTTCCGGTCCTCGTCCTCGTACTGCTGTGCCGGGCCCAGGCCCGTGCGTGGTTCAGGCTCGCGCCCGAGCGGCGCGTGGAGCACCAGAGGTTCGACGTCGCGCGGCTGGTCAAGTGGCGTCGGGACAACGGCCAGACGGCGATGGAGTACCTGGGCATGGTCCTGGTGGTCGTCGCCCTCATCGGCGCGCTCGTGGCCACGGGGATCGGCGGCCAGGTGTCCGGCCAGCTCCAGAACGCCGTCTGCCAGCTGACCGGGAGCGCCTGCCCGCCTCCCTCCGCCGTCGCCGACGGCAATCACGCTGGGAACGGCGGCAAGGGGAGCGGCGGCAGTGGCGACAGCTCCGGCGCCGGGAGTGACGGCGCGACGGTGACTGGTGGGTCGGGGTCAGGCGGCTCGGGTTCGGGCGGTTCGGGTTCCGGGAGTTCCGGTGCTGGGGGGTCTGACTCCGGCGCGTCCGGGTCCGCGTCCGGGGGCTCCGAGGGGTCGGGGGCCAACGGCGGCAGCGGGTCCGGTGGGGCTGGCGGCTCCAGTGGGACTGATGGGTCTGGTGGGGGTGATGGTGCTGGTGGTCTGGATGCGAACGGTGGTTCTTCTGTAGGAGTCAACGCGGGTAGACAACCCGTTGTCTCGGACTACGAGCCCCGCTCGAACGGCGACTTCCTCACCGGCATCGTCGGCGACGACGGACTGATAGGCGATGTCACCGGCGCCATCGACACCATCGCGCACCCCGTCGACACCGCCCGCAACGTCGTCGACCAGTACGCGCAGGCCGCGAACAAGGGCGGCGACAAGTGGGGCAAGGGCAAGTTCATCAACGCCGCCTGGGAAGTGGCCAAGGGCTCGGGCGGGGGCGGCAGCGCGCTCACCGGGCTGCCCGGATCGGGCACCCGGGTCGAGTCGGCGGTACGGGACGGGGAACGCCAGTACCTCGACGAGCGCATCCCGCGCAACGGCAGCGCCGCTGGCCGCGCGTACTGGTGGAAGGGGCTGACGCAGGAGCAGCGCGATCGCTACCTGGAGCTCCTCCCGGACAAGATCGGCATGCTGGACGGCATTCCGGTGGCGGACCGGGACACGGCCAACCGCCGGAACCTGCCCAACCTGATCCAGAAGCTCGAAGGCCAGACCGACAAGACGTCGAAGGCTCAGCTGGCCGGGCTGCGGGAGATCGAGCGGCAGCTCAAGGAGGGCAGCCAGCCCCCGATGTACCTCATCGGCATCAGCGACGAGGGCAACGGACGGGCGATCGTCTCGTACGGCAACCCCGACACCTCGAAGAACGTGTCGGCCTACGTGCCGGGGCTGAACACCGCCCTTGACGAGGAGTTCGCGAAGAGCGGCCTCAAGCGGGCCCACGACACCGCGCTCGGCGCCCAGGGCTACGACCCGTCCAGCGCCGCGATCATCTGGCTCGGCTACGACGCGCCGCAGACGCC
Organism: Streptomyces sp. NPDC058195; assembly: GCF_042883525.1. NCBI lineage: Bacteria > Bacillati > Actinomycetota > Actinomycetes > Kitasatosporales > Streptomycetaceae > Streptomyces > Streptomyces sp. NPDC058195. The sequence goes on from NZ_JBHVVM010000032.1 coordinate 19,961, forward strand.
GGACGGGCTGCAGAGCCTGGCGGTCGCGGGCACCAAGCGGGCGGAGCAGGGCGGCGCGGCGTACAACGACTTCATGAGCGGAATCGTCGCGACCAACCAGAGCAAGGACCCGCACATCACGGCCATCGGGCACTCCTACGGCTCACGTGCCGTCGGTGCCGCCGCCCAGCGCCTGGGCGGGATTCCCGGGGTGGACGACATCATCCTGGTCGGCAGCCCCGGGGTGGGCGTGGACCGGGCCGTCGATCTCGGGGTCGGCGCCGACCACGTCTTCGTCGGCGCGGCGGAGAACGACCCGGTCACCAAGCTGCCCTCCAAGTCCCAGGTGGTCGTGGGCGGGATCGGAATGGTCCTGGGCGGTCCGCTCGGCTCGTACATCGCCGGTGACCTGGCCGACCCGGGCGACGACGACCTCTGGTTCGGGAAGGACCCGGCGAGCAAGGCGTTCGGAGCCCGGCGGTTCCCGGTGGACCCGGGGAAGCCCATGAGCTTTGATTCTCACTCCAACTACTTCACCCCGTCGCGGGACGCCGTGTCCGCCGACAGCATCGCTCTTATCGTGTCCGGGCACGCCGACCGGCTGAAGATGGAGGAGTACCGATGAGCCGAAGGTTCCAGATCGTCGCGGTGGCTCTGGCCGTCGGCTTCGCGCTGTCCGCCTGTGGCAGCGAGAAGGCGCACCCGCAGGCCGACGCGAACACCTCGACCAGCACCAGCGCGGGCTCCGAAGGCACCAAGAGCTCCGAAGGCACCAAGGGGAGCACGATGGACATGCAGGAGGCCGCCGACCGGGCCGACGGCATGCTCGACGACGTCCTGAAGAAGATCGATCCCGAGGTCGAGTGGGCGCACGGCCCGACGACCAAGGGCAGCTGTGACGTGACGCGCAGACGTACGGTCATGACCGTCGTGTCCGCGGACCGCAGGCAGGACCTGCTGGACCAGGTCGAGCAGGTCTGGCGGGCGAGCGACTTCCGCATCAGGGCGAAGAACAAGGACGCCGAGTTCCCCGCGGTCTACGCGGCGACGAAGGACGGCTTCGGCATCAGCGTGAGCGTGCGTGCCAAGGGGCAGGTCTTCTTCGAGGCGGACACTCCCTGCGTGAAGGAGTCGAAGGTCGCCGAGTCCACGTCGGTGCCGAACGGACCGGCGTACAAGGGTGTGTACCCGCTGCCGAGCCCCAACGTCCGCTCGGACCACTGGTCCGCCGGGGCGTCCTGACCGTCACGCGCGGGCCGGGTGCGCCGGTTGATCCGGCCGGTGCACCCGGTGCGCCCTTCCTGCGGCTCCGTGCGCCGGAGTGGCGTTCGGATGGGCCCCGCATGACGCGGATTACTCGCACACACCGTCGAAACCGCCCATGAACACGTCCCGGATGGGGGATGGTTGAGGGGTGCGTAAATTCTGGGTGGTCGGTGGCATCGCTGCGGGCAGCGCCATGTGCTTCGTGGCGCTGCTCGTCGTCGGTACGTACTCGGCCGCCGCCGGGCTCGGGGCCGGTGGCGGCGGAGCGGTCGCGCTGGCCAAGGGGGCGGTGCCCGCGAAGTACCAGGCGCTGGTGGAGAAGTGGGGCAACCTCTGTCCCGCGATCAACCCCGCCCTGCTCGCCGCCCAGCTCTACCAGGAGAGCGGGTGGAACCCCCGTGCGGAGAGCCCCGCCGCCGCGCAGGGCATCGCCCAGTTCATCCCGGGCACCTGGGCCGGTCACGGCATCGACGGGGACGGTGACGGCGACCGGGATGTGTGGGATCCGGCCGACGCCATCCCCTCCGCCGCTTCGTACGACTGCGAGATCGCCGGTTACGTGAAGAAGGTGCCGGGCGATCCGACGGACAACATGCTGGCCGCGTACAACGCCGGGGCGTACCGGGTGATCAAGGCCGGTGGCGTTCCGGACATCTCGGAGACGCAGAACTACGTCACCATCATCCGCACCCTGGAGAAGAGTTTCGCCCGCCCGGTCGGCCGGGTGCAGCCCTCGCAGCAGGCGGCCGGGGCGATCTACTTCGCGCAGAAGAAGCTCGGTACGCCGTATCTCTGGGGCGGCAACGGCACGCCCGAACAGAACGGGCGGTTCGACTGCTCGGGACTGACCCAGGCCGCGTACCGGACGGTGGACATCGAGCTGCCCCGGGTGGCGAACGACCAGTACAACGCCGGGCCGCACCCCTCCCGGGACGAGCTGCTCCCCGGCGACCTGGTGTTCTTCTCGAACGACCTGTCCAATTCGCGGGCCATCCACCATGTGGGGATCTACGTAGGGGGCGGGTACATGATCAACGCTCCGTACACCGGGGCCGTGATCCGCTTCGACAAGATCGACGCGGCGGACTACTTCGGCGCGACGCGCGTGACCAAGGACGGGGCCGCGGCCCTTCCGAGGAACGGGTCCGCGGCATGAGCGGTGCGAGCAGCGCGAGTCATGCCAGCAGGGCGGGGGATGCCGGCGGTGCCAGCGGTGCTGACGGTGCTACCAGTGCCAGCGATGCCAGTGGTGCTGACCGTGCTCCCGGTGCCAGTGGTGTCAGCGGTGCGGGCGGCATGACGCGAGGACGGCGATGGCCGGAACTCTCCGTGAAGCCTGGGCCCTGAGCTGCGGCGATGAGTCTCTCTTCGATAACGTCATGGTGATCATTCGGTGGAGAGTGGAACACACGCGCCAGGGGCCTCGTTCCCTGGGAGGACCGGGCTGACGGCGTATCGACGTCTCGACTGTGCGACGGCGGCCGGAATCGAACCGACACGGGGGTTCGTCAAAGCGGTGCGCATGGGTGTGCCCGCGGCAGCAGACAAGGCAAGGGGCCGCAGCAGATGGCTGGACTCGCAGTCGATGGGGCGAACCCCGACGTCAGCTTGCTCTACGACATCAACGGACTCGCGAAGTCCGCTCCCGACTGGTTCGACCGGGTCATGAAGTTCGTCGGTGAGTACGGAATCCTGCTCGGCCTCGTCCTGGTGGTCCTGTGGTGCTGGTGGAGCGTGCGACGGCGCGGTACGGCCGACGACGCGGTCGCGGCGGTCGCCGGGATCGTCTGGGCGCCGCTCGCCGCCGGGATCGCGCTCCTGATCAACATCCCGATCCGCGGATTCGTCGAGCGCCCCCGTCCGTTCCGGGACCATCAGGGTCTGGACGTCCTGGTGACCGGGAAGAACGACTTCTCCTTCGTCAGCGACCACGCCACGATGGCGATGGCGCTGGGCGTCGGGCTGTTCGTGGCCAACCGGAAGTTCGGCCTCGCCGCGATCGGGCTCGCCCTCCTGGAAGGCTTCTGCCGGGTCTACATGGGCGTCCATTACCCGACCGACGTCATCGGCGGATTCGCGCTCGGCACGGCGGTCGCCCTGCTGCTCGCCCCGCTGGCGGGCATGCTGCTGACCCCGCTGGTGGCGGCCGTCTCACGGTCGGAGCGGCTCGGCCGGCTCGTACGGTCGCGGCGGCCGGAGCCGACGGCCCCGGCCGGGGGCCAGGGCGGGGCGTTCGGGATTCCCGAGCCGCGGCCGGGCACGTGCGGCGGGAACGGCGAGAAGGACCTGGCCGCGTAGCAGCGGCGCGGGAGCCGGGTGGATGCGGCGTGGAAGCGGCGCGGGAGCCGGGCGGGAGCCGGGCGGAAGCCGGGCGGAAGCGGCGGGGAAGTGCCGTAGGCGCGGCGCAGGAGGTGACTGGCGGATGTGCGGGAGGAGCCGCGCGGGAGTGGTGCGGGCGGCCCCGGTCCTCAGAGGGCCTGCGGGTAGGAGAAGAGACGGTCGGGGTCGTAACGCCTCTTCAGCGCGGTGAGGCGATCGGCCGCCGATCCGTAGTAGGCCCGGCGCCAGTCGGTCAGCGTCGGGTCGCTGTAGTTCTGGTACGCCGCCCCCGACGCGTGACGGCGCATCACCGCATGGGTGTTTTTCAGCCAGTCCTGCTGGGCGTCGCCCGCCGTGCCGGGGGCCCAGGCGCCGATGTACTGGGCGAGCATCCGCGAGCCCCGGTGGACGAAGGCCGTCGCCCCGGGCGAGACCCGGTTGATCGCCCCGCCCAGCGCCGTGAGCGCGACCGAACCGGCCCCGCCGCCCTGCGCCACCGTGATCCGGGTGAACGCCTCGGCCCGGTCGAGCAGTGCCCGGACCCCCGACGGGGAGAGCGAGCGGTCGAAGAAGTCGGAGGCGGCGGCGTACGTCTCGCGCCGGAGCGTGCCCTCGGGCGTGCGGCCGGGCGTCGTCCCCGGCAGATGGCACTGCGCGTCACTGACGCCCGAACAGCCCGCGTACCCGAGCATCGCCTCCTGGTAGCCGCGGCGGCGCAGTGAGACCGAGGAGGCCGGGGCGCCGATCCGGTCGGCGAGGCGGTCCACGGCGTTCTGCAGATCGCCGTACGTCCCCAGGCTGAACGCGGCGACCGACACGGTCGGGTCCGCGCCCGCCGGACCGGCGTCCAGATGTGCGGAGGACCACACCTCGTCGGGCTGGGACGGGCCCCACTCCTGCCAGGCCTCGACGACGGACCCGGCGCGCGACCACGGCCACGTCAGGTACGCGACGACGGCCGGTGACACCGGGCGGGTGCGGAACCTCAGCTCGGTGACCACGCCGAAGTTGCCGTTGCCCGCGCCGCGCAGCGCCCAGAAGAGGTCCGGGTGGTGGTCGGCGTCCACGGTCAGGGTCGTGCCGTCGGCCGTGACCAGGGTCGCCGAGGTCAGGCTGTCGCAGGTCAGGCCGTACGCGCGGGAGGCGACGCCATGGCCTCCGCCGAGGGTGAGGCCGCTGATGCCGACGGTGGGGCAGGAGCCGCCGGGTATCGTCAGCCCGCTGCGGGCCAGGCCCTGGTAGACGTCGATGAGCCGGGCGCCCGCGCCGAGCGTGCCGTCCGCCGCCACCCGGTTCAGCGAGGACACGTCGAGGATGAGCCGTCCGTTCCCGCTCGACCAGCCCCCGTAGGAGTGGCCGCCGCTGCGGAGGGCGACGGGGGTGGCCGTGCGGCGGGCGAAGGACAGGCACTCACGGATGTCCGCCTCGTGCCGGACGTAGGCGACGGCTGCCGGTCTCAGCCCGTCGAAGCGGGTGTTGTAGAGCTGACGGGCGGTCTGGTACGCGGCGTCCTGAGGCCGTACGAGGCTGCCGTCGAGGCTCCTGGCCAGGGCCGGCCAGTCGGCCCGGCCCGAGGGCGAGGGCTTCGCCGGTGCGGAGGGGCGCCCGGTGGTGCTTCCGGTGGTGCTTCCGGTGGTGTTGGCACCGTCCGTGCCGCCCGGGGTGGGGGAGGGGCCGCCGCACGCGGTGGTGATTCCCGCGAGCGCCGCCATGGTGCCCGCCGTGAGCAGGGTGCGCCGGGCGGGCGGGAGGGGCAGGTTCATCGGATCTCCGAAGTCACAGTGGGGGGCGGAGGCCGGAAGGGGAACCGGGGGATCAGGGCGCCGCGCGGTGCTCCGCGGCGTCCGTACGGGCCCGGTCGCGGGAGCGGCGGGCCGGTCCCGACCAGCCACAGGAGCAGCGCGCGGTGCAGAAGGAGCCGCGTTCCACGGTGACGGGATCGTGCCCGGTGGACGCGGTGGCGGGGGTGGCCGGCGGGACCTCTTCGACGTGTCGGTCATGCACGCGACCACGGTACTGGCCACGACCCGTGGGCGGTGAGCCCCGAGGGGCGGCGTGACGGGGGACACGGGGCGTCGTTATCCGGACGGATGGGCCTCTCGGGCAGGCGTGACGGCGTTGGGGGTTGGCGGACGATGGTGGCGCGGCAGCACAGGTGCGGGAGCGGGGCGCGCGCTGTCTGCGCCCTGGCCGTGGTGGGGATGATGGCGGCGACCGCCGGATGCTCGGGCGGCGGCGGTGCCGTCGCCGACGAGCAGGGCGGCTCCGGCTCCCTCGACGCGGTGCACCGCGCGGCCGAGGTCCTCGCCGCCACGGCGAGCGGTACGGGTACGGCGGCGGTGGCTGGTCATGTTCCCGGCGGTGGGGCGGTGGCCGGGACCGCGGAGGTGCGCACGTCGATGGAGACGGCGGCGGGTGGTACGCGGGTGACCATCAGGGGCCGGGGCGCGTACGACTTCCGCACCGGCACGGGGCGGCTCACCGTGGTGCTGCCCGAGGACGCCGCCGGGGCGGACGAGCACCGCCCGATCACCGAACTGCTGGCGCCCGGCGCGCTCTACATGAAGAACCGGGGCGCCGGAGTGCCCGCCGACAAATGGGTCAGGGTCGACACCACGACCCTGGCCGACGGCAATCTCGTCACCGGCGGGGCGACCGATCCGATGGTCGCCGCCGAGCTGCTGCGCGGAGCGCGGCGGGTGACGTACGTGGGGCGGACGGAGATCGCCGGGGTGCCCGTGCGGCACTACCGGGGGACGGCGGACCTGGCGCTGGCCGCGCGCCGGGCGGGGGCGGGCTCGCGCGGCGCGCTGACCGCGGCGGCGAAAGGGTTCCGCACGGACGCGGTGCCGTTCGACGCGTACCTCGACGAGGAGGGGCGGCTGCGCAAGGTGCGCCACCGCTTCGGCTTCGCGGGGGAGGGACCGGCCGTGGAGGTGGTGTCGACGACCCTGCTGTTCGGCTTCGGGGCGCCGGTCTCCGTGCGGCTGCCGGACGGGGGCGACATCTACACGGGGCGTATCCGGGAGCGGTAGCGGGGCTCGGGGCGCGAGGTCCTAGGCATGCCGGAGCGGGGAAATGGTCCGTCCGTGCCATGCGCGGCGCGAGGTCCGCTCCCTAGGCTAGGAAGCCCGCGACGGCAGTGAGAGGTGAGTGGTGACGTGGTGACGCTCGGCGCGCGGACGGTGTCCGACCATGTGGCCCTCGCCGAGATCGAGCTCTGCGGCGAGCTGATGATCGCCGCGGCGGGCGCGATCGGGGAACGCCTCAGCGCGGCCCGGATCGACGAGGTGCTCGACGTCCACGCGACCGCCGAGCGGTGCGCAGGCCCCCGGCACGGCGACCACCGGGGGTGAGCGCGGGGTCCGTGCCCCGCCGTCAGGTGCGGAGCAGACGGGCGATGGCCTTCGTGGCCTCCTCGACCTTGGCGTCGATCTCCTCGCCGCCCTTGACCGCGGCGTCGGCGACGCAGTGCCGCAGGTGCTCCTCCAGCAGCTGGAGGGCGAAGGACTGGAGCGCCTTCGTGGACGCCGAGACCTGGGTCAGTATGTCGATGCAGTACACGTCCTCGTCGACCATGCGCTGAAGGCCGCGGATCTGGCCTTCGATCCGGCGCAGCCGCTTGAGGTGCTCGGCCTTCTGGTGGTGATAACCGTGTATGCCCTGGTCGTGATCAGTAACCGGGGATTCCGTCGCCGCGGCGGTCACGGTGGTCTCGGTCGTGGTCATTACTGCCTCCCGTTTTCCCTTTACCCTGCCGTATACATACCCCTGGTGGGTATATCTTAACGAATTCTTCTGAAACGTGACCGGGGGTCCGTGCTGATCACTGTGCCTGATGCGCGACACTGAAGAACGCCGGTTAGCCGTGGCCGGATGATGCGCCTAGCATCAGCCTGACCGAATCCAAAGCATCCGAGGACCCCACGTGCGCTTTCGTCTGACCCCCAGGGAGACGAGCTTCTACGACATGTTCTCCGCGTCTGCGGACAACATCGTCACGGGCTCGAAACTCCTGATGGAATTGCTCGGGGCGGACACAGCCTCCCGAGCCGAGATCGCGGAGCGCATGCGGGCAGCGGAGCACGCGGGGGACGATGCCACCCACGCGATCTTCCACCAGCTGAACTCCTCTTTCATCACGCCCTTCGACCGTGAGGACATTTACAACCTCGCGTCGTCGCTCGACGACATCATGGACTTCATGGAGGAGGCCGTCGACCTGGTCGTGCTGTACCAGGTCGAGGAGCTCCCCAACGGCGTCGCGCAGCAGATCGAGGTCCTGGCGCGGGCGGCCGAGCTGACCGCCGAGGCGATGCCCGGCCTGCGGACCATGGACAATCTCACTGAGTACTGGATCGAGGTCAACCGTCTGGAGAACCAGGCCGACCAGATCCACCGCAAGCTGCTCGCCCACCTCTTCAACGGCAAGTACGACGCCATCGAGGTGCTGAAGCTGAAGCAGATCGTGGACGTGCTGGAAGAGGCGGCCGACGCGTTCGAGCACGTCGCCAACACGGTGGAGACCATCGCGGTCAAGGAGTCCTGAACGACGTGGACACCTTTGCGCTGATCGTGACCATCGGGGTCGCGCTCGGCTTTACGTATACGAACGGTTTCCACGACTCGGCGAACGCCATCGCCACCTCGGTCTCCACCCGTGCGCTCACCCCGCGTGCGGCGCTGGCGATGGCCGCGGTGATGAACCTCGCGGGCGCGTTCCTCGGCAGCGGGGTCGCCAAGACCGTCAGCGAGGGCCTGATCGCGACGCCCGAGGGCGACAAGGGGATGGGCATCCTCTTCGCCGCGCTCGTCGGCGCGATCATCTGGAACCTGGTCACCTGGTACTTCGGTCTGCCGTCCTCCTCCTCGCACGCCCTGTTCGGCGGCATGGTGGGCGCGGCGCTCGCGGGCGGGACGCTGGTGCACTGGGACGGGGTGATCGACAAGGTCGTCATCCCGATGTTCGTCTCGCCGGTCATCGGTCTGGTCGTCGGCTATCTGGTGATGGTCGCGATCATGTGGATGTTCCGGAAGGCCAATCCGCACAAGGCCAAGCGGGGCTTCCGCATAGCGCAGACGGTCTCGGCCGCGGGCATGGCGCTCGGTCACGGCCTCCAGGACGCGCAGAAGACGATGGGCGTCGTGGTGATGGCGCTGGTCATCGCCGATGTCGAGAGCCCGAGCGACCCGATCCCGGTCTGGGTGAAGCTGGTCTGCGCGATGATGCTCTCGCTGGGCACGTACGCCGGTGGCTGGCGCATCATGCGGACGCTCGGCCGGAAGATCATCGAGCTGGACCCGCCGCAGGGGTTCGCCGCCGAGACGACGGGTGCGTCGATCATGTTCGGTTCGGCGTTCCTGTTCCACGCACCGATCTCCACGACGCATGTGATCACCTCCGCGATCATGGGCGTGGGCGCGACGAAGCGGGTCAACGCGGTCCGCTGGGGCGTCGCCAAGAACATCATCATGGGCTGGTTCATCACGATGCCGGCCGCGGCACTGGTCGCCGCCGGGAGCTACGGGGTCGTGTACCTGCTCTTCGGCTGACGGCCGTGCCCCGCGGCACGCACCGTGCAAACGGGGCCGCCCCCACTCCCTTCGCCGGGAGCGGGGGCGGCCCCTTCGCCTTGTGGTGGCACCGCCATGCAGCACCTCAAGGCCGTCGTGGGGGGCGGTACGGGGGCCGGGTGAACCGGACCCCGTACCGCCCGGGGCGCTTATCCGAAGCGGCCCGAGATGTAGTCCTCGGTGGCCTGGACGGACGGGTTGGAGAAGATCCGCTCCGTCTCGTCGATCTCGACGAGCTTGCCGGGCTTGCCGACCGCCGCGAGGTTGAAGAACGCGGTGCGGTCCGAGACACGGGCCGCCTGCTGCATGTTGTGCGTCACGATGACGATCGTGAAGCGCTCCTTCAGCTCGCCGATCAGGTCCTCGATGGCGAGGGTGGAGATCGGGTCGAGGGCGGAGCACGGCTCGTCCATCAGCAGCACGTCGGGCTCGACGGCGATCGCGCGGGCGATGCAGAGCCGCTGCTGCTGGCCGCCGGAGAGGCCGGAGCCGGGCTTGTTCAGCCGGTCCTTGACCTCGTTCCAGAGGTTCGCGCCGCGCAGCGACTTCTCGACGATCTCGGCGAGCTCGTTCTTCTTGTACGAGCCGTTCAGCCGGAGGCCCGCGGCGACGTTGTCGAAGATCGACATGGTCGGGAACGGGTTGGGGCGCTGGAAGACCATGCCGACCGTGCGGCGCACGGTGACCGGGTCCACGTTCGGCCCGTAGAGGTTCTCGTCGTCCAGCAGCACCTTGCCCTCGACGCGGCCACCGGGGGTGACCTCGTGCATGCGGTTCAGGGTGCGCAGGAAGGTGGACTTCCCGCAGCCGGACGGGCCGATGAAGGCGGTCACGGAGCGGGGCTCCACGGTCATCGAGATGTCCTCGATGGCGAGGTGGGAGCCGTAGTAGGCGGACAGTCCGCTGACGTCGATGCGCTTGGCCATCGGAATCACTGCTTCTTTCGTGCCGCGGTCAGCGGCCGGTCTTCGGGGCCTTCCAGCGGGCGATGCCGCGGGCCACCAGGTTGAGGATCATGACGAAGGCGATCAGGACCAGCGCGGCGGCCCAGGCACGGTCGTACGACTGGTCGGTGCCGACCCGGTACTGCTCCCAGATGTAGAAGGGGAGCGAGGACTGTGCGCCCTGGAAGGGGTTGGGGTTGATCAGCTGGCTGCCGAAGACCAGCAGCATGATCGGCGCGGTCTCCCCGGCGATGCGGGCGATCGCGAGCATCACACCGGTGGTGATGCCGCCGATCGCGGTGGGCAGGACCACCTTCAGGATGGTGCGCCACTTCGGGACGCCGAGGGCGAGGGAGGCCTCGCGGAGCTCGTTCGGGACGAGCTTCAGCATCTCCTCGGTGGAGCGGACCACGACCGGCATCATCAGGATCGCGAGTGCCAGGGCACCCATCAGGCCGGAGGGCTGGGTCTTGGTCATCAGCATGATCGACAGGATGAAGAGACCCGCGACGATGGACGGGATGCCCGTCATGACGTCGACGAAGAAGGTGACGGCCTTGGCCAGCGCGCCCTTGCCGTACTCCACCAGGTAGACGGCGGTCAGCATGCCGACCGGGGCGGAGATCAGGGTGGCGATGCCGACCTGCTCCAGGGTGCCGATCAGCGCGTGGTAGACGCCGCCGGTCGGCTCGGAGCCGAGCACACCGGCCATGGAGTGGGTCAGGAAGTAGCCGTCGAGGCGCTCGGCGCCGCGGCTGACCGTGGTCCACAGCAGCGAGGCGAGCGGTACGACCGCCAGCAGGAAGCAGACCCAGACGACGCTGGTCGCGAGCCGGTCCTTGGCCTGGCGGCGGTTCTCGACGACCGAGGTGGCGACGTACGAGATGACGAGGAAGAGGAGGGCGGAGACCAGGCCCCACTGGGTGCGGCTCTGCCAGCCGGCCACGATGCCGGTGCCGACACCGAGCACGAGGGCGACGGCGGCGAAGGCGAAGGGGGCCCAGCGGGGGAGGGCCCGGCTGCTCAGGCTGGTCGTACGGGCGGGGGCCGCCGTGGCGGGCCGCTCCTGTATGCCGGTGTTGGCTGCCTGGCTCATGCGTTGGCCCCCGAGTATTCCTTGCGGCGGGCGATGATCAGCCGGGCCGCGCCGTTGACCAGCAGGGTGAGGATGAAGAGCACGAGGCCCGAGGCGATCAGGGCGTCCCGCCCGAACTCGTTGGCCTCGTCGAACTTCGCCGCGATGTTCTGGGCGAAGGTGCCGCCGCCCGGGTTGAGCAGGTGCGCGGAGATGACGAAGCTCGGCGACAGGACCGTCGCGACGGCCATCGTCTCGCCGAGCGCGCGGCCCAGGCCCAGCATCGAGGCGGAGATCACGCCGGAGCGGCCGAAGGGCAGCACCGAGAGGCGGATGACCTCCCAGCGGGTGGCGCCCAGGGCGAGGGCGGCCTCCTCGTTCATCCGGGGGACCTGGAGGAAGACTTCGCGGCTGACACTGGTCACGATCGGCAGGATCATGATCGCGAGCAGGATGCCGACGGTGAAGAGCGAGCGGGCGACGCCCAGTTCGGTCTTCTCGAAGACGTACGTCCAGCCGAAGAACTGGTCGAGCCAGAGGTTCGGGCCTTCGAGGTAGGGCACCAGGACGAGGGCGCCCCAGATGCCGTACACGATGCTCGGAACCGCGGCGAGCAGGTCGACGACGTACGCGAGCGGCGCGGCCAGCTTGCGCGGCGCGTAGTGCGAGATGAACAGCGCGATCCCGACGGCGACCGGGACGGCGATGGCCATCGCGATGACGGAGCTGACGAGCGTGCCGAAGAGGAGGACCGCGATGCCGAAGACCGGCGGGTCGCCCGCCGGGTTCCAGTCGAACGTGGTGAGGAAGTTGCCCTCGTTCTCGGAGACGGCGATCGAGGCGCGGTAGGTCAGGAACACGGCGATGGACGCCATGACCGCGAGCAACAGGATGCCCGAGCCCCGGGAGAGGCCCAGGAAGACCTTGTCGCCCACCCGCCCGGACGAGGTCCTGGCGGGCTTGCGCGCCACCGGCGGGGCCGGTGGCGTGTCTATCGGTGTGGTGGAAGCCATGGTCTTTCCGGTCTGTGGTGGGGGAGCGGCTGGCTCCCCTGGCGGCGGTGCACCGGATGGGTGGTGGCGGGACCGGTCCGGAGGGGTGCACCGGACCGGTCCGCCGGGTGTTGCTGGTGTGACGTGTGCGTCGGGCGCCGCGCGTTACGCGGTGTGCGTGTACCTGCCGCGCGTTACGTGGTGCGCGTGCGCCTGCCGCGTGTTAGGAGAGGGAGGCGATCGTCTCGCGGACCTTGGCGTTGATCTCGGCCGGGATCGGCGCGTAGCCGGCCTCGGTGAGGAGCTTCTGGCCCTCGTCGCTGGCGGTGTAGTTCAGGAAGGACTTGACCGTCGGAAGGGTCTCGGCCTTGTTGCCCTTGTCGCAGACGACCTCGTACGTGACCAGGACGATCGGGTAGGCGCCCTCGGCCTTGGTCGTGTAGTCGAGCTCCAGGGCCAGGTCCTTGCCGGTGCCCTTGATCTTGGCGGCGGCGATGGCCTTGGAGGCGTTCTCCGAGCTGGCCTTGACCGGGGTGGCGCCGCCGGTGTCGATGTCGACGGTGGAGATCGACTGCGCGGTGGCGTAGCTCAGCTCGAAGTAGCCGATCGAGCCGTCGACCTGCTTCACCTGGGCGGCGACACCGGAGGAGCCGGACGCGGCCTGGCCGTTGGGCGCCGGCCACTTCTTCTCGGCCTCGTACTTCCATTCGCCCGGGGCAGCCGCGCCGAGGTACTTGCCGAGGTTCTGCGTGGTGCCGGAGTCCTCGGAGCGGTGGAAGGCCTGGATCGGCTTGTCCGGGAGCTTGGCGCCGCTGTTCAGCTTGGCGATCGCCGGGTCGTTCCACTTCTTGATCTTGGTGTCGAAGATCTTGGCGAGGGTGGGGGCGTCCAGCACGAGGCTGTCGACACCCTCCAGGTGGTAACCGATGGCGATCGGGCCGCCGACCATCGGGAGGTTGATGCCCTGGCCGCCCTTGCAGATCTTCTTCGAGTCGGCGACCTCCTCGGGCTTCAGCGCCGAGTCGGAACCGGCGAAGCCGACGGTGCCCTGGTTGAAGGCGACGATGCCCTCACCGGAGGAGGAGGACTTGTAGTTGATCTCGACGCCGGAACAGCCGGCCATGTAGTTCTTCGCCCAGAGGTCCATGGCGTTCTTCTGCGCGCTGGAGCCGGAGGCGGGCAGCTGGCCCTTGGCGTCGTCGCACTTGATGTTCGACGCGGCGTCGGTCTTCCCGCCGTTCCCGCCGGTCGAGCCACCGCTGTTGTCGTCCGAACCGCACGCCGTGAGGACCAGGGCGCTGGAGACGGCGAGGGCACCGAGCGCGGTGGCACGAAGCCGGTTCTTGCGCTGAAGCTTCACTTTCGGGTGTTCCTTCCAGGAGCCGCCGAGGTCTTGTTGGTTCTCACGACGGCGTGCGTTGGGGTGGGTGCTTTGGCTGTCGCGCCGCGCACCGTGCACTGACGAAGTTAGGCAGAACAGGTGAAGCGGCCTACGGGGGAGAGTGAACGGGAGGTGAACCGTGCGGGGCGGCGCGGTTCTGGCCGCGTCAGGTGCCCGGCGGGCCGGAGAGGGCCGCGAGCAGGGCGTCCAGCAGTTCCCGGTCGCGCTCCTGGGTGAGACGGACCCGGGCCGCCGCCGGGGCGAGCCAGCACACCCGGTCGACCTCGCCGCCGGGTGTGAAGGAGCCGCCGGCCGCCTCGGCCGCCCAGTAGACGACCTCCTTGGGGCGGCCGTCCACGGTGTAGTGGACCGTGGGCAGCGCGGCACCGGGCACGCAGCGCTGCCCGGTCTCCTCCAGGACCTCGCGCCGGGCGGCGTCCGGAGCCGTCTCGCCGCGTTTCAGCTTCCCCTTCGGGTGCGACCAGTCGTCGTAGCGGGGCCGGTGGACGAGGCAGACCTCCAGCCCGCCCCAGTCCGTACGGCGCCACAGCACGCACCCGGCGGCGCGTACCGGCTTGCCGGTCCCGGCGCGTTCCGGCTTCCCGGTCCCGGCGCGCACTGGTTTCCCGGTCCCGCTCATGGCGCGGTCGCCGCCGCCGCGGCGGCGACCGGCCAGCTCGTCCGGAAGACCCCCCGGGCCGCCTCCACCGCGTGGCGCTGGTCGGCGTGGAGCACCCCCAGGGCGTACGCGGTCGCCGGGGCGATGCGCGGGGTGCGGGCCGCGGAGGCCGCCGCCGCGGCTGCCTCCGCGGCGTCCCGGTGCAGATCGAGCGCCCGCCCCGGCGCGGCCAGCACCGGATCGGGGGCGCCCCGCACCACCTCGTGGGCGTACCGGTGGAGCCGCAGGAGGAGCCGGGTGCGGTGCCAGGGCGCGTCCTGCGCCTCGTTGTACGGCTCGGCCGCCCGGCCGGAGGGGAGCGACGCCACCGTGTCCCGCAGCTGCTGCGCGGCCCGGTCGGCGGGGGCGTGCAGCAGCTCCCGCGCGGGGGCGCCCGCCGCCGGGGCGAGCGGTACCTCCGAGGCGAGCAGCGCCACGGCGTCGGCCACCGCGTGGAAGCGCGAGGAGCCGAGCGCCTGGAGGGCGGCGGAGTGGGCCCGGGTCCGGGCGAGGGTCAGCTGGCGTTCCAGGAGCGCCCCGGCGCGGGCGGCGCCGACCCCGAGGGCGGCGCGTTCCTTGTCGGGGGCGGTGCCGGAGCCCGTGCGGGCGGCGGGCAGCGCGGCGCCGGACAGGGCGTGCAGCGCGTCGAGGAGCCGGGTCAGCCGGGTCGCGTAGGCGTGTTCGCGGGCCAGGGTGCCGGAGAGCCAGGCCAGTTCGGTACGGAGCTGCTCGGCCCAGGTGGCGTCCAGGGCCGCCCGGAAGGTGTGCAGGGTTCCGCCGATCCGGCGCGAGCAGCGGCGCAGCGCGTCGGCGGCCTCCTCGGCGCCCTGGGCCCCGGCGTCCGTGGGGGCGCTGTTCTCGCGGTGCAGGCGCAGGCCGCGCAGGAATTCGGCGGCCTGTTCCTGAAGGTAGGGCGCGAGAACGGCGCCCGCCGTAAGGTCCGCCTGGGTCGTCGTCTGGTCATGGCGTCGCACGCCGGCGCCTCCGGGCGTCAATGAGCATTTCCTGTACGTGCCGCAGCGGCTGGCCGTCCGCGTCCGTGGCGTGCCGGGTCCAGTTCCCGTCGGAACCGAGGTGCCAGGAGGAGGTGGTGTCGGCCATGCCGGTCTCCAGGAGACGGCTGAGCGCGGCGCGATGGGCGGGGTCGGTGACCCGGACCAGTGCTTCGATCCGGCGGTCGAGGTTGCGGTGCATCATGTCGGCGCTGCCGAACCACACTTCGGGTTCGCCGCCGTTGCCGAAGGCGAAGACCCGGGAGTGCTCCAGGAAGCGGCCCAGGACCGAGCGGACCCGGATGTTCTCGGAGAGGCCGGGGACGCCGGGGCGGATCGCGCAGATGCCGCGTACCCAGATGTCCACCGGCACTCCGGCCATGGCGGCCCGGTAGCAGGCGTCGATGACCGCCTCGTCGACCATCGAGTTGACCTTGATGCGGACGTAGGCGGTGCGCCCGGCCCGCTGATGGGTGATCTCCTTGTCGATCCGGGCGATCAGCCCGTCCCGCAGGGATCTCGGGGCGACCAGGAGACGGCGGTAGGTCTCGCGGCGGGAGTAGCCGGAGAGCCGGTTGAAGAGGTCGGAGAGGTCCGCGCCGACCTGCGGGTCGGCGGTCAGCAGCCCGAGGTCCTCGTAGAGCCGGGCCGTCTTGGGGTGGTAGTTGCCGGTGCCGACGTGGGAGTAGCGGCGCAGGGTGTCGCCCTCCTGCCGGACGACGAGCGAGAGCTTGCAGTGGGTCTTGAGGCCGACGAGGCCGTAGACGACGTGGCAGCCCGCCTCCTCCAGCTTGCGGGCCCACTTGATGTTGGCCTGCTCGTCGAAGCGGGCCTTGATCTCCACGAGGACCAGGACCTGCTTGCCGGACTCGGCGGCGTCGATCAGCGCGTCCACGATGGGGGAGTCGCCGGAGGTCCGGTAGAGGGTCTGCTTGATCGCGAGGACGTCGGGGTCGCCCGCGGCCTGCTCCAGGAAAGCCTGTACGGAGGTGGAGAACGAGTCGTACGGGTGGTGCAGGAGCACATCGCGTTCGCGCAGCGCGGCGAAGACGTCGGGTGCGGAGGCGGACTCGACCTCGGCGAGGTCGCGGTGGGTGCCCGCGATGAACTTGGGGTACTTCAGCTCGGGCCGGTCCAGCGAGGCGATCCCGAAGAGCCCGGTCAGATCGAGCGGACCGGGCAGCGGGTAGACCTCGGCGTCGGACACCTTCAGCTCGCGGACCAGCAGGTCGAGCACGTACGGGTCGATGGACTCCTCGACCTCCAGGCGGACCGGCGGGCCGAAGCGGCGCCGCATGAGCTCCTTCTCCAGCGCCTGGAGCAGGTTCTCCGCGTCGTCCTCCTCGACTTCCAGGTCCTCGTTCCGGGTGACCCGGAACATGTGGTGGTCGAGGACCTCCATGCCGGGGAAGAGCTCTTCGAGGTGGGCGGCGATGACGTCCTCTATGGGCACGTACCGCTGTGGCGACGCCTCCAGGAAGCGGGTCAGCAGCGGCGGCACCTTGACCCGGGCGAAGTGGCGGTGGCCGCTGACCGGGTTGCGCACGACGACGGCGAGGTTGAGCGAGAGCCCGGAGATGTACGGGAAGGGGTGTGCCGGGTCGACCGCGAGCGGGGTCAGTACGGGGAAGACGCGCTGCCGGAAGAAGGTGAACAGGCGGGCCTGCTCCTTCTCGGTCAGCTCGGGCCAGCGGATCAGCTGTATGCCCTCGTCGCACAGGGCGGGGGCCACGTCCTGCTGGTAGCAGGCGGCGTGCCGGGCCATGAGTTCGCGCGAGCGGGTCCAGATCAGGTCGAGGACCTCGCGGGGCTGGAGTCCGGAGGCGGACCGGGTGGCGACACCGGTGGCGATGCGGCGCTTCAGCCCGGCCACCCGGACCATGAAGAACTCGTCCAGGTTCGAGGCGAAGATCGCCAGGAAATTAGCCCGTTCGAGAAGCGGGGTCGCCGGGTCCTCGGCCAGTTCGAGCACCCGTTCGTTGAACGCGAGCCAGCTGCGTTCACGGTCCAGGAAGCGGCCCTGTGGCAGCTCGTCGCCGTCGACATCGGGCTCGTACGCGTCGGCGTCGGCGTCTATGTCGGGATCCAGGTCGGCCGCGGTGGACAGGGCGGCCCCGCTGGACGCGGCGGCGACGGCGCGTGGCCGGTGCGCGGCGAGCGAGCCGACCGACGGCTGCGGCTGCGGGGCGGACTGGACCGGTACCTCGGAGCTGGGCTGCTGGCTCATGGCCCCATTCTTCCGCGCGGACGGCTCCGCGGGCGCGCCGGAAGGGGCGGAGACCGCGAAGTCCGCGGGTTCCCCGGGGCCCGGGGGGTTCGCGGGGAGCTTCGCGGGGAACGGGAGGGGGGCTTCGCCCGTACGTTCCTTGCCGGGTTTTCTCCCGTTGCGAGGGGTCGGCACAGCTGGCTGCATTGCCAGAGGTTCGCAAGCTCGTCTGAATGGCCGGTAACGGCGACATGACGTGCAGGAAGCGGTGTGCGGTGGTGTACGGCGGTGCCCAGGCCCGTACGCGGGGCCCGGACACCGCCGGGCGGTCAGGCGTGCAGGCCGCGCAGCACCCGGAACGCGAGGGCGACGGCGAGGGCGGCGAGGGCGAGCAGGATGCCGGTCTCGACGAGCTGGAGCGGCCAGAAGTGCGCGAGCGGGTGGTGGTCGACGTACCCGATGGCGCCCTTGCAGGCGGCGGGTGCGCCGGATTCCCCGCAGACCGCCGGGTCCAGCGGCTTTCCGGAGGCGGTGAGCATCCCGGAGTCGACCGTCCAGGACCCGTCGTTCCCGGACCAGCGGTCCTCGGGCGTGCGCACGGTCGGCCAGAGGTCCTCGCGCACGCGGTTGAGGATCATCGTCAGCGGGGCGTACGCGACCAGGGTCGCGATCATCGCCGGGATCGTGCGTCGCAGCAGCAGTCCGGCCAGCGCGCCGAGGGCCAGCATGCACAGGGTGTAGCCGACCGGGACGGTGCCCATGGAGCCGTACACGTCGCGGTCGTACGTCTCCAGCGGATAGTTCGTCCGCTCGGCCCGCGACACGGCCCAGGCGCAGACGGCCGAGAGGACGGAGACCCCGGCCAGCGCCGCCACGGCCGGCACCGCGAGCCTGGCCGCCAGCCAGCGCGCGGGTGAGGCGCCCTGGGACCAGGACAGCCGGAACGTACCGCTCTCCAGCTCACGGGCGATCATCGGACCGGCCACGAACATGCCCACGAACACGGGCAGCGCCATCATGACCAGCCCGGCGTACTGGAGCAGCCGGTAGGAACGGAATTCGACGTCCAGGAAGTCGCGGACGGTGATGCCGCAGCCGCGCGTCGTGTGGGCGACCGAGCAGCCGGTGCCCGTGAACGTGTCGGCGGCCGATGCCGCCCACAGCTGGGTGGCGACCACGGCGGCGATCCCGGCGAGCGCGAGAGCGCCGACGGTCCACAGGGTCGTGCGGTGCGTGCGTACGGTGACCCGGACCGGGCCGCGCAGACCGATCGTGCTCATCGCGCCGCCACCGCCTCACGGTGTCCGGCCGCGAGGGGCGCCGCGCTCGGCGTCAGCAGCGCGGGGGTCCGGGGCGACCTCAGGTGGGCGAGCAGCAGTTCCTCCAGCGAGGGTTCCGCGGTCTCCCAGACGCCGGTGTCCACGGGGCCCTCCGTCCGTACCAAGGTGGTCTGCATCCGTCCCGCGGTGCGGGACTCGACGGCGGTGTGCGGTGCGGTCTCCCGTACCGGGCCGGTGAGCAGGGTGTGGGCGGCGAGCAGGTCCTCGGTCTCGCCGCCGAGCCGGATGCGGCCGTCGTCGACGAGCAGCAGGTAGTCGCAGGTGCCCTCCAGCTCGGTGAGCAGGTGCGAGGACATCACGAGGGTGGTGCCGTGCTCGGCGACCTGGGCCATCAGGGCGCCCATCAGCTCCTGGCGGGCGAGCGGGTCGAGGTCGGCCATCGGCTCGTCCAGCAGCAGCAGTTCGGGCCGCTTGCCGAGGGCCAGGGCCAGGGCGAGCCGGGTGCGCTGGCCGCCGGAGAGCCGCCGGACGCGGGTGCCGCGCGGAAGGTCTCCGGCGATGCCCTCGGCCACGTCCCGGTCCCAGGTGCCGGGGTTCAGTTCGGCCCCCGCCCAGAGCGTCGCCTCCACCGTCAACTGCGGGTACAGCGGCTTGTCCTGCGCCACGAAGGCCATCCGGGGGCGCGTCTGGGCAGGTGTCCCGCCCAGCACGTGCACCGACCCCGCCGAGGGCCTCAGCAGCCCGGCCGCGAGGGCGAGCAGGGTGGACTTGCCCGCGCCGTTCGGCCCGACGAGCGCGCAGACCCGTCCGGCGGGCAGCCGGAACGAGCAGTCGCGGAGCACCCACGTCCCGTCCCCGCCCCGGTACTTCACACCGAGGCCGTCGGCCTCGATCGCGATGCCTGTCATCAGGCGCGGTCCCCCTCGAAAGTGCTGTCCAGTACGGCGGTGAAGAGTGCGCTCACGTCGTCCTTCTCCAGCCCGGCCGTGCGGGCCCGGCGGGCCCAGTCGGCGAGTTCGGCGCGCAGCGGCGCGTCGTCGGCGGACGCCGCGCCGCCGAGGCGCCGGGTGACGAAGGTGCCGAGCCCGCGCCGTGCCTCGACGAGGCCCTCGCGTTCGAGCTCCCGGTACGCCTTGAGCACGGTGTTCGGATTGATGGCGGTGGCTTCGACGACCTCGCGCGCGGTGGGCAGGCGGTCACCGGGCTCCAGCAGGCCGAGGCGGAGCGCCTGCTTGGTCTGCTGGACGATCTGGAGGTACGTGGCGACGCCGCTGCGCCGGTCGATGCGGTATTCGAC
Organism: Streptomyces sp. NPDC058195; assembly: GCF_042883525.1. Lineage (NCBI taxonomy): Bacteria > Bacillati > Actinomycetota > Actinomycetes > Kitasatosporales > Streptomycetaceae > Streptomyces > Streptomyces sp. NPDC058195. The sequence goes on from NZ_JBHVVM010000032.1 coordinate 39,924, forward strand.
CGCTGCGGACTCTGCCATGTTCACCCTTTCACTAATTGAGTAGTGAAAGGGTGGCGTAAGAAGGGGGCGACGTCAAGGGACGTCGCCCCCGGGGAGCCGAGCGGTGCTCAGGACTCCGTGCGGTACATCAGGTCCACCTCGTGCGTCGTGAACCCCATCCGCTCGTACACCGCCACGGCCGCCTTGTTGTCCGCGTCCACGTAGAGCATCGCGGTCGGCAGGCCCTCGGCCGCCAGATGGCGCAGTCCGATCGCGGTGAGCGCCTTGCCGAGCCCGCCGCCCTGCGCGTCGGGCCGGATGCCGACCACGTACACCTCGCCCAGCCGCTCCTCGGCGTGCACCTTCGTCCAGTGGAAGCCGATCAGCTCGCCGTCCCGCTCGGCCAGGAAGAAGCCCTTCGGGTCGAACCACGGCTCCGCCTTGCGGTCATCCAGGTCGCGCTGGGTCAGCGCGCCCTGCTCCGGGTGGTGGGCGAAGGCGGCGCGGTTCACCGCCAGCCAGGCCGCGTCGTCCTCGCCGGGCACGAAGGTGCGTACGGTGACCCCCGGGGACAGTACCGGCTCCGCGATGTCCAGGGACGTCAACGGGCGGCGCAGCTGGCGCAGTTCGCGGAAGAGCGAGAGGCCGAGCACCTGCGCGAGGTGCCGCGCCGCGGACTTCCCGCCGTGCGCCCAGACCCGCAGCCGCTTGCCCGTCGTGGCGAGCAGGGCCGCGCCCAGCGCCCGCCCGTGGCCCTGCCCCCGGTACGACGGGTGCACGACCAGCTCGGCGGCCGGGGCCTCCACCGGGTCGGTGTCCTCCAGCTGGGCGTACCCGACCAGGTCCGGCCCGCTGGTCAGCAGCAGGTGCCGGACCCCCTCGCGCCGTCCGCCCCGCAGCTGGAGCCGTCCCTGCTCGGACACGGCCTGCCTGCCGTCGGACCGGGCCGCCTCGGAGAGCAGTTCGGATACGGCCTCCGCCTCCTCGGGGGAGAGCGCGTCGAGGGTACGGATCTCACGGCCGGGGGCGGGAAGAGCTGCGTCAGTCGTCATGGCTACGAGCGTACGGCGACGGGCCGGGCACCGGGCGGCCCCGGCCGGCACGGGCGGGGCCCGGTTCAGCCGACCGGACCGGACTCCCCGCCGAGTGCGCGCAGGGCTGCCGCCGTGAACGCGTCACAGGGGTAGAACAGCTCGATGGCCAGTTCCGACAGGGTGACGTCGGCCGGAGCCCCGAAGGTCGCCATCGTGCTGAACATGGACAGTTCGCCCTGCGGGGTACGGATGCGCAGCGGCACCTGGATCGGGCCGGGCACCGCCGTCCCGGCCGCGGGGGCGGGGCCGCCTTCCGCCTCCGCGGGCGCGGGGTAGCCGGACACCTCGTCGTACAGCTCCCGCAGGTCCGGGTCGCCGGTGGCGTGGACCTGGCGGAGCAGCCGTTCGAGGAAGAGGCCGCGGATCTGGCCGGGGTTGGACAGCCGGGAGGACAGCCCGTCGGGGTGCAGCACCAGCCGGAACACGTTCGGCCGGGGCGTCAGCAGGTGGGGCGGGATGCCGTCCATGAGCAGGGCCATCGGGCCGTTGCCCGTCACCACGTTCCAGCAGCGGTCGACGACCACCGCCGGGTAGGGCTGGTGCGCCGTCAGCATCGCGTCGAGCGCCGCGCTGACCGAGGCCATGTACGGGGCGTCCAGGCCGCTCTCCCGGTACGCCGGTGCGTAGTCGGCCGCGAGCAGCAGGGTGTTGCGCTCGCGCAGCGGGATGTCCAGGGCGGTGGACAGGCGCAGCAGCATCTCCCGGCTCGGGCGGGCGCGGCCGGTCTCCACGCAGGAGAGGTGGCGCGCGGAGGTGTCCGCCAGCAGGGAGAGGCCGAGCTGGCTGAACCTGCGGCGCCGCCGCCACTCCCGGAGCAGGGGGCCGACCCGGGACGGCGGTTCGCTCTTCATGCCGGGGAGCGTAGCCGGGCGGCCGTCGCGCGGACCATGACCTCGGAGGTCATTGAGTCCGCGACCCGGTGACTGCCACCGTCTGTGGCACCACGCACGGGAAGACGATGACGAAGGAGACCGCAGCCATGTCCGTTCCGCCCAGGGCCGTCCACCGCCCCGCCCCCGCCACCACCGCCTCCTCGGACCGGCTGCTGCGTACCGCGCTGCGCACCGACGGCTGGAGCACCGCCGTCTTCGGCGCCGTCATGCTGGCCGGCTCCCCGTGGCTCGGCGGACCGCTCGGGCTGCCGGCCCTGTGGTCCGTGCTGCTCGGGCTCGTGATGCCGGTGGGCGGGGCCGCGCTGCTGTTCCTGGCCGCCCGCCCGCGTATCCCCGCACGCCTCGCCGCCGCGGTCGTCGCCGCCAACACGGCCTGCGCCGCCGCGATGCTCGTGGCCGCCTTCGCGGACGTGCTGCCGCTCACCGGCGCGGGCGTCGTCTTCATGGTGTCCGGGGCGCTGGCGGTCGCGGCCTTCGCCGAACTGGAGCTGATCGGCCTGCGCCGCTTCGTACGTACGGCGCGGACCGCCTGACGGCCAGTCGCCCCGGGAGCACCGGGCGGCCCTGACGGCCGGTCGCCCCCGGGGAGCGCGGGGCGGGTCTGACGGCCGGTCGCCCCCGGGGAGCGCGGGGCGGGTCTGACGGCCGGTCGCCCCCGGGCGCGCGGGGCGGGCCGCCTTGGCGGCAGCACCACATGGCAACCAGTTCGTAACCCGGGAAACCTGTCGCGCTACGCGCGTTGACCCTAGGCTGCGCTCGAAGTCTCCAGACTTGTCACAAATCGAAAACCTCCCGCTGAAACACAAGGGGACCGATGTCAGCGACACCGCAGAAGAACCGCGCGTCCCGGCGGGTGCTCACCGCCGCGGCGGGGCTCGCCACCGTGGGCGCACTCGTCGCCGCGATGCCGGCAGGCGCCCAGGAGCACCCCGGCAAGGGCAACGGCAAGGGTCACGGGAACCACGGCCAGGGCCCCACCGTCGACGTGCAGCTGCTGTCCTTCAACGACCTGCACGGAAACCTTGAGCCCCCGGCCGGTTCAGCGGGCGAGGTCCAGGAGAAGCAGGCTAACGGCAGTGTGCTGCCCGTCAAGGCGGGCGGCGTCGAGTACCTCGCCTCCTCGCTGCGCACCGCGCGCCAGGGGCACCCGTACTCGATCACCGCGGCGGGCGGCGACATGGTGGGCGCGAGCCCGCTGCTCTCCGGCCTCTTCCACGACGAGCCCACCATCGAGGCGCTCAACAAGATCGACCTGGACGTCACCAGCGTCGGCAACCACGAGTTCGACGAGGGCGCCACGGAGCTGGGCCGCCTCCAGAACGGCGGCTGCCACCCGGTCGAGGGCTGCTACGAGAAGGGCAAGAAGTTCCAGGGAGCGGACTTCCCCTACCTCGCCGCCAACGTGACGAACGAGAAGTCCGGCAAGCCGATCCTCAAGCCGTACACGGTGTGGAAGAAGAACGGCGTCAAGATCGGCTTCATCGGGGTGACCCTGGAGGGCACGCCGAACATCGTCACGGCCAACGGCGTCAAGGGCCTGAAGTTCCACGACGAGATCGAGACGATCAACAAGTACGCCAAGGAGCTGGACCGCCAGGGCGTCAAGTCCATCGTCGCGCTGATCCACGAGGGCGGCGCCCCGGCCTCGTCCTCGTACAACTACGACTGCGACAGCAACGGCCCCGGCGACGGCATCTCCGGCCCGATCACGGACATCGCCAAGGGCATCACGCCCAAGGTCGACGCCCTGGTCACCGGCCACACCCACCAGGCGTACGTCTGCACCGTCCCGGACCCGGCGGGCAACCCGCGCCTGGTCACCTCGGCGTCCTCCTTCGGCAAGCTCTACACCGAGACGACCCTCACCTACGACCGCCGCACCAAGGACATCGTCCGTACGTCGGTGAAGTCGGCCGGTGTCAAGAACCCGAAGTCGGCCAACCACGTCGTCAGCCGTGACCAGGCCAAGGCCAACGACATGACGGCCCTGATCGCGCGCTGGAACGCCCTCGCGGCCCCGATCTCGAACCGGCCGCAGGGCTACATCACCGCGGACATCAACGGCCGTGGCTCCACCGCCTACGAGAAGCCGCTCGGCGACCTGATCGCCGACGCCCAGCTGGAGGGCCTGGCCCCGGCGGACAAGGGCGGTGCGGTCGTCGCCTTCATGAACCCGGGCGGCATCCGCGCCGACCTGGTGCACAAGGCGAGCGGTGCCGAGGGCGACGGCGTGGTGACGTACGGGGAGTCCTTCACCGTGCAGCCCTTCACCAACATGATGAACGTCGTCGACCTGACCGGTGCCCAGCTGGTCGCCGCGCTCCAGCAGCAGGTCAGCGGCTCCAACGAGGCCAGCCCGAAGATCCTCCAGATCTCCAGGGGCCTGACCTACACCCTGGACATGACGAAGTCCGGCGCGGACCGCGTGGTCGCCGACACCATCAGGCTGAACGGTGAGGCGATCGACCCGGCCAAGACCTACCGCGTCGCGATGAACGAGTTCCTGGCGGGTGGCGGCGACGGCTTCGCGGCCCTCGGCCAGGGCACCAACAAGCTGGTCGGTGCCTCGGACCTGGACCTGTTCAACGCCTACCTGGCGGCCAACTCCACGGCCGCCGCCCCGCTGGCCCCGCCCGCGGCCGACCGCATCACGGTCATCCAGTAGTACGTAGCGCGGTACCTCCCGCGGTACCGCCCGCAGTACCTCCCGCACCCGGGTGAACGGGGCGGCGGACCTTCCCGGCCCGCCGCCCCGTTCGGCGTTCCCGGGGGGTTCTTCCGGGGCTTCCGGAGCTTCCGGGGACGTTGACGGGTGCCTCACGGGAGTCTCAGGGCGCGGCCCCGGCCCGTACGAGCGTGAACCACACCGCCTTCCGGTACGGCATGCCGCCGCCCAGCACCCGCGTCCCCCAGGCGAACGCCACCCGCTCCACGAGCAACAGCCCCCGTCCGCCCTCCGATCCGCTCCTGTCGGCCCGTGAGCACGGCGCCATGGGCAGGGCCCAGTGGTCGTCGTCCGCGACGGAGACGGTGACCCGCCCACGCCGGACACCCACATGGACCCGGATCAGCGGCGTACCCGTGTGCCGGTGCGCGTTGGCGACCACTTCCGTGACGCACAACCGCGCGTCGTCCACCAGCTCGGCGTGTCTGCTGACGGTCAGCAACGACGAGACGAAGTCCCGCGACACCTTGGCCGCACAGGACGTGTTGGGCAGGGCCAGCCGGTAGACCTCACTGCCATGCGGACCTGGTGGCGAGGGGTGTGCGGTGGCGTGGACGGGGGTCATGTCGTTCTCCCAACGCGATGCGGTGCGAACGGGCGCGCGTCACTCGTCGTCCGTGGCGATGGCCGCATGCGGGCGCGGTCCAACGCGCGGACATGCGGCTGCACTTCGGTCTCATCGAGGCGATGCGCGATCTATGAGAACGGTAGCGTGGGTGTATCAAGTGTTGTGTGTAGTTCCATCATTCTTGCTAGAAGTGGACCCCTTCGAGGGATGCGGACAGACTGGGTTTCGACAAGAGGAGAGGTTGATGCCACCGAGGAAGCCCCCTACCGCACGGCAGTGCCGACTGGGCGCGGAGCTGCGCAAGATGCGCGAGCACGCCGGTCTGACGCCGACCGAGGCCGCAGCCCTCCTGGGCACGGACCGCACCACGATCAGCAACACCGAATCGGGGCGGTTCGGAGTGAGCGGCGCCCGGGTGCGTACCTGGGCCGGGCACTACGCGTGCTCCGACGCGGCCTACGTCGACGCGCTCGCCGCCATGGCTGAGGAGCGGATAAAGGGGTGGTGGGAGGACTACCGCGGTGAGCTGTCCGGAGGGGCGCTCGACCTCGCCGAACTGGAGCACCACGCGATCGGGTTCCGGTCCGTGCAGATCATGCACATGCCGGGCCTGCTCCAGACCGAGGACTACGCGCGCGCCGTGTACGCGGAAGCGCTGCCCACGCCAGCGGCGTCGAGCCTGCGCCGCCGACTCTCGTACCGGTTGAGGCGCCGGGACGTCCTGGACCGTCCGGACCCGCCCACCTGCACTTTCCTCGTCCACGAGGCCGCTTTGCGGATGCAGTACGGAGGGCGCAAGGTCACCGCCGGACAGCTCGAACACCTCTTGAAGGAGTCGGAGCGGGACAACGTGACCGTGCGAGTGATCCCGTTCGCGGCGGGCGGCTTTCCGAACGCCGGTAGTTCGACTCACTATGTCTACGGTCCCGTTTCGCAGCTCGACACCGTGCACGTGGATGCCCCGACGGGCTCCGGGTTCCTGGACGCCGAGGCTCGCCTTCGGGTCTTCAGGGCGGTGCTCGACCGGACGGAAGGGCGATCGCTCGATCCACAGAGTTCGAGAGAATTCATCAGGGAAGTTGCGGAGCACGTATGAACGTGAAGGCGTGAAAACCATGGACATTCAGTGGCGCAAGTCGTCCAAGTCGGCGGACGCCGAGGACAACAACTGTCTGGAACTCGCCGAGAGCGGAGGGGAGATCCTGATGAGGGAGAGCGACAACCCGGACGTGGTCATTCGCACGACCCGTGCCAAGCTCCGCGCCTTCCTCGGCGGTGCCAAGGAAGGCGAGTTCGACGATCTGGCCTGATCTCTAGGGTTCTTGCTTCCGGGCGGCTTCCATCGGCGCAGGTGGGGGCCGCCTGACGCATGTGCGGGTGGCTTGGACCGGGACGTCGGTCTCCGCCCGTTGGATACACCTCTCTCACTCGTTAGATATCAAACGCTTGATACGGCCTCCCATAAAACGCTAGCTTCGGCATGCGCGTCCGGCTGGTCCGGCCTTCGGCGGGCCGACGTTCGGGGCGCGTAACTCCGGCCACCGCTGCGCCCGTTGGGCGGGGTTTCGAGGGTCGCTCCGCGCTCGCCGCTCGTCACGCCGGCGGTGGGCGCGGGGCGGTTCCGCTGGGCGCCAGGAGAGGTCCCGTGCTCGACTGCCGACATCCCACACCGTCCGCGACGCGCGTGTTCTGGTGCGAGCGGGTCGTCTACCGCACCAGCGAGGCGGACGAGATCGCCGAGGTGTCGCGCCACATGGCGTGTGACCCGGCCGAGGCGATCCGCCTGATCCGTGTGGATGTCCGGGCGCTGGCCGCCGGGATGCCGCCGCTCGAACGGCACCGTGCGCTGAGCTGGGTCGAAGGCGGCGGATGTGTCGGTCCTCTCGCCGCGCTCCATCGCGGTGAACCCTGCGGACTCTCGCTGAGCCTCGGCGATGCCTGGATCGAGTGGACCGTACGTCCGGGTCTCGACGCCCCTTCGGGGGCCGACGACGTGCTGTCGGGGCAGTCGCAGGAGTGAATGGGCGTCAGGGTGTGCGCTGGCGGGGAGCATGGGGAAGTTCCAGCGACAGCAGGGTCTCGGACAGAGTTGGCTGATAGTCAATTTGCTGATTGCAGCCGCGATGTTCGGCTTGATACAGATGATCGCGGGAACGCTTGTCCGGGGAATGGGCATGCGAACGACCGCGACGTGCTGGGGGGCCTGGGATGACGGGGTGGGACATACGGCCGCAAGGCGTGCAGGGGCAGTTGCGGGTGGTCGGCGGACATGCCGGTGATATGCAGAAGGCGTTGACGGCGATGCTGAAGACGGTGTCGGAGGCGGCGCAGGCCGCGGGTACGGCGGTGCCGGGGCCGCAGGCTTCCACAGCGCTTCAGGGGCCGGTGGCGCCGGGGCAGGCTCCGCTGACAAGGGCGGCGTCGGGGCCGGTGGCGGCGGCGCTGGCGGAGTTTCTGCGGGTGCGTGAGAAGGACTTCGTGTCCATGGCGGAGCGGACCGAGTCCGCGGTGCTGGGTGCGGTGGACGCGACGAACGCTTACGTGCGAGGGGACTTGGAGACGGCCGAGCGCGCGCAGAACGCCGCGAGGGCCGTGCGGGTGGATGAGCTGCGCCGTATGCGGGGGGCGCGGTGAGTGGCGGGGGTGCGACGCCGGTCGACCCGGTCGGCATACCCGTGTTCACGGGCGATCTGGCGTTGCTGGACGTGAAGGTGACGGCCCTGTCGGGGCACGGGGCGAAGATCGCGGAGAAGGCCGGGGACGTGCACCGTGCCTTCGGCGGGCTGCGGGCCTTCTACCAGGCGCCGGAGGCGGAGCAGTTGTTCGCGACGACGGCTCCGGTCGCGGCGAAGGGGCTCTCGCTGAGCGAGGACCTGTGCGTGGTCGCCGGGGCGCTGGGCACGTACTCGGATGACGCGTTCCCGCTGGTGGAGAAGCTGAAGGCGCTGAAGCGGGACGCGGGTGCCTTCCGGGTGAAGGTGAACGCGGACGACGACTGGGACGAGGACGGCGACCTGGTCGAGGAGAACAACCGGCGCCGGGCGGAGATAGCCGAGGTGTGGGCCGCGTTCCAGGAGGTGGAGCGGGCCTGCCACGCGAAGATCGTCGCCCTGGTCGGCGGAACGCCGCTGAAGACCGGTGACGGCTCGGGGAAGGCGGGGACGTACGGGTTTGACGCGGAGACCCTGAAGCAGGCGGAGAGCCTGCCGTGGGGCGAGGCGGTGGAGGAGTCGGTGCCGTGGTGGCAGGTGTGGGAGCACGCCTACGACTTCGGCAAGGGCTTCCTCGTCGATGGGGTCTGGGGCACCATCAAGGGGCTCGGTACGCTGGTCGGCGTCGATGGCTGGGACGCCACGAAGCAGGCGTGGACCGGCCTGGCGAAACTCGCCACCGGGGTGACGATCGCCATCACCCCGGGTGTGAACGCCGTCTTCTGGGCCCTTCCCGACGACAAACTTCCCTCCTGGGTGCGTGACTCACGCACCGCGATGAAGGAGACCGGCAAGGCCCTGGTGGCCTGGGACCAGTGGGGCTCCAACCCCTCCCGCGCGGCCGGGGCGGTCACGTTCAATGTCCTGACCACGGTCTTCACCGGCGGTACCGGCAGCGCCGCCGCGGGCGCGGGCAAGGCGGGCCTCGCGGCCAAGACCCTCTCCCTCACCAGTAAGGCCGCCCGTGTCGTCGACCCGATGACGTACGTCTTCAAGGGCGCGGGCGCTGGCCTCACCCGCATCGGCGACGCCTTCACCCGCCTCAAGGGCCTGGACTCGACCACTATCCCGGCTCTCCAGGATCACGTCATCACCGTTCCCGAAGGCGCCATCCGCCTCCCGGACGGCACCCTCCACCTTCCCGAGGGCTCCACGATCCCCGAGGGCGCGACCGCCCTCCCCAACGGCACGATCAAGCTCCCCGAGGATGCGGTGGCCCTCCCCGAGGGCGCCATCCGCTCCCTGTTCCCCGACGAAGCCCTCTACTACGACCGCCACGGCAACCTCTACAACGAGGACGGCGCCCTCATCCAACGCGTCGACCAGGCCCCCCAAGAAGCCAGCCTTCACGCCGAAATCCCGGCCCCCGTCCGCGAACCCGCCCTCGTCGGCGCAACCGCCCACACCGCCGACCACACACCAGGCGGCACCAACCACACCCCACCCCACAACCACCTCGACGACACCACCCCCACCGGCGGACCCACCCGTAGTGATCTCACCCACCACTCCGGCGAGCCAGGCACAGGCTCCACCACCGGTCATTACCCACCCGCAGGCTCTGCGGGAGACGGCGGACTCTCCGGCTTCCCGCATCCCGGTGGCCCAGGCAGGGGATCCGGCCTCGGCGACAGCCTGACCCCGCCACAACGCCAGCCGGTGCCGCGCCCCGACTTCATGCACGACGGGCCCAATCCATACCGTTCCCGCAAGCCGCTGACCCAGGAACAGATAGAGGAAATCCAGGTCTACCGCGCCAACGAGGAGCCGGGCTACTTCGAGCGTTTCTATCGTAAGGACGGAACGCGTGTAAGGGTGGAGCGGATAGACGAGAGCGGACTCACGCCACCCCAGCTCACCCGTTTGTTGGAAACCGACCCATGGATCCGCGCCAAGGACGCTCCACAACCACCATCTCCCCACTATCTGGATGAGAAGTACATATCTGTCACTGAAAAAACCGTAAAGAGTAAGTCCAGGCTCAAGGCTTTGAATGAAATAGCGAAGAAGCGCTTCGAAGCCATTCAGTGGGACAATTTGATGGAAAAAGTGAGAGCAGATGCGGATAAAAATCACAAGATTCTGAGCACGCCCGATTCGGGTAGAATTCTCGAAGAGGCGACGGGAGATTATAAGGTCGCTCATACTGAAATGCGCGATGCTGCAGAGGCCCTGGGTGAGGGGGCGGCGGAACTTCACTACATGGCCGACAAATATCCAGACTTTGAACAGCAGCCTCTGCTTGGTCCGAAGAACGGAAACGATCAATTCGACCAAGTCTGGGTTCACGAAGATGGTCGTGTCGTTGTCATCGAAGCCAAGAGCAGCCCGAAGACTGATCTCGGAAGGAGAACCCTTCCCAATGGTAAGCAGGTTTCACAGGGAAGTCGTGAATATTTTTTTGATATCATCGAAAAAATGAAGGAGCGAGGTGAAATCAAGACCGTGGCGGCCTTGCAGGAGGCCTTGAAGCGCGAAAAGTTAGAGTACGTCGCCGTGAGGGGAAATAGTAATACGGGGACGTATGCCGGATATCAGTACAGGCGATTTGACATCAGTAAGGGAACCCTTCCGTGACTTTGACATTTGGCCGCCACGACTTCTCGGGCAGGCTCAATATTGAGCAGTTTACAGAAGAGCTGGATGAATATCTTTTCGAGGATATTGATTCCCTCGAAGAGAATGCTGAGGTCATTGATTCCACCTTCTCTTCCGCTCTTATGTCGCTGCGTGCCCGTTGTATCTCCGATCCTCGTGCAGCGGCGGTGGAGACGTGGGAAGCGGCCGTGAATGCCATGCAGCTCGGGTCGGCGCTCTTTGCTGTGACTGGAATTGCCGAAGGTTCTGTGGAGTGTCAGATCAACCGGAGGCTGCGGAGGCTGCCCGCTGCCAGGGGGCCGCGGTCGTCTGCTGATGCAGGGAATTGGCTGTCTGCTTTCTGGTTGGCTGTGATTTGTAGGGAGCAGAAGCGTGTGACGGAGTTGTGTGAGATTCCGTTGGACCGGTTGCGGGCTCCTGAGGGTGCTTATGACGAGTACATCTATCACTGGGTGGATACTCTTCAGACGTATTGGCTGCGGCGGCCGGGTTTGGTGGAGAAGCTTACTGCGGCGATTGAGTTGTCGGATCCGTCCGTGGCTCGGATTGCTCCGCCTGATCTATTGCAGGGTCAGCTTTATCCGCCGATCAATCTCTTTTACCACTTCGTTACCAGGGGCACCGAGGGCTTCACTCCCGCTCTGATCGAGGCCCTGAAGCTGCATCAGGCGTACTGGACCCTGTCCGAAGAGCGCTCCACCGAGACCGGCGGCAGCATCGCGCTCGGGCCGCTCGCCATCGCCTGTCTCGCCTACGACGGGAAGTTCCCCATCGGTGTCGAATCGGAATACCTCCCGAAGCACCTGCTTCAGCACACTTGGCTCGGTGAATTCCCCACCTGAGTCAACCTTCGAGTGTAGGGGCCGATGCAGGGAGGAATCTCCGAAGCGTGCAGTCCCGCGTACGTGAATAGGGTGGAGGCGGAATCAAAGTCGGCATGCCGAAACCTGGCGACTGTTCACCTGCGGGACAGCTCTCAGCTGTGTCCGCCCTGCTTAGGCACGTTGGTGACCGTGGGTTTTCCGGGCGCGGTATCCCCATCGAACGCGAGGAGGTGACTGCGGCGTGAATAGGTCTGTGATGCCCGACATGGCCGAACGTCCGCTGCTGTTCCTCGACGTCGATGGGCCGTTGCTGCCGTTCGGCGGAGCTCCGCAACCCGGATCGCGGCACGTCGCACAGGACTCGCACCTGGCGCGGCTCAACCCCGAGGTCGGGCGTCGGCTGGCGGCGCTGTCGTGCGAGCTGGTCTGGGCCACTGCCTGGGAGGACGCCGCGAACACGGAAATAGCACCGCGCCTCGGCCTGCCCCCACTGCCGGTCATTTCCTGGCCTGATTCATCCGACGTGCGCGAGCGTGAGGACGACTGGTTCGGGCTCTGCTGGAAGACCCGTTTCCTCGTGGACTGGGCGGCCGGACGCCCGTTCATCTGGATCGACGACGAGATCACCTGCGCCGACCAGGACTGGGTGTCCGCGCACCACCCGGGCCGCGCACTCCTCCATCACGTCGAGTCGTTCCGTGGCCTCGCTGACGACGACTTCGCAGCCCTTGATGAATGGCTGCGAAGAGGTGTCGCGCCACACGGCGTTTGACCCGGCCGAGGCGTTCCGCCTCATCCGTGTGGATGTCCGGGCGCTGGCCGCCGGGATGCAGCCGTTCGAACGGCACCGTGTGCTGAGTTGGGTCGAGGGCGGCGGATGTGTCGGTCCTCTCGCCGCGCTCCATCGCGGTGAACCCTGCGGACTCTCGCTGAGCCTCGGCGATGCCTGGATCGAGTGGACCGTACGTCCGGGTCTCGGCGCCTTGTCGGAGGCCGACGACGTGCTGTCGGGGCAGTCGCCGACACCCTGAGAGGGACCAGTGGGATCCGCCCATTCGTAGAAGAAAGATCCACTAAAGAGACTTCGGGAATTGAACTGATGCAAAATTCTGAAGAGGCAGACTTGTTGGAGTGGGCGGACGGTGCTCACCGCAACGCCATGGCTCTGGCGGCGATGTTTGGGTTGACGCCCGATCAATACTCAGAAGACCCTCTAGTGCTTCTTCTGGGATTCCAGGGCTATGTAAAAAGACTTCCCTTTGAAGAATTTGAACAATCCGATTGGATCGCTCTCCATGCGGACATGACGTCGTATCTGGGTGACCTTCTGGTGCTTCGCCACGGTGCACGTTGGAAAAAGATCCCTGATCAAATCTCATTGGTCGGCTATCGATATGTCGTCGAAGCTCGTGGGCTAGATGGCCGTACGCGCCATGTGGAGCCGTATGATGTCGCAATGGAGGAATTTGAGAATCCCCCAATTGAAATCGGTCGAATGGTTGCAAACGCGGAAGCAGTCTTGTGTGTGACACCAGATATCGACTGACGAGTCCCTCTGTGGATGGAATCCGGTCTCCTGAGTGCGAACTTGCATACGTGGCTAGAGAGGGGCAGAATTTCGTGTGCGAGAGTCTGTTAGAGGAAATAGAAAGTCCGACGTGTGAAATAGTTGTGCGTCGGCCTTGCGCATGACGGGAATCTCCCATCGATACCGATCCTGAGTGCCTCCCGAAGCGCCCGGTTCAGTGCGCGTGGCTCGGGAAATTCCCCACTTGAGCCAACCGAGGTAAGTGACGCATGTGGTCGGAGTCATTCCCATCTGGAGGGGCGTCTTGATTGCCAGTACGCCTGTGGCCCGCTGGCTGTGGGGGCGAGATAGCGAAGTGGACGTGATTATTCGATGCATCCGTGATTCGCTATGTGCTTACTCTGTCCTGTCAGCCCACCAGCTTGCCTGCGGCAATCCCAATTTCAAAATTTCTGTCACGAAGTCGGGGAAGTCAAATAGCTATCTGTTTCGTGGTGAAATCCCTTCGGGGGGAGGTGCGGTAATCGAGGTTTCCGAGAGGCTTGCACGTGCCGTCGAGGCGGATCTCGACCCGGGAGAAATCGGCTCAGTAGATACCTCTGTTCGATGCTCCGGGATTCTTATGGGTAAAGAAGGCGGCTATCTCCAGGATGACCTTTTCCATCTCGGAACCTCGGCATTTCTGGATTTCGTAACCACTGATTTGATTACTTATTCCGATGCGTGGATGGCCTATGACCTCAAGGGTATTCCTCAGCCAGTTGTGTGTGCCAAGAATGCGCCTAGGTTGACTTCTGCTCTGAAGGAAACTTCCGTGATTCTCGACTCCGAGACAGATCCGGAAGATCCGACCCGCTTCGGGAAACCTACCGAAAATGGCGTGGAGAGCCATTTCGAGGATGACGGCACACCGTCCGATTCATGGGGGCGGTTCGAGATTCCCTACCGAAACGGGATCTTCAGAGAGACCTCGAATTTCGATCCAGGATATCGGCGCACGGCATCCGGATCTGTGCTGTACTTCGCCGCCCTTGGTCGCAGCGGGGTTCTCGGGTATCTCTGGGCATCGGACACCGAGGGTGCGGCAAGCTTCGAGCCCAGGGATGAAGCCGATCTTGATTGCTTTCGGGCTGGAATCATATGGCTGAAACGACTAAATGAAGCTTGCGAGCGTCGACTTACCCCGATTGCTGCACTGATCGAGCTCCGTTCTATGCAGCAACCCTCCGAGGCGGGAGTACTGATGGGGAAAACTCCCCTAGAGGTAAGTGGAGTCTGGCAGCTGGGGAGGCTTCCTCTCTTGTGAGTGGAAAACTGCATGGCTGGGATTCAGGAAGACCGGAAGCTGGAAGCGCCACAGAATCCGGTGATTAGTGGTGGAGAGACCGGAGAGGCGGTGGCCTCAGGTGTCCTCGCAGGCCCTTGCCTGGAACTCGGCCATGGTGACGGTGGCCGCGGATTCCTTGCCGATACCCGTGACGTGGTCGTAGCGGACCTTTCCCGGGGGCAGTCGGTCCAGGTCGGTCAGGGTGAAGGAGACGTGGCTCGCCGACCACGAGTCGTCCGTGGTCCACCCGTAGAGCGTGTACGTGGTTCTGGGGGCGAGCGGGGTGAGCGGGCCGGTCGCGGTCCAGCCGTCAGGGGGAGGGTCCAGGGTCCAGGTGGTGAGACCCGCCGTGAGGGGACGGCCGGCGGTCCATCTGCCCGCCGTCACCTGTTCGGTGACCTCGTCGCTGTCCACGTACAGGGTCGCGCCGTCGATGTGATGTCCGCAGACCATGATGACGCCGAGCACATGGCCGTCGTCGGTCACGGAGATACCGGTGACGGCGTCGGAGGGAACGGTGCATCCTGAGGTCGCGGCCAGGGTGAGGGTGACCGCGACGGCGCCGACGAGGCGTCGGAAGACTGGACGTGGAGCGGTCGACGGCATGCTCGGCCCTCCCCGGTCCGGGGTGCGCGTGAGGTCCCCTTGCTTTCGGATCGTAGGGGGCGAGCGGTATTCGCCCGCAGTCTCGCCCTCATCTGTTGCACGCTCGTTGTCGTCCCGTAGCGGCTCGGCCGGAGTGGGTTCGGGCGGGGCAGGCGTCGACGCTCGGAACGGTTTCGTCCGCGTCGTGAGGTTCCGTCCACCGGGCGGACCGGTCCTGCCCAAAGGGAATGGGATCTCTCCGGGCATCGGTTCTCCCGGTCTTTCTGGGACGGCCGTTGGGGCTGTTCCCGATGTGACGTGGAACGGTCATAATCTGACGGCTGATCCTGCGGCTGACGCCGCGACCGATCTCACGGTTGATCTCATGGCCTATCCCACGGCTGACCCCACGGCAGACGGAGGCACGTCCCGCATGAGCCCGTACACCGCCACTCGCCGCAACTTCCTGACCGGCGCTCTCGCCGTCACCGCCACCGTGCTCGCCGGCACGGGCTCCGCGCGCGCCGACGGCCGGCAGGCCCTCACCACCCAGGACTGGATGGGTGCGATACCCGATGCCACCGCGCTGCGCGCCCTCACCATCCCCGGGTCGCACGACTCCGGCGCGCGGTACGGCGGGCCCTGGACCGAGTGCCAGAACACCACGATCGCCGCGCAGTTGGACAGCGGCATCCGCTTCCTCGACGTACGGTGCCGGATCACCGGCGGCTCCTTCGCGATCCACCACGGGGCCTCGTACCAGAACCTCATGTTCGGCGATGTGCTCGGCGCCTGCTGGGACTTCCTGGCCGCGCACCCCGCCGAGACCGTGCTGATGCGGGTGAAGCAGGAGTACTCGGAGGAGAGCGACGCGGCGTTCCGGGCGGTCTTCGACGACTACCTCGACAACCGGGGCTGGCGCCCGCTGTTCCGTATCGGCTCCTCGCTGCCGTCGCTGGGCGAAGCGCGCGGCAAGGTCGTGCTGCTCGCCGACAATGCCGGGCTGCCCGGGGTCCGGTACGCGGACCCGGCGCTCTTCGACATCCAGGACGACTACATGGCGGAGCCGATCGCCAAGTACTCCAAGGTCGAGGACCAGTTCCGCAAGGCCGCCCAGCAGCCCGGCAAGCTGTTCATGAACTACGTCAGCACGGCCGCCCTGCTGCCCCCGCGCTGGAACGCGGACCGGCTCAACCCGCAGGTGCACTCCTTCCTCGACGGTGCGCAGTCCTCCGGCTGGACCGGGCTGGGCATCGTGCCGCTGGACTTCCCCGCGACCCGCCCGGGTCTGGTGGAGTCGCTGATCCGGCACAATCCGGGGGTCTGACGGCGGCCAGGCGGCGTCAGGGGCGCTTGTAGAAGTAGCCGTCGCCGCTCGCGGGGCCGACGTTGTGCCGGATGCCGCCGCCGTTCAGGACGAAGAACGACGCGTCGAGGGACCTGTAGCAGTAGCCGGGGTTCGCGCCGACGAGTTCGAGGGCGTCGACGTTGACGCGGCTGCTCGACGAGGAGGTCACCTTCCCCTCGTACGGGCAGTTGTTGTACGGGTAGTCGGTCATGCGCACCACACCGGTGCGGGAGATGGTGATGGTGCCCGGCTGCCCGGTGTTGTACGTCTCGCCGTACTTCCAGGTGCCCACGAACGAGGAGGGTACGGAGGACCCGCCGCCGCCCGAGCTCCCCGAACCGGACGTGGACCCCGAGGTGCTCCCGGACCCGGACGTGGAGCCGGATGTCGAGCCCGACCCCGACCCCGTGCCCGACCCGGACCCCGAGCCGCTTCCGGCCGATGTGCTGCCGCCTCCGGAGGAGCCCGAGGTCCCGCCCTGGCCGGTGCCGTCCAGTCCGTCCGTTCCGTCCCGCCCGTCCTGCCCGTCCTTGCCGTCGCGGGCCTTCTTGTCCTTGCCCTTGCCGCTGGGGGAGGCGTGGGGGCTCTTCTTCCCCGGGGACGGGGTGCCTCCCGGGGACGACGCGGCCGTGGGGGAGGCAGGCGTGCGCGGGGCGGCGGTGCCCGGCGGGGACGCGTGGTCGCCGCGGTCGCCGCCGAAGGGCTGCAGCACGGCCAGCGTCCCGCCGCCCCCGCCCAGGAGCAGCACCAGGGGCACGGACACGATCACCACCCGGCGCCGCCGCTCCCGCTCCCGCTTTGGCTTCGGCTCGGCCTTCGGATCTGGCTTCGGCTCGGGCGTCACATCGGCGGGCGCGGCCCCGGAAGCGGGTGGAGTGGGGGCGGTCCCGGGGGCCGTTGGTGAGGGGATGGTCCCGGGGGCGTCACCGGCCGCGGGGCGCAGGCCGACCGTGCTCCGGTCCACGCGCTCCTGGCGTACCGGTTCCGCCTCCGCGTCCAGGAGTCGCGCGGACTGCCGTGCGAGGTGGCCGACCACCCCCGGGGGCAGCCACGCCGCCGCGTCCGGGGCGCGGTCCGCTCCGTCGCGCTCCGCCAACAGCTCGTCCACCGAGGGGCGTTGGTCCGCCTCCTTGGTCAGGAGCCGGTTGATCAGGGCGCGCAGGCCCTCGTCGCGCACCCTGCCGAGCTCCGGGGCGGCCTCGACTATGTGGTACATCACCGCGTGCTGGTTGCTCACACCGTGGCCGAACGGGAGCGTGCCGCTCGCGGCGTAGGTCAGTACGCAACCGAGGGCGAACACATCGCTCTTCGGGCCCGCGCTCTCCCCGAGGATCTGCTCCGGAGCCATGAACCCCGGTGAGCCGATCACCATCCCCGTGCTGGTGAGCAGGGAATCGACCGAGGTCTCGACGGCGCGGGCGATGCCGAAGTCGATGACCTTGGGGCCCTCGACCGTGAGCATCACGTTCGAGGGTTTGAGGTCGCGGTGGATGATGCCGGCCGTGTGGATGTCCCGCAGTGCGTGCAGGAGCCCGTCGGCGAGGGCGAGCACGGACTCGGTGGGGAGGGCGCCGTGGCCGCGTACGACCTGTTCCAGGGAGAGCCCCGGTACGTAACCGGTGGCGACCCAGGGGAGCTCCTCGTCGGGGGCCGCGTCCAGCACGGGTGCGGTGTGGCGCGCGCCCACCTTCCTCGCCGCGTCGACCTCGCGGCGGAAGCGGGCCCTGAACTGCGGATCCACCACGTGCTCCGGGTGCACCACCTTGACCGCGACGGTGCGCCCGCCCTCGGAGCGGGCGAGGTAGACCCGGCCCATGCCGCCCGCGCCGAGTCTGCCGAGCAGCAGGTAGGGCCCGATGCGGGCCGGATCGTTCGCGGTCAGCGGCTGGATTCCGCCGTCGAGGTTGTCCTCGCCGTCCTGACGGCCGCCGTTGTGCACGCTGGTCATGTCTGAGCGCTCCCCCGCGCGTCCCCTGCCGTGGCCCATGGGGCCGACCCGGTCATCGGAGATCCCGAAGTCGGGCTGCCGCGCCGGGACTTGGCGCGGACGATGTTCAGTCTGAGGTACGGCACACGGGTATTGGAACTACTTCCGGAAATAATTCCAGAAACTTCACTACGCTGTGGGCGGGGGACACTCCACGAGGGACCGGGGGCCGCGACGGACCCTTGGTGGCCTCCTGTTCCGGGAACGAGGACGGCATCGATGAGCCCGAAACAGCAACGCGGTGAGGCCACGGCCGCGCAGGTGCTCGACTGCGCGCTCGACCTCTACGTCGCGCAGGGCGAGGCCGGTCTCACGCTCAGCGCGATCACCTCGGCCAGCGGCGTCAGCGCGGGAAGCATCTACCACCACTTCGGCAGCCTTCAGGGAGTGGTGCTCGCCCTCGCGCAGTCCTGGCTGGTCCGCCTCCTCGACGAGCTGGGCGGGGCCCTGGAGCAGGTGGACGGCGCCCGCGACGGTGTGCACGCCCTGGTACGGGCCTATCTGCGCTTCGTCCAGCTCAACCCGGGCGCGGCCCGGCTCATGCACTCGGTCGCCGCGGACCGCGAGACCGGGGCGCACGCCCAGCAGATACGCGGCGCCCAGGAGGCCCGGCTGGCCCCGCTCCTGGCCTGGCTGCACACCCACCAGGCGTCGGGGGAGCTCGTCGGCCTCCCCCTGCCCGTACTGGAATCGCTGATCATGGGCCCGGTCACGGCCATCGCGCGCCGCTGGCTCTCCATCGGAGACGTGGACCTGGCGGAGGCCGAGCGGACGATGGCGGAGCACATCTGGCGCTCCGTCAGCCGGTAAGTCCTGGCCAGCGGGTCGGAATGGCCGGAAATCGCATACGCTGTGGATCTTCGTACAGCCGTACCAGGGGTGGGGATCCGTATGGCGGCAGCGGGCCGGGGCAGTGGTGGGAACGAAGGCGGAAGAGGCGAGGGGGGAGCGCCGCGCGGACGGCGCGGGCTGCGCCGCCCGCTGGCCGCCCTCCTGGTCCTGCTGACCGCTCTGGGCGGCTTCGCGTCCGTCTTCCTGATCGACTCGGGCTACATGCCCTTCTTCTCCATGACCACCGCCTGGCAGCTCCCGTACGACAGTGAGCCCTCCGGCGACGGTGACGGTGTCTGGCTCGTCGACGACACCGTGGTCCGCAGCCGTTTCGACGGCGTGACCGGGTACGACGTCCGGTCGGGGAAGAAGCGCTGGGAACACGTCATCCCGGGCCGGACCGAGGTGTGCGCGGCCGACACCGACCCCGCCGCCGGGGTCGCCCTGATCGCCTACCGCGCGGCAGGACCCGCGAAGAAGAAGGCCGGGGGCTGCGCCACCGTCGTGGCGATCGGCCTCGCCGACGGCCGCGAGCTGTGGCGCACCGCCGATGCCGGCCCGGCGGGCGGCGGCACCGTCGTCGGTGTCGGTCACGGGCTCGGGGTGTTCCTGGACGGCGGCCGGCTGCGCGCGGTCGACCTGAGGACCGGCACCGCCCGGTGGACGACCGCGCTGCCGAAGGGGTGCGGCCTGGGCGACCTCGGCCTCGCGCCGAAGCGGCTGGTGGCCGCCCTGGGCTGCGAGGACGAGGCCATGCTCGCCGCGTTCGGACCGGACGACGGCACGGTGCGGTGGACGGTGCCGCTGGACGCCCGGCGCGGGGTGGCCGCGGACGCCGGTCTCTCGGTCGTGTCCGCCGACCCGCCCACGGTGCGGGTGGACGAACAGGGCGGCCGGAAGGGTTTCTTCGCCTTCGGCCCCGACGGCCGTTCCCGGAGCCGGATCGGTGCAGTCGGCGACTACGGCTCGATCGGCCGGACGGCCGTCGCGGACGGGCGGCTGATCACGATCGCCTCGTACGAGGGCGGGCAGGGCGGAGCCTGGGAACGGCTCGTCGCCTTCGACCTGGCGACCGGCGGCGAACTGTGGCGGGAGCGGGTCGGGAACGGCTCCAGCAACGTCGAGGCGCTGGACGTGACGGACGGCCGGGTGACGACCGTCAGGACGGACTGGAAGTACGGCGACACGCTGTACGTCCACGACGCGGCCACCGGCGACGAGGAGGACGACCGGGCCTTCCGCGACCAGGTCGTGGACTACGGCAACCCCGTCCGCGATCTGCTCACCCACGGCGACCTGCTGATCGTGGTCCGCGGCTACGACGGCGCGCGCCCCTTCAGCGTCTACGACCGCTGGTAGCGGTAGCGGTAGCGGCGCCGGTCCCGGGCCACGGGCGCCGACTCACAGTCCCGGCGGCGGTTTCGGGGCTCCCGGGAGGCGGATCGAGGCGATGGTGCCGGGGCCGTCCGGGGCGGGGCGGAGGGCTACCTCGCCGCCCGCCTGCTGGATCGTGCGGGCGACGATCGACAGGCCCAGGCCGGAGCCGGGGAGCTGGCGGGCGGACGGGGAGCGCCAGAAGCGTTCGAAGACGTGCGGGAGCTCGTCGGCGGGGATGCCGGGGCCCTGGTCCCGTACGGTCAGTTCACCGCCGCGCAGGGCGACCTCCACGGTGCCCCGGGGAGGGCTGAACTTCACCGCATTGTCCAGGACGTTGACCACCGCCCGTTCCAGCGCGGCGGGCTCCGCCCGTACGTACCAGGGGGTCAGGTCGGCCCGGATGGTCAGCTCGGGGCCGCGCAGCCGGGCGCGTTCCAGGGCCGTGTCCGCGATGTCGTGCAGCGCGACGACCTGGAGCGGGCCGGGGGCGGGTGCGTCGGGCCGGGCCAGTTCCTGGAGGTCCCCGATGAGCGAGGCCAGCTCGGTCATCTGCGCCTTGACCGAGGTCATCAGGGCCCTGCGGTCGTCGGGCGGGATGGCGCGGCCGGTGTCGTCGCTGCGGGCGAGGAGCTCGATGTTGGTGCGCAGGGACGTCAGCGGGGTCCGCAGCTCGTGGCCAGCGTCGGCGATCAGCTGGGCCTGGCGGTCGCGGGAGCTGGCCAGGGACGCGGTCATCGAGTTGAAGGAGCGGGAGAGCCGGGCGATCTCGTCCTCGCCGTCGACCGGGATACGGACGGTGAGGTCCTCGGTGCGGGCGACGTGCTCGACCGCCCCGGTGAGCTGGTCGACCGGGCGCAGGCCGGTGCGGGCCACCCAGAGCCCGGCCGCCCCGGCGCCCACGGCCCCGATGCCGGAGACGACCATGAGCATCCAGGCGAGCGAGGAGAGCGGGTCGTTGATCTCGCTCATCGGACGGGCGACGGAGACCGCGAAGCTGCGCGTGGGCAGGTCGGACACCGGGCTGTGGCTCTCGTACCCGTACGTGTACACGCGCATCCGCCGGCCGTTCTCCGTGGTGGCCGTGTGCAGGGCGGTGTCCCGCACCCCGGCGGCCACGGCGGCGTCGGCGGCCGTCACCCGGATCGGGGAGGCCCCGGCCGAGGTGCAGGTGCTTTTGGCCGCGGTGACGAGCTGCACGGTGTACGTTCCCCCGACCTGCGGGGCGGTCGCCTGGTCGGGCCGGGTGCAGGCGGTGAACAGCTGCTTCACATAGACATCGCTGACCGTGACATTGCGCAGCGAGGCGTCCAGCTGGTTCTCCAGCTGCTCCCGCGTCACGAACCAGCAGGCCGCGGCCACCGCCGCGACCGCGACCGCGACCGCCGCCGTCACCAGCAGCGCGAGCCGGGAACGCAGCGGCAGGGCGCGGAAGCGGTGCAGGGCGCCAGGGCGGGGGCGGGGGCCGTCGGGGGCCGCGGTCATCCGTCACCGCCGCCGGGGCGGAGCGCGTAACCGACCCCGCGCACGGTGTGCACGAGACGCGGTTCGCCGCCCGCCTCCGTCTTGCGGCGCAGGTACATGACGTACACGTCCAGGGAGTTGGAGCTGGGCTCGAAGTCGAAGCCCCACACGGCCTTGAGGATCTGCTCGCGGGTCAGCACCTGGCGGGGGTGGGCCAGGAACATCTCCAGCAGGGTGAACTCGGTACGGGTCAGCTCGACCCGGCGGGTGCCCCGGGTGACCTCGCGGGTCGCGAGGTTCATCCGGAGGTCGGCGAAGGACAGTTCGTCGGCATCGGGGGCGCCGCCGCTCGCCGGGGCCGCGTACGAGCTGCGGCGCAGCAGGGCCCGGATGCGCGCGAAGAGCTCGTCCAGCTCGAAGGGCTTGACCAGGTAGTCGTCGGCGCCCGCGTCGAGGCCGGTGACCCGGTCGCCGACGGTGTCGCGGGCGGTCAGCATCAGGATGGGCGTGGTGGTGCCGGAGGAACGGAGCCGCCGGGCCGCGGTGAGGCCGTCCATCCGGGGCATCTGGATGTCGAGGACGATGAGGTCGGGGGCGTAGGACTCGGCCCTGGCCAGCGCGTCGAGACCGTCGACGGCGACCTCGGTGCCGTACCCCTCGAACGCGAGGCTGCGTTGCAGGGCCTCGCGCACGGCGGGCTCGTCGTCGACGATCAGGATGCACTGCGGGCCGTCCTCGGCGGGGCTCATCGGTCGCGGTCCTCTTCTCCGGTGTCCCGGTTGTCTCGTGCGCGTACGGGCTTCTCGGTCCCGTACGGCGGTGCCTTCCGGGTCTCAGCCTCGCACGGCCGACCGCTCAGGAGCTGCCACCGGACCGCAGGGAGGGGAGGTCCGCCTTGAGGGTGTTCACCGGGATGGCGAAGCCCAGACCCACGCTGCCCGCGCCCGCGCTTCCCGAACCGCTGGACGAACTCGCCGAGTACATCGCGGAGTTGATGCCGATGATCTCGCCGTTCATGTTGATGAGGGCGCCGCCGGAGTTGCCGGGGTTGAGCGAGGCGTCGGTCTGGAGCGCCTTGTACGTCGTGGTGGACTCGCCGGTGTCGCCGTTGAACTGCCGTCCGCCGAACTCGAACGGCCACTGCTCACCGCCCGCACCGCCCTGCCCCTGCCCCCGGCCGTTGACGCCGTTGCTGTCCTCCTTGGCGACGGTGACGTCGCGGTCGAGGGCGGAGACGATGCCGCTGGTGACGGTGCCGGTCAGGCCCTCGGGGGAGCCGATCGCCACGACCTGGTCGCCGACCGCCACCGCCGAGGAGTCGCCCAGCGTGGCCGTCTTCAGCCCGCTCGCGCCCTGGAGCTTGATCAGGGCGAGGTCCTTGTCGGGGTCGGTGCCGACCACCTTCGCGGTGTACGAGCGGCCGGTGCTGAGCTGCACCTTGATCGACGAGGCGCCGGAGATGACGTGGTTGTTGGTGACGATCTCGCCGTCGGACGTGATGACCACACCGGAGCCGGTGGACTCGCCCGCCGTCGAGACCGCGTTGATCTCGACGATCATCGGGGAGACGGCCTTGGCGACTCCGGAGACGGTGCCCTTGCTGCTCTGCGAGACCGTGGTGCCGGGGATGACATCGGCCGAGGAACTGCCGCTGTTCCGGCCGGTGAGCTCGCCGACGAGGGCGGCGGAGCCGCCGCCGACGACCGCCGCCGCCATCGCCACCGCCGCCAGGAGGGCGACCGGCCGCCTGGCCCGGTCACGGTGACGCGGAGCGGCCGGTTCCGGCTGGGGCGGGGCGGGCCAGGCGGACTGGACGGGCGGGTATGACGGCGGCGGCGGGACGGCCGCGTCGCCGTCGCCGTTGCCATACGAGGGGTACGTGGGGTACTCGCCGCTCGGGCGCTGGCTCTCTGTCATGGCTACGAGCGTGTCCGCCGAAGATGAGAGAAGCCTGAGCCAGCCCTGAGAAGCCGGGCAGAAGTGCGTATGCCCGATATAAAGCGCCGTGCGTTCCCGGGACGGCGCCGTGCGTTCCCGGCACAGCGCCGTGCGTTTTCGGGACGGTGCCGTGCGTTTTCGGGGAAGCGGCCCGCTACTGCGGGCCCTGTGCCGGATCGCCGCAGCCGCAGGAGCGCCGTACCACCAGCGCGGAGGGGAACTGCTTCAGCCGCTCCCGGCGTGAGCCCGACACCCGCAGCGAGTCGTCGAGCACCAGGTCCACCGCGGCCCGCGCCATCGCCGGGCGGTCCGAGGAGACCGTGGTCAGCGGCGGATCGGTCAGCCCGGCTTCCTTCACGTCGTCGAAGCCCGCCACGGCGAGCTCCCCGGGCACATCGATCCGCAGTTCGCGGGCGGCCCGCAGCACTCCGATGGCCTGGTCGTCCGTCGAGCAGAAGATGGCCGGCGGCCGGTCCGGTCCGGCGAGCAGCTCCAGTGCCACCCGGTAGGCGTCGTAGCGGTTGTACGGGGCCTGGAAGAGGCGGCCCTCCGTCGACCGCCCGGACTCCTGCATCGCCCGGCGCCAGCCCTCCACGTGGTCGGCGACCGGGTCACCGACCGCCGGGGTGGACTCCACGCCGCCGAAACACGCCACGTAGGCGTTGCCGTGCTCCAGCAGGTGCCGGGTGGCGAGCTGGGCGCCGCCCACGTCGTCGGTGACGACCGCGACGTCCTCGATGGCCTCCGGCCGCTCGTGCAGCAGCACCACCCGCGCGTCCCACGCCTCGATCTCGGCCGCCGCGCGCTCGCTGGGGCCCTGGCTGACCAGGATCAGGCCGGAGACCCGCATGCCGAGGAAGGCCCGCAGGTAGTGGACCTCGCGCTCGTCGCGGTAGTCGGAATTGCCGACCAGCACCATCTTTCCGCGCTCGGCCGCGGCCTGTTCGACCGCGTGCGCCATCTCCGCGAAGAACGGCTGCCGGGCGTCCGGCACGATCATCCCTATGAGATCGGTGCGCCGCGAGGCCATGGCCTGGGCAACCCGGTCCGGCCGGTAGCCCAGCTCCTTGATGGCGGCGAGTACCCGCTCGCGCGTGGCCGGGGCGACCGGCCTCGGTCCGTTGTTGATGACGTAGCTGACGACCGCGGTCGACGTCCCCGCCAGTCTCGCCACATCGTCCCGCGTCACCTTGGCCACGCGCGGCAGTCTACGCGGATATACCTACCGTCCGGCAGGGCGGACCGGGGCTTCTTCCCGCGCCCCCGTACGGACCGGCTGCTCCGAACGGGTTACCGCCCCGGAACCCTTCCCGGAGGCGGTCCGGCCCTTGGCCTCCTCCGCCGCGCGCTCCACCTTCTCGGGCACCACGAAGCGGTAGCCGACGTTGCGGACCGTGCCGATCAGCGACTCGTGCTCGGGCCCGAGCTTGGCCCTCAGCCGCCGCACGTGGACGTCGACGGTGCGCGTGCCGCCGAAGTAGTCGTAGCCCCAGACCTCCTGGAGCAGCTGGGCGCGGGTGAAGACCCGGCCGGGGTGCTGCGCCAGGTACTTGAGGAGCTCGAACTCCTTGAAGGTCAGGTCCAGGACCCGCCCCTTGAGCTTCGCGCTGTACGTGGCCTCGTCGACCGAGAGGTCGCCGTTGCGGATCTCCATCGGGGAGCCGTCGGCGGCGATCTGCTGGCGACCGGTGGCCAGCCGCAGCCGGGCCTCGACCTCGGCCGGTCCCGCCGTGTCCAGCAGCACGTCGTCGACGCCCCAGTCGGCGGTGACGGCCGCGAGCCCGCCCTCCGTCACCACGAGGATCAGCGGACATCCGGGCCCGGTGGACCGCAGCAGCTGGCAGAGCGAGCGCACCTGGGGGAGGTCGCGGCGGCCGTCGATCAGGATGACGTCGGCACCGGGGGTGTCGACGAGCGCGGGGCCTTCGGCGGGGGCCACCCGCACGCTGTGCAGCAGCAGGCCGAGCGCGGGGAGCACCTCCGTCGACGGTTGAAGGGCATTCGTCAGAAGAAGCAGTGAACTCATCGGCGCCCACCTGCCCGGGGCATCGGTTGATGATCGTGCGCGGTTCGCTCGCCCATTACGTCGGTCCTCCTCGTTCCCTGCGAGAGGGGCACTCCCGGGCCGGGCCCGGGGGAGTATGCGGCACTTCTTCGTACGGTTCGTCGTGCGGGTTCCGGTGGGCGCTGAGTTTGTGGAAACGTCGCCGTAACACCATCCGGAACGCACAAAAGGACCCGGGGGCTGCGTTGCCCGGATCCTCTTCCCAGCACAATAGCCCACATGACTTCTGTGTCCGAGGGGCCGTTCGGACGTTCCGCTGTTTCCTCGGTCACGCCCGGTGCCCCGCGTACGACTCCGCGCGCAGCCCCGCGCACCACCTCGGGCGCCGCCCTGCGCACGGCTCTGCGTACCGACGACGGGGTGCGGATCGAAGCGGTGTACGAGCCGGGTGCGGTGGAGGGGCCATCCTTCGACGGTACTGCTGAGGGCGCGGCGGACGTCACCGCGATCGTGCTCGCACACGGGTTCACCGGTTCGGTGGACCGGCCCGCGGTGCGGCGGGCGGCCGGGGTGTTCGCCGGGCGGGCGGCCGTGGTGACCTTCTCGTTCCGCGGGCACGGCGGGTCCGACGGGCGGTCGACGGTCGGTGACCGTGAGGTGCGGGATCTCGCGGCGGCGGTGGCGTGGGCGCGGTCCCTCGGGCACCGCCGGGTGGTGACCGTGGGTTTCTCGATGGGCGGCTCGGTGGTGCTGCGGCACGGGGCGCTGTACGCGGAGCGGCCGGAGGAGCGTGCGGACGCGGTGGTGGCGGTGAGCGCCCCGGCGCGCTGGTTCTACCGGGGCACGGCGCCGATGCGCCGGG
Source organism: Streptomyces sp. NPDC058195 (assembly GCF_042883525.1). Taxonomy (NCBI): domain Bacteria; kingdom Bacillati; phylum Actinomycetota; class Actinomycetes; order Kitasatosporales; family Streptomycetaceae; genus Streptomyces; species Streptomyces sp. NPDC058195. The sequence continues at coordinate 66,565 of NZ_JBHVVM010000032.1, forward strand.
TGCACTGGCTGGTCACCCGCCCGACGGGCCGCCTGGTGGGCCGGTACGGGCTGCGCACCCGGATAGACAGCGAGCAGTGGGATCCGGTGCCGCTCCCGCCCGTCGAGGCGGCCCGGCGGATCGCCCCGGCGCCGCTGCTGATCGTGCACGGCGACCGCGACGCGTACTTCCCGCTGGACCACCCGCGGTCGCTGGCCGAGGCGGCGGGCGAGGGGGCCGAGCTGTGGCTGGAACCCGGCATGGGGCACGCCGAGAACGCCGCGGACGAGAACGTGCTCACCCGGATCGCCGACTGGGCGGTCACCGCGTGACCCATGATGGACAGCCGGCCGGGGACAGGACCGGACGGGACAAGACGAGAGGAGCGGTGCCATGCCCGCGGTGACGATCCGCTACTGGGCCGCCGCCAAGTCCGCGGCCGGAACCGCGGAGGAGCCGTGCACGGCGGCGACCCTGGCCGAGGCACTCGACACGGTGCGCGAACGGCACCCCGGAGAGCTCACCCGAGTGCTTCAGCGGTGCTCGTTCCTCATCGACGGTGACCCCGTCGGCACCCGTGGCCATGAGACCGTACGCCTTGCCGAGGGCGGCACGGTCGAGGTGCTCCCGCCGTTCGCAGGAGGATGAACCGCAGAACATGAGCAGCAACGATCAGCAGCACCCGTACGGGCAGGACCCCGCCCACGGCTACGGCCCCGGCCCGGCGTACGACGGTCAGTCGTACGGCGACCAGCAGTACACCGGCCAGCAGCACGGGGCCGACGCGTACGGCGCGCAGCCTCCGTACGGCACCGGAGCCCCGCAGCACCAGCACCAGCACCAGCCCCAGGCGCAGGGGCAGGGGCAGTCCTGGCCGGGCGGGTACCCGCAGGGACCGGCCGCCGCCCACGGCACGCCGGACCCGGCCGTCGCGCAGACCTGGGAGGGGCAGACCTGGGACACCCAGTACCAGCCGGTCATCCAGTCCCCCCAGCAGCCCGCGTACCCGCAGCACCCGCAGCAGGCCGAGCCCGCCGCGTACCCGCAGCACCCGCAGAACGCGCAGCAGCCCGCGTACCCGCAGCACCCGCAGAACGCGCAGCAGGGCGAGCCCGCCGCGTACCCGCAGCAGGCCGAGCAGACCCAGTACCTCCAGCCGGTCCAGCCCGCGCAGCAGGCGGCGTACCCGCAGCCCTCCCCGCACCCGCAGCAGGGCCAGCCCGTTCCGGATGCCGCCGAGACCGCCTACCTGCCTCCGCTGCCGCCCCAGGGCGCCTCGGGCGCGTACCCGCTGCCGCCCGAGGTGCCGGTCGCACAGGCCGTCCCGGCCGCCGCCCCGGCCGCCGGGCCCGCCACCGGGTCCGCGCCCTCCTCCGGCTCCCCGCTCGACGCCGCCGGGTACAGCGCCCCCACCACCATCGGCAACAGCCGCGTCACCGATGCCCAGCGGGCCCGCGCCGAGGGCCGCTCGCCGATCATCGCGCCGGGCATGCAGCCCGCCGGGATCACCGCGGGGCTCGGGCTGCTGCTCGCCCTGGGCGCCGCGATCGGCTCGTACGCCCTGGTCGTGCCGCTGGCGCTGCTCCAGGCCCTGACCGCGGCCGGATGGTTCCGGCTGAACGGCATGTGGCCCGCCCGGCAGGGCATCGCGCTCGCCTTCGCGGGCGGTCTCGTCGCGGACGTGGCGCTGCTCGCCGCGGGCCGGGAGAACGGCCCGGCGGCCCTCCTCGGCACCCTCGGCGTCTGGGTGCTGCTGACCCTGGTCCTCCAGCTCCGCAGCCACGCCGACGCCGACGACCGGATGCAGGGGCTGATGGCCACCCTCGCCTCGGCGGCCCTGTCGGTCCTGGCCGCCGGGCACCTGGCGGCGGTCCCGGACGCGGTCACGGCCGGTGCGGTGGCCGTCGCGGCGGCCGTGCTGGTCCGCGCGCTGCCGCTGCCCGGCCCGGTCTCGGTCGTGGTGGCACTGCTCGCCGCCGCGGCCGGTGGCGCTGCGGGCGGGGCCCTCACCGATCTGGGTACGAAGGGCGCGCTGATCGGCCTGGCCGCGGGCGGCTGCGCGCTGATCGGCCTGCGGGTGGCGAGCTACGACTACCCGTCGCGCTTCGTCCACATGACCGCGGGCGTGGCCCTGCCGCTCACCGCCGCGGCGCCCGCCGTGTACCTGATCGGCCGCATGGTCGCGTAACAGGATGCCCCGCCCGGTCCGGGAACCGGGCGGGGGTCTCCGCTCGTCGATCTTCAGGGGCGCCGTGCACGCGTCGTACACAGCCTGTGGACGGCGCGGGGCCCCGGGCCGGACTGCGGGTGGGGAGAGAGCGGGCATGCGCGCACTGCGAATACTGCTGGTCGTCGTGGTGATCCTGGGCGGCGTCTTCGTCGCCGTCGACCGGGCGGCGGTGTACTTCGCCGAGTCGGAGGTCGCCGGACGGATCGAGATCACCGGTGCCACGATCGGCTCCGCGGATGTCTCCATCAAGGGATTCCCGTTCCTCACCCAGGCGGTGGACCGCCGGTTCGAGGAGGTCGATGTGCGGATCACCGGCATCGAGACCGCCGCCGACGGCCGCCGGCTCCGGATCAGCAGGATCGAGGCGGCCCTGCACGACGTACAGCTGACCGACGGCTTCACCGCCGCCACCGCCACCCGGGCCACCGGCACCGCGGTCGTCTCGTACGAGGACCTCACCAAAGCCGCCAGCGACGGCGTCGTCGTCGAGTACGGCGGCAACGGCAAGGTGAAGGTGACCGGAACGGTCGACATCCTCGGCCGCCCGCTCTCGCGCAGCGTGCTCTCCAGTGTCACCCTGGTCGACGGCGGCACCGTCCGGGTGCGCGCCGACAAGGTGCCCGGCGAGGGCATCCCCGGCCTGGAGGGGCTGGTGCGCGGCAAGACCGACTTCGACCGGAAGGTCGACGGCCTGCCGAGCGGCCTCAAGCTCCAGCGCATCCAGCCCACCGCGGACGGCCTGGAGATCTCGGTGACCGGCACCGGGGTACGGCTCGCGGGCTGACCCCGCCCCTCCCCGCCCAGCCGGCCCTCCTCGCCACATAGTGAGACGGCCGCGTCCGGTCCGCAGATGACCGAGGCTCCCCGGTGGCGCTCGACCGCTTCCGGGAGTCGGCGAACCAGCTTCTGTCCCATATCGCGGACGATCGTGTCTCAGGATTCGACACGGCGGTGACATGGCCGCCCGTACCTCCCTACGATCGGTCCCATGCAGTGCTCTATTGGCGGTCTCCCTCAGCGGGGCCGGGCGGATCTCACGAAGCGGCGGGCAGTGGACCTGTGCCGCGTCGCCGCCATGCTCTGTCGCACTGTCTGAGCGGGAGCCCAGGCACCCCGCGTTACCGGGCCCTTCGACCGACGTCGGGGCCGCCCCTTCCCGATCGCCGTCGCACGGGCGCCGCACGACGCGCCGTGACGCGCGGCATCACGCATCCGCACCCCGCACCCGTCTCGCATCATCCCGCCGCAGACTGCCCCGGAGGAGAACAGCATGAGCCGCAGTGACGTCCTGGTAGACGCCGACTGGGTCGAGGCCCACATCGACGACCCGCAGGTCGCTCTCGTCGAGGTCGACGAGGACACCTCGGCCTACGAGAAGAACCACATCAAGAACGCGATCCGGATCGACTGGACCAAGGACCTCCAGGACCCGGTCCGCCGCGACTTCATCGACCAGGCCGGCTTCGAGAAGCTGCTGTCGGAGAAGGGCATCGGCAACGACACCACGGTCGTCCTGTACGGCGGCAACAACAACTGGTTCGCGTCCTACGCGTTCTGGTACTTCAAGCTCTACGGCCACCAGGACGTCCGCCTGCTCGACGGCGGCCGCAAGAAGTGGGAGCTCGACTCCCGCGACCTGGTCGACGGCGACCAGATCCCGTCCCGCCCGGCCACCGCGTACAAGGCCCAGCCGCAGGACGAGTCGATCCGCGCCTACCGCGACGACGTCGTGAACGCGATCGGCAACAAGAACCTGGTCGACGTACGGTCGCCCGACGAGTTCAGCGGCAAGCTGCTCGCCCCGGCGCACCTCCCGCAGGAGCAGTCCCAGCGCCCCGGCCACGTGCCGAGCGCCCGCAACATCCCGTGGTCGAAGAACGCCAACGACGACGGCACCTTCAAGTCGGACGACGAGCTCAAGGCCCTCTACGAGTCCGAGCGGGTCGACCTCGCGAAGGACACGATCGCGTACTGCCGGATCGGCGAGCGCTCCGCGCTCACCTGGTTCGTGCTGCACGAGCTGCTCGGCCAGGAGAACGTCAAGAACTACGACGGTTCGTGGACCGAGTACGGCTCGCTCGTCGGCGTGCCGATCGAGCTCGGCGCCAACAAGTAACTCCGCACGACCGGACCAGCACGAACCCCGACCCGAAGGACGAAACCCCATGTGTGGAGCAAAGGCCGGCGGCCCCGACGCCTCGACCATCAAGCCCGGTGAGACCACCATCCAGGGCAGCGTGACCCGCGACGGCGAGCCCGTCACCGGCTACGTGCGCCTGCTCGACTCGACCGGTGAGTTCACCGCGGAGGTCCCGACCTCGGCGACCGGGCAGTTCCGCTTCTACGCCGCCGAGGGCACCTGGACGCTGCGCGCCCTGGTTCCCGGCGGCAGCGCCGACCGCACCGTCGTGGCGCAGACCGGTGGCCTCTCCGAGGTCGCGATCGCCGTCTGACGACGGGTGGGCCGTCCCGTACGGCCGCGAGGCCGTCGCGTACGGCCGTGAAACGGCCGAGGGGCCGTACCCCAGGGGGTTGGACGCCTTCCTGATCCGGGGTACGGCCCCTCGTGCCGTGGGTGCCGCGCGCGCACTGCCCCGGAGCGGCGGGCGGGCCTAAGGGCTGTCCCGTCATCCCCGGTGGATCAGCGTGCGGCGTCAGACGCGGTGCATCGCACGGCGGGGGGACGCCCGAATACTGGATGTATTCGGGCGTTCCGACAACGCGGCGAGGTGCCGTGGCTGTCGTCGCACGCCTGCCAGGGATGAGGGGACAGCCCTTACCCTGGAGGCATGTACGCGCGACGCCGTCGCGGCTATTTCCTCATGATGGGCGTCTGCATCGTCCTCTTCGTGTCCGCCTGGTCGTTCGTCCGGCTGTGGTCGATGCCCGCCGCCGTGGTGATGTGCGTCGTGGCGATGGTCATCCCGCCCCTGGCGGCGATGGTCGCCAACCGGCGGGGGCCGGAGGACCGCTGGTGGGACGACCCGTCCGGCGACCCGAAGTCCGACGAGTGGTGGGACGAACTCGACGGCAAGAAGCGCCGCTGAACGGCTGAGACCGGCCCGGCGTCGGCGGACGGGGCCGGACGTAAGCAAACAGACGTCAGCAAGCGGATGTCAGCAAGCGGATGTCAGCAGGCGGATGTCAGTAGACGAGGGCCTGGACGCCGTCGGCCATGATCTCGCTGACGAAGACCTGCGCCCCGGCGATCCGTACACCCTCCAGCACGTCCTTCTCGGTGATGTCGCGCCGGGCCGCGCACTGCGTGCACAGGGTGATCAGCCCGCCCGCCTGGATCGACTCGATCAGGTCCGGCAGCGGTGCGGCGTGCGGAAGTTCGAACTCGGCGGCGCGCCCCGGCAGCGCGAACCAGGAGGACTCCCCGGTCAGCCAGAGCGAGACCTCCACCCCGCTGGCGACCGCGACCGCGGCCACCGTGAACGCCTGCGAGCAGCGCTCGGCGGAATCGGCACCTGCGGTCACCTTGATCACGAGCTTCTTCGGCATATGCCGAACTGTAATCGGAGGGCGGGCAACTTTATCCGCGCGATGGCAGTCAGGGGGGTGCGCGGATAACGGAATCAGCGCCTCAGGTCTCGTGGGGGGACCTCAATTGGAATCAAAAGACACCATTTCTGATGACCAGGCCGACCAGTCCGATCAGCCCGACCAGCCTGCGGCGCTGAAGCCGGGCGAGCAGATCGAGCAGGCCGAGCAGATAGAGCAGACGGAACACGTCGAGCCGCCCGTCGCGCCCGTCGTGAAGCGCCCGCGCGGGCGCACGACGCTGTTCGTCGTCGCCGCCGCGGTGCTCGGCATCGCGGGCGGCACGGCCGTGGGCTACGACATCCAGGCCCGGCGCGCCCCGACCCCGCTGCCCGCCCTGTCGCAGCCCGGTCTGGCGTATCCGGCGAAGGCGCTGCCGCCAGGCAAGGCCCCCGAACCGCTGCCCGCGTCCCAGGACCGCAGGCTCAGGACGGACGGCGACCTCCGCAAGCTGATCGTGGACCGGCCCGCGGGCTGGAGCGACGACGAGCCCCTGGAGCTGGGCCTCATCGACGGCTGGGTGAGACCGGAGATCTATGCCCGCTCCTACGAGGAGGAGGGCAGCATGTACGAGTACTTCCTGGAGAACGACGTACGCCGGGTCGCGGGCGCCGCCTGGAAGCGCGGCCAGTACCGCACCGCCACGCTCCACCTCGTGCAGTTCCGCTCGTCGGCCGTCCAGGGGGCCCAGGACTTCGTCGAGGGCCAGCTCTCCTACATGCCCGGGAGCAAGAACGGCGCGGGCAGCGACGGCGACGCGATCAAGGGCAGCGGCAACGGCCGCTACTACCTCTACCGAGTCGAGCGGAAGCCCGGCTACATGCCGCTCCACCACGCCAGGGCCATCGTGTACCGGGGCGACATCGCGGCCGACATCCACATCTACGACACCGCGCCGATCAGCAAGAAGGACATCCGGACGCTGGCCGAGCGACAGCTGGAGCGCCTGTGAACGACGTGACCCCGCAGGTCAGCACACCCGAAGAGGACACCGCCGCCGCCCCGGCCGTCCCCGCCTCCCCGGGCTGGGGACGCAGGGCGACCGCCACGTTGCTCCCCGTCGCGACGGTGGTCGTCGCGGTGGTGCTCGCCTCCGCGTACACCAAGATCACGGTGGACGACGCCCCCCGCGGCACCGAGACCCGCCTCTGGGAGGAGCCCGCGCACAAGCCGGGCAAGGACCCCGCCGGTGATGTGGCGCGGGGCCGGGCCTCCACCGAGCTGAGCAAGCTGCTGCTGCCGGTCCCGAGCGGCTACCGGCTCGGCCCCGACAAGGGCGAGCTGGGCAACGACGGCGAGCGGAGCGGCAAGAGCGCGACCGCCGCCATGAAGCAGAACGCCCGGGGCCTCGCGGGCAAGAAGCGCCGCGTCTACGAGGAACGGATCGACAAGCTCCGTATCGAGGGCATCGCCGTCCGTACGTACACCGACGACAGCAACACCCTGATGATCAGCACCGAGATCACGCGGATGAAGGACAAGAAGGCGGTCCGCGGTCTCCACACCTTCAGGACGGACCTCTGGGAGTCCCTCGGTATCTTCCGGCAGGGGCCGAAGATCAAGGAGCACACGAAGAACGCCACGTGTTACGAGCTCCGCGAGGGCAGCGGGGACGACCTGGCGTCGCTGAACTGCTTCGCGTACGACGACGAGCTGAGCATCACCCTCACGGCGTCCGGCGCCAAGCCGTTCGACAAGGCGGCCGTCGCCGAACTCCTGAAGGACCAGCTCAACCACATCGCGTCCCCGGGGGAGTACGTATGACCGAGCAGACGACGCACACACCCGCCGAGGCCGCGCCGGACGCACCCACAGGCGCCCCGGACGCACCCGCCGCCGCGCCGGACGCACCTGTCGCCGCCCCGGACGCACCCGCCGAGGCCGAGCCGGGCACACCCGACGCGCCTGCTGCGGCAGGCCCCGTGCCCCCGGCGCCGAAGCCGCCGCGGCGGGTCCTGCGGGCCGTCGTCCGGTGGACCGTCGTGGCCGCGGTCTTCGGGGGGCTCGGTGCCGGTACGGCCTTCGGCATCACCTCGATGGAGCGCACCGACGTGCCCGGTCTGGCCACCGAGGGCGACGGCCGCTGGGAGTACCCCGAGCTCAGCCTGCCCGCGCTGCCGGCCGGTGCGCCCCGCCCGTACACCGACGGCAACGTCGCCGAGATCCACCACGCCGACCTGCGGCGCCTGCTGCTGCCCGCCCCGGCCGGGGCGACCGTGGACAAGAAGCTCGACGGCGGCTGGGTGAGCACGCAGACGTACCTCTCCGAGTACGTGAAGAGCGAGCGCTCCGGCCTCGCGCGGACGCTCAAGGACCTGGCCCCGCGCCACGTCGCCGCCCGCGGCTGGACGATGCCGGACGGCACCTCGACCCGGATCTACCTCGTCCGGTTCAACTCGACGGCCTTCGCCCAGTCCTTCATGGACGCGCTCACCGCCGACGGATCCGAGGTGCCCCTCACCGGGGCGCCCCGGACGGAGCTCGACGAGGGCTGGCACGGCGGCGGCAAGGTGGCGGGCACCTCGCCCTACGTCTACGACGAGGTGAAGCCGTACGGCGAGGCCCGGGTCCGCCAGGGTTACGTGGTCGCCGGGGACACGCTCGGCCTCGTCGTCCAGTCCCGCACGGGCAAGGAGAGCACCCGGAGCGTCCCGTTCCACCAGACGGTGATCCTGCAGACCCAGCTCCTGGGCTGACCGGCCCGGCCTTCCCCGAGGCCAGCCCCGGACCGGCGGGCCGGGCCCCAACCCATTAGGCTGGGGCCCGGCCCGTACTGCTGCCATAACGCTCGTTGCAAGGAGTCCCCGTGCTTGAGGCATTCTTCTCCGCCCTGCTGGTTCTGGTCTGCGTCGGCGTTCTCGCCTTCGTCGGCCTGAGCGTGAAGAAGCTGTACCAGGGTCAGCGCTGACCGTCGCGCGCATCCGGCCGCCGCGGGTACCCCCTCGCGGCGACGTGACGCCGCCTGCGTACCCGACGTGCCACGTGCGCAGCCACCCCCGCCCTCGCCCCCACCTCACAGATCGTCTGAGCCGCTCATGATCGAGATCCCGTCCGACCTCCACCCGGACCTCGTCCCGCTGGCCTTCCTCCTGGGCAACTGGGCGGGCGCGGGCGTCTCCGACTTCCCCGGCGCCGAGCAGTGCAACTTCGGCCAGGAAGTCACCTTCAGCCACGACGGCCGGGACTTCCTGGAGTACGTCTCGCACAGCTGGGTGCTCGACTCCGAGGGCAAGAAGGTCAGGCCCCTGGAGAGCGAGTCCGGCTACTGGCGCATCGACAAGGACCGCAAGGTCGAGGTCGTCATGGCCCGCGACCAGGGCGTCATCGAGATCTGGTACGGCGAGCTGGCCGACCAGAAGCCGCAGATCGACCTGGTCACCGACGCGGTGGCGCGGACCGCGGCCTCCGGCCCGTACAGCGGTGGCAAGAGGCTGTACGGCTACGTGAAGAGCGACCTGATGTGGGTCGGCGAGAAGGCCACCCCCGAGGTGGAGCTCCGCCCGTACATGTCGGCGCACCTGAAGAAGGTCGTCACCCCCGAAGAGGTCGAGGCGATGGCCAAGAACCTCGGCGACCTGCCGGACGACGGCATCGCCTTCTTCAAGTAGGCGGCACGGGAGGCGGGCCGTACGGGTTCTCCCCGTAACCGGCGGACGGGCGCTCACCCGGTCCTACACTGGGCGTGTGGTGAGCACCGACTGGAAGACCGATCTCCGCCAGCGCGGCTACCGGCTTACGCCGCAGCGGCAGCTGGTCCTGGAAGCCGTCGACACGCTGGAACACGCGACCCCCGACGACATCCTCTGCGAGGTGCGCAGGACCGCCTCCGGGGTGAACATCTCCACCGTCTACCGGACCCTCGAACTCCTGGAGGAGCTGGGTCTGGTCAGTCACGCCCACCTCGGGCACGGGGCGCCCACCTACCACCTGGCCGACCGGCACCACCACATCCATCTGGTCTGCCGCGACTGCTCGGACGTCATCGAGGCCGATCTCGGCGTGGTCGGCGAGTTCACCGCCAAGCTGCGCGCCGACTTCGGGTTCGAGACGGACATGAAGCACTTCGCGATCTTCGGCCGCTGTGCCGGGTGCACGGCGAAGGCGGGCGGTACGCAAGCGACGGCGGCGGACGGGCCCGCGACCTGACACCCGTCGCGGCCCGGCGGCGTCCGCGGCTCCCCGTCGGGCCCGCGCGGACCGCGTCGTACGCTGGTCGCATGAAGAGCCCCCTGCTGTCCCTGCCCGGCGCCGTCCCCGCCGAAGGCCGCGACGAAGGCGTCGCCGCGCACTACGGCGACCTGTTCCGCGAGCAGCGCGCCCTCGCCGACGGTTCCGGCCTCGTCGACCTCTCGCACCGCGCCGTCATCGCCGTCAGCGGCAGCGACCGGCTGTCCTGGCTGCACCTGCTGCTCACCCAGCACGTCAGCGAACTCGCCCCCGGCCACGCCACCGAGGCCCTGATCCTCAGTGCCAACGGACACATCGAGCACGCCCTCTACCTCGTCGACGACGGCGAGACGGTGTGGATGCACGCCGAGCCGGGCACCCAGGGCGAACTGGTCGCCTACCTGGAGTCCATGAAGTTCTTCTACCGGGTCGAAGTCGCCGACCGCACCGAGGACTTCGCCGTGGTGTACCTCCCGGCCGGCTCCCTCGCGAAGGCCCCGGACGGGGCGACGGTCCGGGAGACGGCGTACGGCCGGGACCTGTTCCTGCCCCGGGCCGACCTGGCGGCGTACGCGGCGGAGAACGGCCCGGTCGCCGGGATCCTGGCGTACGAGGCGCTGCGCGTGGAGGCGCACCGGCCGCGGCTCGGCTTCGAGACCGACCACCGCACCATCCCGCACGAGCTGGGCTGGATCGGCACCGCCGTTCACCTCCAGAAGGGCTGCTACCGGGGCCAGGAGACGGTGGCCCGGGTGCAGAACCTGGGCAAGCCCCCGCGTCGGCTGGTCTTCCTGCACCTGGACGGCAGCGAGGTCGTGCTGCCCGGACACGGCACCCCGGTCCGGCTCGCGGCGGACGGGGCGGAGGGACGCCAGCTGGGCTTCATCACCACGTCCGCCCGCCACCACGAGCTGGGGCCGATCGCCCTGGCCCTGGTCAAGCGGAACGTCGCGGTGGACGCGGCGCTGCTCGCCGGGGACACCGCCGCCGCCCAGGAGACGGTCGTCGAACCGTAGGGTGCGGATCAGACCTCGACGAGGACGGTGAACGGGCCGTTGTTGGTGAGCGAGACGCGCATGCTCGCCCCGAACCGGCCCGTCTCCACCCGTGCGCCCAGCGCCCGCAGCTGCGTGACCACCTCGTCGACCAGCGGCTCGGCGACCTCGCCGGGCGCCGCCGCGTTCCAGGTGGGCCTGCGTCCCTTGCGGGCGTCCCCGTAGAGAGTGAACTGCGAAATCACCAGAAGCGGCGCATTCACATCGGAGCAGGACTTCTCACCCTCCAGGACCCGGAGAGACCAGAGCTTCCGGGCGAGCTGGGCCGCCTTCTCCGGGGTGTCGTCGTGGGTGACTCCCACCAGCGCACACAGTCCCTCGCCGACGATCTCGCCGACCACCCGGGGGCCGTCCGCCCCCTCCGCGCCGTCGTTCACCATGACGCTCGCGCCGTCCACCCGCTGTATCACCGCACGCATACAGACCAACCTATCCTGGGCTGAACGGGTACAGAGCATCCACACGGGCCCCGGCCAAGTGGCACCATGCTCGAAGGCGGTGCGCCGACGCACCGGTCGAGGGGATGGACACAAGCATGAGTACCTATGGAACCGGGCAGTCCCCCGGCGCCGTGCCGGTCACGCACACCGGCGCCGGTGCCAGCACCAGCACCATGCGCCCACCCGTGCAGCGTACCGGCCATGGTTCCGGGGACGCGCAGTCCGAACCGGGCACCCCGCATCTGGGCACGCTGCGGCTGCCGGAACTGCGCACGCTCCGCCGGGAATCGCAACGCGACGAGGCCGACCTCAGCTACGTCCGCCGACTGGTCCAGGGCCGGATCGACATCCTCCGGGCCGAGCTGGCCCGGCGGCTGGCCCCGGAGACGCCGGTGCTCGACCGGCTCTCGGAGATCCTCACCGACACCCCGTCCCGGCACCGCTCCTCCGCCCGGCACGTCACGCTCACCACGCCGCGCAGCGACGAGTACCGCCGTCTGGCCGCCGAGACGCTCGCCGAGGTCGAGCTCTCCGACCTCGACGCCCGTACGGACGAAGAGCTGCACGCCGCGATGGGGCGCCTGGTCCACTACGAACAGCAGGTCTCCCGCCGCCGCCACCGGCTGCAGCGCACCGCGGACGATTGCAGCGCGGAGATCACCCGCAGGTACCGTGACGGGGAAGCACAAGTAGACGACCTGCTCGCCTGAAGCGACCCTTCCGGGAGCGGGTCCGCCCGCCCCCGGAAGGCTCACCCATGTCCTCCAGCGCCGCCCCCGCCGCTCCCTCTGCCCCCCGCACCGCAGCCCACGAGCCTCCCGTCCTGGCCGAGGTCGTACGTTCCGGCTTCGTGGAGGGCCACCACCGGGGCTCGCTGGTCGTCCTGGCCGCCGACGGCAGTGTGGAACGGGCCCTGGGCGACCCGACGGCGCCGGTCTTCCCGCGCTCCTCCAACAAGCCGATGCAGGCCGCGGCCGTGCTGCGGGCCGGGCTCGACCTGTCGGGGGAGCGGCTGGCCCTGGCCGCCGCGAGCCACTCCGGCGAACCCTTCCACCTCGAACTCGTGGCCACGATGCTCGCCGAGCACGGACTGACGCCCGGCGACCTCCAGACCCCGCCGGACCTGCCGCTCGACCCGGTGGAGGCGGAGACGTACCTCGCCGCGGGTCGCGTCCGCGAGCGGATCACCATGAACTGCTCCGGCAAGCACGCGGCGATGCTCGCGGCCTGCGCGCTCAACGGCTGGGACCAGGCGGGCTACCTCGACCCGGCGCACCCCCTTCAGCGGCTGGTCCACCAGGTCGTCGAGGAGGCTGCCGGGGAGCCGGTCACGGCGGTCGGCACGGACGGGTGCGGGGCGCCGCTGATGGCGATCAGCCTGGTGGGCCTGGCGCGGGCCTTCCGCAGCTTCGTGCTCGCGGAACCGGGGACGGCGGAGCGCCGGGTCGCCGACGCGATGCGGGCCCACCCCGAGTACGTGGCCGGAACGCGACGCCCCGACACCTGGCTGATGCGGGAGGTGCCCGGCGCGCTCTCCAAGATGGGGGCCGAGGCGGTGCAGGCGGTGGCGCTGGCGGACGGCCGGGCGCTGGCCTTCAAGGTGGACGACGGGGCGACCCGGGCGCTGGGCCCGGTGCTGGCCCGGACGCTGCGCCTGCTCGGCGTGGACGCTCCGGTGATCGGCCGGATCGGCCGCGCCCCGCTGCTGGGCGGCGACGGAGAGGTCGGCGAGATCCGGGCGGCTTTCTGAGTGGTGGTGTGCTGGCGGGCGGCGTTCTGGGCGGTGGTGTGCTGGCAGGTGGCTTTCTGGGCGGTGGTCTGCCGACGGACGGCCTTCTGAGTGGTGGTGTGCTGGCGGGCGGCTTTCTGGGCGGTGGTCTGCCGACGGACGGCCTTCCCGGCACGTGGCTGGGTCCGGCGTCCGGGCGGGGGGAAATCCGGGCGACAGCGCGGACCCGGGGCACCTAGCGTGGCGCGCATGGCTCTCGACGTCCGTACGATCACCGCTGCCGACTTCCCTGACTGGATCCGCGCCAAGCACGCCGGATTCCTGCGACCGGTCACCGACGAGGAGGTGGCCGACGAGGCGCGGGGGCGGCTCGCGTACACCGACTTCGCCCGGACCCAGGGCGCGTTCGACGGCGGGCGGTGCGTGGCCACGTACCGCTCCTTTGCGCAGGAGCTGACGGTCGTCGGCGGGGGTGTGGTGCGGGCCGACGCGGTCTCCAACGTCACGGTCCTGGCCACGCACCGGCGTCGCGGGCTGCTCCACCGGATGATGAGCACGGACCTCGCGCAGGCGAAGGAGCGCGGCGAGGCCGTCGCCACCCTGATCGCCGCCGAGTACCCGATCTACGGGCGGTTCGGCTTCGGCCCGGCGGCCTGGACGACCGAGTGGGAGATCGACGTGCTGAGGAGCGGTCTCGACCCGCACCGGCCGGTCGCCTCCGGGCCGGACGGCGGCCGGATCGACCTGATCGACGGCGCGGCCGTACGCAAGACGGGCCCGGCGATCCACGAGCGGCTGCGTGCCCGCCAGCACGGGATGACCGACCGGGACGCCCGCTGGTGGGAGGTGAACACCGGTGAGAACCTGGTCGGTCCCCACAGCTGGAAGGACCTCTTCTACGCCGTCCACAGCGACGCGGACGGCGAGCCGGACGGCCTGGTCGCCTACCGCACCGACAACCGCTGGAGCGACGCCAAGCAGCCGGTGAACGCCGCCACGGTGACGGGCCTGATCGCCGCCACTCCGGCCGTCGAGCGCGCGCTGTGGCACTTCGTCTGCTCGATCGACTGGATCACCACGGTCCGCTCCGGCTACCGCGCCCCCGACGACCTGCTGCCGCTCTTCCTGCCGGACCCGCGGGCGGCCCGCGTGGTGACCCAGGCCGACTGGCTGTGGGTGCGGGTGCTGGACGTCGTGCGCGCCCTGGAGGCCCGGACGTACGCGGTGCCCGGCACGCTCGTCCTCGACGTCCACGACGACGCGGGCCTGGCCGGTGGGCGCTACCGCCTCGAAGCCTCCGCCTCCGGCGCCGCGGCCTGCGCCCCCACCACCGACGACGCCGACCTCGCGCTCGACGTGCGGGAGCTGGGCACCCTCTACCTCGGCGACGAATCCCCCGTCCGGCTGGCCGCGCTGGGGCGGATCGAGGAGCGCGTGCCGGGCGCGGTGGCACGTGCCGAGGGAATGTTCCGGGCGGCGCGGCGGGCCTGGTGCCCGGACGTGTTCTGACGCGGCGGGTGCCGGGCCCGCCGCGTACGCTTCGGAGCCATGGACGTGGGCGGGAGCGTGGACGGGGACGTGGGCGGGGACGTGGGTGCCGGGCGGTCCGGGGATGAGCGGCTGGGGCTGCGGGAGCGGAAGAAGCGGCTGACCTACCAGGCGGTCTCGGACGCCGCGATCGCGATGTTCCTGGAGCGGGGTTTCGACCGGGTCTCGGTGGCGGAGGTGGCGGCCGCGGCGGGCATCTCCAAGCCGACGCTCTTTCGCTACTTCCCGGCCAAGGAGGATCTGGCCCTGCACCGGTTCGCCGACCACGAGGACGAGTCGGCCCGGGTGGTGACCGGCCGTGCGGACACCGAGTCCCCGCTCGACGCCCTGCGCCGCCACTTCCTGGACGGCCTGGCGCGGCGCGACCCGGTGACCGGACTCTGCGATGTGCCGGAGGTGCTGGCATACCAGCGGATGCTGTACGCGGCGCCCTCCCTGGTGGCCCGCATGTCCGCCTACCAGAGCCGCTCGGAGGCGGCGCTCGCCGGTGCGCTGGGCGACCGGATGCAGGACCGGCTGGCGGCCGGACAGATCAGCGCCGTCCTGCGTGTCCTGGCCCTGGAGAACTGGCGGCGGATGGACGCGGGGGAGCACGCGGACCAGGTGTACGGGGAGGCGGTCGAGGCGGCCGGGCTGGCCTTCGCGCAGCTGAGGGACGGGCTGGGGGAGTGGAAGTAGCCGCTCAGCCCGCGGTGCCCCCGTCGCCGTGCAGGACCGCTTCGGCGATCTCCCGCACCCGGTCCAGGGTGATGCCGGTGCGCTGTTCCACGGCCAGCGGGTGATCGGTGGGCTCCAGCTCGACGCGGGGGCGCAGGCCGATCGGGCGGGTGTGGGCGTTGGTCTTGAGGTTGGTGGTGCGGGGGGAGTACAGCCCCAGCTCGGTGCTCAGCCAGCCGAAGTACGGCGGCTCCGCCTCGCGGCCGGGGGCCTGCCACCGGTCGAGGGCGCGGCCGAAGTTCTCCCGGCTGAGCGAGACCCACACACCCCAGGAGAAGGGCTCCGGGCTGCCGGACACGGGTATCTCGATCAGGCCCTTGATGAAGTAGTGCTCGTGTCTGACGATGCACTGGTCGGAGGAGAGCATGCTGTCGGGATCGCTCTCCAGGCTCGCGTCCCAGACGTCGGGCGCCATGGTCGAGTACCCCATGGGGAGTTCCGCGTGGTGTTCGCCGCAGCGGGAGCAGGTGTAGCCGGGGTCGATAGCCATGGGCGGATCCTAAGTGCTGTCAGGGACACGGCCGTGGGCTCGGGGCCGAGCCCACGGCCGTGACCAGGCGCTGTCGTGCTCAGCCGCGGCGGCCGAGCAGGTCCATGTCCTCCTCGTCGAGGTCCAGCTGCCCGGCGGCCATGTTCTGCTCCAGGTGCGCGAGCGAGGCGGTGCCGGGGATCTGGACGATCGAGGGGGAGCGGGCCAGTCCCCAGGCGAGGGCGACCTGGTGTTCGGTGGCACCGTGCCGCGCGGCCACGGTCCGCATCTCCTCGCTGTCGAGCGCGGTGTGCCCGCCGCCGAGCGCGAAGAACGGCATGTACGCGATACCGGCGTCCGCGCAGATGTCGACGAGCGCGGCATCGGTCTGGTCGCGTACGCCGAATCGGTTCTGCACGGCGACGACCGGGGCGATCGAACGGGCCTCGGCGAGCTGGCCGGACGTCACGTTGCTGACGCCGAGCTGCCGGATCAGACCCTCCTCGCGCAGGGCGGCCAGCACCTCGAACCGCTCGCCGAGCGAATCGGCGATGCCCGCGCCCAGGCGGCCCACGCGCAGATGCACCAGGTCGAGGGTGTCGACCCGCAGATCCTCCAGGTTCCGTTCCACCTCCGCGCGCAGCTGGTCGGGGCGGGCCTCGGCGTACATCTCGCCGGTCTCGTCCCGCAGCGGGCCGACCTTGGTGGCGATGACGACGTCCTGGGCGTACGGGAACAGCGCCTCGCGCAGCAGGTCGTTGGCCCGGTGGGTGGGGGAGAAGTAGAAGGCGGCGGTGTCGATGTACCGCACCCCGAGCTCCACCGCGCGCCGGGTGACGGCCACGGCCTTCTCGGTGTCGCCCGCCGGGCCGCTCCACCGGCCGGGCAGTTGCATGGCGCCGAAGCCGAGCCGGGGGACGGTGACCGTACCGCCCAGCGCGAAGACGCCGGGGCCAGTGGTGCCGGGTGCGGAAAGCGGGCCGGGGCCGGGGGGCGGGGTGTTCTGCGAGGCGTTCATGAGGTGCAGCATCGCTCACAGATGCTGAAGCGTCGCCTCCGTTTACGTGCGGTGCCAGGGAGGCCGTCCGGGTCAGCCCACGACGTCGGCGACCACGCAACTGACGTTGTCGGGCCCGCCGGAGTCGTTGGCGAGGCCGACGAGCGCGCGGACGGCCCGCTCGGGCTCCGGTGTCCCGGAGAGGACCCGGTGCAGCGCGTCGGACGGGACGACGGTGGACAGGCCGTCCGAGCACAGCAGGTACCGGTCACCTGGGCGGGCTTCCTGGAGGCGCAGGTCGGGGGTGCCGTCGGCACCCTGGCCCAGGGCGCGCCGGAGCAGCGAGCGCTGCGGGGAGGAGGCGGCCTCCTCCGGGGTGAGGCGGCCCTCGTCCACGAGCGACTGCACCAGGGTGTGGTCGTCGGTGATCCGGAACAGTTCCCCCTCGCGCAGGAGGTAGGCGCGGGAGTCGCCGATGTGGACGAGGGCGAGCTGTGATCCGGTCCAGAGCATCGCGGTGAGCGTCGTTCCGGCTCCGGTTCCGGCCCCGGCTCCGGTTCCGGCCCCGGGTCCGGGTCCGGACCCGAGTTCGGAAGGTGCGCCTGTGCTGGGTTCGGTTCCGGCGATGTCCCGTACGGCTCGCGCGGCCTGCTCGACGGCGTCCTCCAGGGCGTTGAGCAGGCTGCCCGCCGGGATGCCGCCGGTTTCCAGGTGCTTGAGCGCGTCGACGGCGGCGGCGCTCGCGGGGGCGCCCGCCCCGCCGAATCCGTCGGCGACGGCGAGCAGCCGGGAACCGGCGTACGCGGTGTCCTGGTTGTGCTCGCGGACGAGCCCGGTGTCGGAGAGAGCGGCGTAACGGATCTCCAGTGGGGCGGTGACCGGGGTCATGGCGGGGTCCTTTCGTGACAGGTGGTCGACGAGGAAGGCCGCCAGGTCGCGCCGTGCGGCGGTGTCGGCCTCGGCCTGGGCCCAGAACGAGCGGATCTCCTGGGCGGCCTGGTCCGGCTCCAGCGCGCAGACCCGCTGGATGCGGGCCAGGGGCATCCCGAGCCGCCGCAGCCAGGCGACCAGCCGGGCCCGTTCCAGTTGCGCGGGCGCGTAATGGCGGTAGCCGGTCACGGGGTCGACCCGGGCGGGAGGCAGCAGCCCGAGTTCGTCGTAGAGCCGCAGGGCCTTCGGCGACAGCCGGGACGCCTTCGCGAACGCCCCGATGGTCAACAGGTCCATGCCTCTCCTTCCTCGTGCCGGACGCGGCGCCCGGCTCCACCGATGCTGCGGGCTCCCCCAGGGGCAAGGTCAACCGGCGCCCCTGAACCGGTCAGGAATCGAGAAGCACGGCCCCCGGCGCCGTCCCTAATCTGCCGGACATGGACATCACCATTCACACGAGCTTCCTTCCGCACGACGATCCGGAGGAGTCCCTCGCCTTCTACCGCGACGTCCTCGGCTTCGAGGTCCGCAACGACGTCGGCCAGGGCCGGATGCGCTGGATCACGGTGGGCCCCGCCGGGCAGCCCGGCACGTCGATCCTCCTGGCCCCGCCCGCCGTCGACCCCGGGGTCACCGAGGACGAGCGCCGCACCATCGCCGAGATGATGGCCAAGGGGACGTACGGCTGGATCCTGCTGGCCACCCCCGACCTCGACGCCACGTTCGAGAAGGCGCAGGCCGGTGACACCGAGGTCGTCCAGGAGCCGACCGAGCAGCCGTACGGCATCCGCGACTGCGCCTTCCGTGACCCCGCGGGCAACCTGGTCCGCATCCAGGAAGTCCGCTGACCCGGCCGACCGGTCAGGAATCGAGAAGCCCCGACAGCCCGGCCGTCCCTAGCGTGAGAGCCATGACCACCACCACCACGTCCACCACGTCCGTCGCGTCCGTCACCCTTGAGGTGGCCGATCCTGAGGCCGCCCGCCGCTTCTACACCGCCTTCGGCGTGGAGTCGCGCATCCGGCTGCGGGCGTCCGGGGCGCCCTCCACCGGATTCCGCGGCTTCACCCTGGCGCTCACGGTCTCCGGACCCGCCACCGTCGACGCCTTCGTCGCCGCCGCCGAGGGCGCGGGCGCCACGGTGCTGAAGCCCGCCGCCAGGTCGATGTGGGGCTACGGCGGTGTCGTCCGGGCCCCGGACGGCACGATCTGGAAGGTCGCCACCTCGGCGAAGAAGGACACCGGCCAGGCCACGCGCGAGATCGACGAGGTCGTCCTCCTGCTCGGTGTCGAGGACGTGAAGGCGAGCAAGCAGTTCTACGCCGGCCTGGGCCTGACCGTGACCAGGAGCTTCGGCGGCACGTACGCCGAGTTCGCCGCCGACGGCTCCGACCCCGTCAAGCTGGCGCTGTACAGGCGCCGCGGCCTGGCCAAGGACCTCGGCGTCCCCGTCGACGGCACCGGTTCGCACCGCGTCACCCTCGGCGGCGCCGCCGCCCCCTTCACCGACCCGGACGGATTCACCTGGGAGCCCGCCGGGCCGTTTGCCTCGTAACGGAGACGAGGAGCGGCGGCCGTCGTGGTGGGACGGCCACCGTGGGGGACGGCCTGGTCCACCCTGATGGTGCGGCCCTCGGCGGCGTACGGCGCGGCTGGCCCGATGCCGGGTCAAGCGGCGTACGGGGCGGCTGGCCCGATGCCGTGGGCCTTGGACCGGACGCCGGAGCGCCGACAGCGCCTCCAGGTAGGCGAGCAGTCCGAGGCGTGCGCGCCGCACGTGCTCCACCGGCCCTCCCGCCTGTGGCGTGGAGGTGAGCAGCGGCGCGTGATCCCGCTCCAGCCGGGAACCGGCCCCACGTGCCTGCGGGTCGTCGACGACCCGTACCCCCGGACTGACGCGGTCGGGGGCGATCCCCGTCGCCGGGCCGTGCGATGAAGGGGCGGCGGCACGGGCCCGCACGGCCCGTGGACACCGGCACCGCCCCCGCCCCCACCTCGCTCCCGTACGGCAGTGGCTGAGCGTCACGCCGACGGAAGGGCGAGTCTGGCGGCCACGGCGTCGAGGACCCAGTCCAGGCCGGTCGCGAAGGACGTCTCGGCGTCCACGTCCGTGCCGTCGTGTACGGCCTTGGCCAGCGCCGGGAAGCGGCCCGTGGCCAGCATCCCCGTCACATGCGGACCGGAGGCGCGCTGCCAGTCGTGCTCGGACAGCCCTGTGGCGCGCTCGGCCCGCAGGTTCGCGATCTCGCGCCTGATCGCGCCGGTGAAGTAGGCGCTGACCGTCTCCACGGCGCGCAGGACGGTGTCGATGTCGGCGAGGCCGTCGAGGGCGGCCAGCGTGGCCTCGGTCACGGCGAGGCCGTTCGGGCCCAGGGACGGGCGCCCGCCGAGCAGGTCGGCCAGCCATGCGTGGCGCAGCGCGGCCTGTCTGGTGCGGTGGGCGAGGCCGCGCAGCGCCTCCCGCCAGTCACCGGGCTGTTCCCCGGGGAGAATCTCGGCCTGGACCTCGTCGACCATGAGGTCGAACAGCTCCTGCTTGGTGGAGATGTATCCGTACAGCCGCATGGGGCCGGCGTTCAGCCGGGCGGCCACCTTGCGCAACGACACCGCCTCCAGGCCGCCCTCGTCGGCCAGCGCGACGGCGGCGGCGACGATGCGGCCCCGGTCGAGCGGCACGGGGCGAGTCGGCGGCTCCGGCCGGTCCCACACAGTCATGGTCACATCGTACTGTTGCGATGCAGTGTATTGAATAAATACAGTGTATCGGCATGAGCTATCGCATCGCTGTGGTCGGAAGCGGTCCCGCCGGTCTTTCCTTCGCCCGTGTCCTGCACCGCCATGGTCACCCCGTCACCGTCCTCGAACGCGATCCCGCCCCCGACGCCCGCCCCCCGGGCGGCACGCTGGACCTGCACGAAGGGCTGGGCCAGCTCGCACTGGACAAGGCGGGGCTGCTGGCGGAGTTCCAGACGCTGTCCCGCCCCGAGGGACAGGCCATGCGCATCCTGGACACGGCCGGGACCGTCCTGCGCGACTGGCAGCCCCGTCCGGGCGACCGGGCCCATCCCGAGATCGACCGCGGGCAACTCCGTGACCTGCTGCTCGGCCCGCTTGACGTCCAGTGGGGCCGGGACGTGACACAGGTGGCGCCGGGGGCCCGGGACGGCGTACTGGTCCACTGCGCGGACGGGTGGCAGGGGACGTTCGACCTCGTGGTCGGCGCGGACGGCGCCTGGTCCCGGGTCCGCCCGGCGGTCTCGCCGGTGACGCCGCACTACACCGGTGTCACCTTGGTCGAGACCTCCCTGAACGATGTCGACACCCGCCACCCCGGCCTCGCCCGGCTGATCGGCGACGGTTCCGTAGCGGTGTACGGCGTGAACCGCGCGCTCGTCGCGCAGCGCAGCAGCAATGGCCACATCAAGGTGTACGCCCAGTTCCGCGCGCCGCTGGACCGGCACGCGAACCTGGACCCGGCCGACGCCGAGGCCGTGCGGTCGAGCCTGCTGGCCCTGTTCGACGGCTGGGCCGCCCCCGTCCTCGACCTCCTCCGCCACGGCACCGCTTTCGCCCACCGCCCCCTCTACGTCCTGCCCGTGTCCCACACCTGGGCCCACGTCCCCGGGGTGACGCTGCTGGGCGACGCCGCCCATCTGATGCCTCCCCTGGGGGCGGGCGCGAACCTCGCGATGCTGGAAGGAGCCGAACTCGCCGAGTCCCTCGCCACCGGCTCCGGAGGTCGGGACGAGGCCGTCCGCGCCTTCGAGGAACAGATGTGGGCGCGGGCCAGCAGATGGGCGGAGATCACGATGTCCGGTCTGGAACGCCTCGTGAGCCCGGACCCCGCCGAAGCCCTCGCCCTCTTCGACCAGGTCCAGCCGTCCTGACGGTCGAGCGCGGGAGCACACCGGCACGTGCCATTCATGGTGGAACCAGTTTCGAGCGATCCCCGGGATCACGGCGTCCGTGACCGCTCTCCTGCCGGCCTCCCCTGGTGGCACCGCCGGATCCGCAGCTGACCTTGAGGTCCTCCGGGGACAGCTACCGATCGACGTCGACGGGAACTCCACGCATGTGCATCCGGGCCTTCAGGAACTCCATCTCCGGCAACGTCCCCACCAGACCACCGTGGCTCAGTTCCCCAACCAGTTCACGAGCCCGCGACAACGAGGCTGCCGCGACCTCCCGAAAGACCTTCAAAGCTGGGACGAGACTGGGAACCGAACCGACCAGCCGCAGTCTGACGGACCCATGCGCTGCGAGGAGAGCCGCCCGGACATCATCAGGTGCTGGTCCCGGACCAGCGTGTTCGCACAGGTAGGTGCCACAGGACCCGCAAGAGAACTCCGAATCCCACCACAACTCATCGCGAAGGACGAACTGGTTCACTTGCCGCACCGCCATGCTGCCGCACGCGCAAGGCGATGCGATCTTCGCGGTCTGACCAGTCACCCGGGCTCACCGACGTTCCACTCCTGAGGCAGATCCTCGCCGCAGAAGACGCATACGAAGTCCTCCTCCCGCACGATGTTGAGCTCCCGGCAGGAGTGGCATCGGCGAAAGACGACCTCGTGCGTGAATCCGGGCGGCCGATGGATCCCGATCCGATCCAGAGCCTTGGCCACGGCGGGCCATGAGCTGATGTCCGGGCAGTAGCCGGTCGACTGGTTGCTGACCTCCTCGACCACCCACCACCCGGACTCCTCGCGGAAGCTGATCTCACCGGCGCTCAGGACCTCTCCGCCGTCGGCACACACCACGTGCTCACTGCGGCGCGGAGCCAGTCGCAGCACCCCGTCGCCATCGACGACGAACGTGAACGGCTCGGCCAACTCGTCCAGGGTCAGCGCCGAGACCCACTCGCCGAAGTCTGCCGCCGAGTGGATGCTCCGACCCTCACCACCCGCCCGGACGAGCTCCTTCAGCTCAGCTGGACCCACATACCGATACCTCTGCCCCCGTGCCTCCACGCACACCAACCTAGTGGCTCACACAGCCAGGGCCTGGGGGACTACCGTTCGGCGACTACGGGCGACTGGTGACAGAAACCCCTGCGAAGTGACAGTCATCGCTGCGAGTCACACGGGGCCGGGGGAGTGGTGTAGCGCACTTTTGCAAGCGTCTGCTTGCAAAAGTTAGCAAGGGGGGCGCACCATCGGGATATGGCATCACTCAACGTCGGCAATCTCGGGGAGTACCTGCGCGAGCAGCGGCGCAACGCGCAGTTGTCGTTGCGGCAGCTCGCCGACGCCGCCGGGGTGTCCAATCCCTACCTCAGTCAGATCGAGCGCGGGCTGCGCAAGCCGAGCGCCGAGGTGCTGCAGCAGGTCGCCAAGGCGCTGCGGATCTCCGCCGAGACCCTTTACGTGCGGGCCGGAATTCTGGACGAGCGGGAGCGGGAGGAGCTGGAGACGCGGGCGGTGATCCTCGCCGATCCGTCGATAAACGAGCGGCAGAAGAGCGTGCTGCTCCAGATCTACGACTCCTTCCGCAGGGAGAACGGTTTCGAGCCCGGTCCCCGGACCGGCGACGAACCGGTAACGGACGCCAGTGCCGACGCGGCCACAGGGCCTGCCGAGCCCTCGTAGCCGTCGGTGCCGCGGGCGGCCGTCCCGGCTTCGCCGACGGCTCCTTCGACCCCTTCGATTCCTCCAACTCCAGAAGAAGACCTCGCACCGAGCCTGATGATCCGGGAGGACCACAGTCATGGCCATCACCGATGACCTGCGCAAGACCCTCACCGACCCGACCCCCCTCTACTTCGCCGCCGGTACGGCCGATCTCGCCGTCGAGCAGGCGCGCAAGGTCCCGGCGCTGCTCGACCAGCTGCGTGCCGAGGCGCCGGAGCGCATCGAGGCCGTACGCAACACCGACCCCAAGGCCGTGCAGGAGAAGGTGACCACGCAGGCCAAGGAGGCGCAGGCCACCGTGCAGGCCAAGGTCACCGAGGTGATCGGCGCCTTCGACAGCGACCTGCGCAAGCTCGGCGAGAACGCGCAGGACCTGGCGCTGCGGAGCCTGGGCGTGGCCGCGGAGTACGCGGTACGGGCCCGGGAGACGTACGAGAAGGTCGCCGAGCGCGGCGAGCGCACCGTGAGGCACTGGCGCGGCGAGGCGGCCGAGGAAGCCGTCGAGATCGCCGTGGTCGTCGAGCCGCGCCGGGAGTCCGGCCCGGTGCGCACCGCGAAGAGCGGTCCGGCGGGTACGGCGAAGACCGCCTCGGCGGGTCCGGCGAAGAGCGGTCCGGCGAAGGCCGCGCCCGCGGCGAAGCCCGCTCCCAGGGCCGCCGCGCCCGCCCGGAAGGCCCCGGCGCGCAAGCCCGCCGCGAAGAAGACCACTCCGCCGAGCGCGAAGTAGCGCCGCTCAGCAGGTTTGCCGCAGGGCGAGGGCCGGGCATCTATCAGAGGTGTCCGGCCCGTTGCCCCGGTACCTTGGCGACGAGCGCTCATCCACTATTAGGCGGTACACACCATGTTGCTCACAGGATTCAGCACATTCGTCGGGCTGCTCTATCTGCTCATGCTGGTGCTGGCCGTGGTCGCGCTGATCATGGCGGCGATGGCGCGCGAGGACGCCTACCGGGCCGCCGACAAGCAGAAGAAATCGTTCTGGCTGCTCATCCTCGGGATCACCGTCGCGGTGAACCTCTTCGTGCCGATGCTGTTCCTGCAGCTCGCGGGTGCGGTGGCCTCCATCGTCTTCCTGGTGGACGTGCGGCCCGCGCTCCAGGCGGTCGCGGGCGGGCGTGGTCGGCGCGGCGGCTCCAGCAGCGACGGCCCGTACGGCCCCTACAACGGCGGACGCTGAGCGCGCACCGCAGCGGCCCCGGGACCGCGCCGGTCACCGGGCCCCTCACCGGGCCGGATTCCGCCGCCGGTACGGGACGGTCAGCCGGGCGTGACGGTCACCGGGGCGTGATGGTCACCGGGATGAGGCGGTCACCGGGAGGCGGGCGTTCTCGACGTCGCGGTCGAGCAGGAGGACCGCGACGTCGTCGGTCAGCTCGCCGCCGTTCAGCTCCCGCACCTGGGCGACCGCGGCCTCCAGAAGGTCCTCGCCGGTCAGCCCCTCCGCCAGCTGCCGGTTGATCATCGCGACCATGCCGTCCTGGCCCAGCCGCTGACCGCCGTCCTGGCCGACCCGCCCCTCGATCAGCCCGTCCGTGTACAGCATCAGGCTCCAGTCGCTGCCCAGCTCCACCTGGCGGCGGGGCCAGCGGGCGTGCGGGAGCAGCCCCAGGGCCGGGCCGCCGTCCTCGTACGGGAGGAGCCGCGCGCCCTGCCCGTGCCGGGCGAGCAGCGGGGCCGGATGACCGGCCAGGCAGAGACCGGCGTTCCTGCCGTCGGGGGTGATGTCGACGGTGCAGAGCGTCGCGAAGATCTCCTCGCTCTCCCGCTCGTGCTCCAGGACCTGCTGAAGGGTGGCGAGCAGTTCGTCGCCGCAGAGCCCGGCCAGGGTCAACGCCCGCCACGCGATGCGCAGTTCCACACCGAGGGCCGCCTCGTCGGGGCCGTGCCCGCAGACGTCGCCGATCATCACATGGACGGTGCCGTCGGGGGTGCGGACGGTGTCGTAGAAGTCCCCGCCGAGCAGGGCGCGGCTGCGGCCGGGGCGGTAGCGGGCCGCGAAGCGCAGGTCGGAGCCTTCGAGCAGCGGGGTGGGCAGCAGCCCGCGTTCGAGGCGGGCGTTCTCCTGGGCGCGCAGCGTGGACTCGGTGAGCCGACGCTGGGCGACATCGGCGCGCTTGCGCTCGACGGCGTACCGGATGGCGCGGCTGAGCAGCCGTCCGTCCAGTTCGTCGCGGCAGAGGTAGTCCTGGGCGCCCACCCGTACCGCCGCGGCGGCCAGCTCGGTGTCGTTCTCCGCGGTGAGGGCGAGGACGGCGTGGCGCGGGGCGATCCGCAGGACGTGCTCAAGGGTGGCGAGCCCGTCCGCTCCTGCCGCGCCGCTCCTGGCGGCCCGGGTCTCGCTGCCGGTGGGCAGGGAGAGGTCCAGCAGTATGCAGTCGACGTCGTCCGTGAGGAGCCGTTCCGCCTCGGTCAGGTTGCGGGCGGTACGGACGCGCACCCTCGTACCGGCCGCGGCCGGGAGCTCGGGGGCGGTGAAGGTGCCCGCCGGGTCGTCCTCGATCACCAGGAGGGTGAGGACGGCGTCGTGGGAGGCCTCCGCAGCGGCGTCGGCATCGTGCTGCGGTACGGGTACGGGCATCGGTTCGGTTTTCCTTCCCTCCCCCCGAGGGCACGGCGGAACGACGATCGACGATCCGCCAGACGGGGACGATAGCGGTCTGTGCCGGGGGAACGGAATGGCGTCCCGCGGCCGGCCTCGGGCCTGCGCACCGGCATAAGCCGCGTCAGGTCACGGAACCGGCACGCCGGACCAAGGAACGGGCTGCTACCCGGACATGACAAAGGTCACGCGGTCGCCGGACGGCGGGTGGCGCGGGTCACTCCCCGTCGGCGGGTGCTCCGCCGCCCCGGTTCACCGGACGTGACGACGGCCCTCCGGCCGGTGCGCACGGCTCGCAGGCGCTCAGGCCCCTCAGGTGCACCGACCTGGCCCGCCAGCCGGAGCGAACGGCCCGGCGGGCGGCCCGCACACTCCTCGGCCCGCACACCCTCCGGCCGCACACCCTCCGGCCGCCCACCCCTCCGGCCCGGACGGCCCCGGCCCGGCTACTTGTCCGGGCGTACGACGCCGAGTATCTGCATCGAGCCCGCGCCCGCCAGCGTCACGTTGCGGCCGGGGCGGGGGGAGTGCACGATCGCGCCGTCACCGACGTACATGCCCACATGGCTGGCGTCGGAGTGGTAGATGATCAGGTCGCCGGGGCGCATGTCCTTGATGGCGATGCGCGGCAGCAGCCGCCACTGCTCCTGCGAGGTGCGGGGGATCGGCCGACCGGCCGCCGACCAGGCCTGTGACGTGAGCCCCGAGCAGTCGTACGAGCCGGGCCCTTCCGCGCCCCATTCGTACGGCTTGCCTATCTGGGAGGTCGCGAAGGCCACCGCCTGCTTGCCGCGGGCGCTCGCCTCGCGGTTGATGTCCTGCAGGGCGCCGGAGCTGAGCCAGGCCGTCTGCTGCTGGTACGCGGCCTGTTCCTCCAGCTTGAGCAGGCGGGCCCGCTCCTCCTTCTTCAGCCGGGACTCCAGCTTCTTCGCCGCGGCGATCTGGGCGTTGATCCGCTTCTTGGCCTTGGCCTGCTTGACCCGGCCGGCTTCGAGCTTCTTCCAGTTGATGCTCGCGTCCTTGGTGTACGTCTCCAGGTCCTCCTGGGTCCTGGTCAGTTCACCGAGCACGCCCTGGGCGGCCTGCTGGCCCTCCCGGACCCGGCTCACGCCGTCCAGGAAGAGCTGGGGGTCGTCGCTGAGCATCAACTGCGCGCTGGGCGGCAGCCCTCCGGTGCGGTACTGCTCGCGGGCCTGGGCGCCCGCCTGCTCCTTGAGCTCGGTGATCTTCGCCTGGCCGACGACGATGGAGCGGGCCAGTTTCACGATCTCGGTGGACTGCTTCTCGGCCTGTTCCTCGGCGAGGTTGTACGCGTCGGTGGCCGCCCCGGCCTTGCGGTAGAGGGCGTCGATCTCCTGGCGGACCTCTTCGAGGGTCTTCTTCGGCGCCCCGGCCGAGGGCGACGGCGGTGTGGGCGCGGCGAGGGCCTGGACCGGCGTGATGAGCACGGACAGCGCGCAGACCAGAGTGATCGCGGCTGAGGCACAGTGACGTCGGTTCACGAGAGATACCCCTCCGAATAAATCTGATTTACCGTCAGTAACTTTTCGCCGATGTCGAGATCGTGCCATGCCGTACCGAAAAGCAACAGGGGCGCACGGCAGCTGTCCTGACGGTCGCTTCCCCCCGGTGCCACTTCCCCCTGCTCCCCCTGCTCCCCTCTCCCTGGACGAACGGAGCGCCGTTCCCGTTCCCGCCAGAAGTGAGGCGGTGGGGACCTACGGGTTCGGCCGGAGGGCGGCCCACTCCACCGTGACCTCGCCCTGCCGCCACCGCCGTACCCCGTCGGCCAGCGGCCAGTCGCCCGACAGCGAGCGCACCGCCGTGATCCAGCGCTGCCGGGCGCCCAGTGAGGCGTACGGGGACGCCGCGGCCCACGCCCGGTCGAAGTCCCGCAGGAACGCGTGGACCGGCTCGCCCGGCATATTGCGGTGGATCAGCGCCTTGGGCAGGCGTTCCGCCAGGTCGGAGGGGCGGTCCAGGGAGGCGAGACGGGCCGCGAACGTCACCGTGCGCGGACCCTCGGGGCCGAGCGCCACCCATACGTGCCGCCGCCCGATCTCGTCGCAGGTGCCCTCCACCAGCAGCCCGCCCGGCGCCAGGCGGGCGCACAGCCGCTGCCAGACCGAGGCCACCTCGCCCTCCTCGTACTGGCGCAGCACGTTCGCGGCGCGGATGAGGTCGGGGCGCTCGGGCAGCGGGATCTCGAAGCCGCCGTGCAGGAAGGTCAGGCCCTCGCACTCGTACGGCTTCGCCGCCGCGACCCGCTCCGGATCGATCTCGATCCCGGCCACCGCGGTGCGCGGCTCGGCGGTGCGCAGCCGGTGCAGCAGCTCGACGGCGGTCCAGGGGGCGGCACCGTACCCGAGGTCGACGGCGACGGGGTGGTCGGCACGGCGCAGGGCCGGGCCGTGGGTGGCGGCGATCCAGCGGTCCATGCGGCGGAGCCGGTTCGGGTTGGTGGTCCCGCGGGTCGCGGTGCCGATGGGGCGCATGACACCGAGCGTAACGATTCCGCGGAGCGCGTTGAGGGGCGAGCCGCCTGTGCGCGTGGTGCGCACCCGGCGTGCGCCTGCCGCACCGTAATGATTTGGTAAAGCGGAAATGAAAGGGGAAATTCCGATGTTGCTGCCCTTGGCAGGGGCTCGGTCCCTCCGCCGTCATGCCCTGGATGAGGAGGACCGGACGACGTGAGTCAGTACGTCTCCCGGCTCGGCAGTGGCCGCGCCGCGCCGCGCCGCAGGTTCTCCGCCGCGTTTCCCGGCGGCCACCGCAAGCCCCGCCGTATCGCGATGCTCTCCGTGCACACCTCGCCGCTCCACCAGCCGGGCACCGGCGACGCGGGCGGGATGAACGTCTACATCGTGGAGCTGGCCCGGCGGCTCGCCGCGATCGGCATCGAGGTCGAGATCTTCACCCGGTCCACCACCGGCGGGCTGCCCCCGTCGGTCGACCTGGCCCCCGGCGTCCTGGTCCGGCATGTCGACGCGGGGCCGTACGAGGGCCTGGCCAAGGAGGAGCTGCCCGCCCAGCTCTGCGCCTTCACGCACGGCGTGATGCAGGCATGGGCCGGTCAGCGCCCCGGCTACTACGACCTGGTCCACTCCCACTACTGGCTTTCCGGCCATGTCGGCTGGCTCGCCGCCCAGCGCTGGGGCGTCCCGCTCGTCCACGCCATGCACACCATGGCGAAGGTCAAGAACGCGGCGCTCGCCGAGGGCGACACCCCCGAGCCGGCCGCCCGCGTGATCGGCGAGACCCAGATCGTGGACGCGGCGGACCGTCTGATCGCCAACACCGCCGAGGAGGCGGACGAGCTCGTCCGCTTCTACGAGGCCGATCCCGCGGCCGTCGCCGTCGTCCACCCCGGCGTCAACCTGGACCGCTTCCGCCCCGCCGACGGCCGGGCCGCCGCACGGGCCCGCCTCGGGCTGCCGCGGGACGCCCTGATCCCGCTCTTCGCGGGCCGGATACAGCCGCTGAAGGCGCCCGACGTGCTGCTGCGGGCGGTCGCGGTGCTGCTGGACGAGAACCCCTCGCTGCGCGGACGGATGGTCGTGCCGATCGTCGGCGGCCCGAGCGGGAGCGGGCTCGCCAAGCCGGAGGGGCTGCAGAAGCTCGCGGCGCGGCTGGGCATCGCCGACGTCGTACGGTTCCAGCCGCCCGTCGGGCAGGAGCAGCTCGCCGACTGGTTCCGGGCCGCGTCCGTGCTGGTCATGCCCTCGCACAGCGAGTCCTTCGGCCTGGTCGCCATCGAGGCGCAGGCGGCGGGCACGCCGGTCGTCGCGGCGGCCGTGGGCGGACTCCCGGTGGCCGTGCGGGACGGGGTGAGCGGTTTCCTGATACCGGGGCACGACCCGGCGGCGTACGCGCGGGCGCTGGCCCGGTTCGCCGCCTCGCCGGAGCTGGTCACCCGGATGGGCGCGGCGGCCGCCGCGCACGCCGGGGGCTTCGGCTGGGACACCGCCGCCGCCGCGACCGCCGAGGTGTATACGGCCGCGATGCAGGAACACC